>DASVMX010000141.1:0-5825 GCA_036384215.1 Ktedonobacteraceae bacterium | reverse complement strand
CCCTGCCTGTACAAATCGAGCAGGTTGCGGGCCTGAAAGAAGGCCAGGAGGTCGCGCTGGTCAACGCGCAGGGTATTCTCCAGGCCGTGCTGACCATCCAGGAGATCTACTCGTACGACAAGCAGTTGGAGGCCAGTAAGGTCTATCGTACCGAGGATGAGCAGCACCCTGGTGTCAAGGTCGTCTATCAGCAGGGCGAGGTTTTACTTGGTGGACCGGTGCGCGTAGTCGCGTTACAGGAGCAGGTTTTTGCGCGTTATCGCTACACGCCTACGCAGTCGCGCGCGCTCTTTGCCGAGCGCGGCTGGAAGCGGATCGTTGCTTTCCAGACGCGTAACCCGGTCCATCGCGCGCACGAGTACATTCAAAAGTGCGCCCTGGAGACCGTGGACGGGCTCTACCTGCACCCCCTGGTTGGCGACACCAAGGGCGACGACATTCCCGCGGACGTGCGTATGCGCTGTTACGAAGTCCTGCTGGAGAACTATTATCCGAGCAATCGTGTAGCTTTAGGCGTTCTGCCCGCTGCCATGCGCTATGCGGGTCCGCGCGAGGCCGTCTTCCACGCGCTGATGCGCAAAAATTATGGCTGCTCCCACTTCATCGTCGGGCGCGACCACGCCGGGGTGGGCAACTACTACGGCACATATGACGCGCACCACATCTTCGCCGAATTTGACGCGGCGCAATTGGGTATCACGCCGATGTTTTTCGACCACGCTTTCTACTGCCGCGTCTGCGACGCCATGGCTTCCACCAAAACCTGCCCGCACAGTCCCGAACAGCACATAACGCTTAGCGGCACCAAAGTGCGCCAGATGCTCCAGGCCGGCCAGAAGCCCCCACGCGAATTCTCGCGCCCGGAGGTCGCGGAAATCTTGATCGAGGCCATGCGCCAGTAGGCCAGATCTTCTACTTGCCCATAAGAAAAGCGAGATGCCTTTGCCAATCGGCAAAGGCATCTCGCTTTTCTTATGGGCAAGATACCAATTTTAGAATCGGACGGGATTTCTTTGCCGATATGCTTGTCGAACTTTTCGTGCCTGGCTGAGCAGACCCAGGCCAAAAAGCGCGGCAAAGAGCGCTACAATAAGCAAGATATATCCAGGATTTTTCTGACTGTCGCTGGATTGGATTTTCGCGTCGCTGGTACGATTACTGGCCTGATAGCTCTGTTGTTCATCATAGCTGTAATGGAATGTTGCACCTGATATAATGTGATCGCAGGTGTCACCAGGGCTCATAACCTGTCCATCGCACGTGACAGGTGCGTTGGGATCAGGATCAGTAGCTGTGTTGGCAGTAACGTTGTTAGCTGCGCTTAAAATATTATTTGCGCCAATAACGCAAAAAAGAGCGATTACCAGGAGCACGATGCCAGCCAGCGTTTTGCCAGCAGTGCTGGAGGGGGGAGTTTGTTGCATTATCGATTCTCCTGTTCTTTTCATATTGAGGTTCGTATAAGGTAACAGGAAAATAGTGTAACACAATGGAGCAAAGCAAATTGTGAACCTGGTCACAAAACATACCAGATTAGAACGTTTACGTTAAATTTGTAACCTGTGTTCGTATTAACGAGAGATAGGGATTATTTGTCCTTTTCATTTGAATCAAAAGAAGTAGAGATAATTGGTAGAATGTTTTTGCAAAGCAGGGTGCGCGCAAAAAGCGTGGGCCGTTCCTGGCAGCTGGTGCGAGGCTGGCAGTGGCTGGGCCTGTTTGTCTTTTTGGGAGGTGTGAGCCTGCTCAGCGGGTGTGGCGCCAGTGGCACAGGTGCTCATGTAACTTTCTCTCATCCACAATCGACGCCTGTTATGGCTGGTCCTTTCCATGCCATTGCCCAAACCTTTGACGGCGCTTTTGCTATTACACTCGACATTACCCCCAATCGCTCAGGTCCGAATCAATTTCGCGCGCAAGTCATAGACAATCACGCGCACAAACCAGCAACTCATATTCGCATTACGCTGTATACCACTATGCAAGATATGCCCATGGGCACTGATTCCGTTGTTCTGCGGGCCGAAGGCGGCGGCCTGTTCAGCGCGACAAGCAATGTTCTCAGTATGAGCGGTCACTGGGCGCTTGGCATTGTTGTTCAAACCACAGATCATATCATGCACAAGGCTGGCGTGAGCTTTGTGATGTCACTCTAAAGGCGCTTATTGCCTGGGGGGCTTCTCTGGCTGGAGGTGTATGGCGTGCTACCTCGGAAGCGGCATACAACCCCGGCGGGAATGACAAAGGAGATATTTCTGGTATGAAAACCGAATCACAACGCATTGGACACTATGAACTACAGCACTGTTTACGCCAGGACCCCATTGGCGAGACCTGGCGGGCCTATGATAGTAGCGCGAAGCGTACAGTGATTTTGAAATTGTATCGCACAGATGAGTCTGCCGTTGCTGATACATTAACCAGTTACCTGGACGATGTGGAGCAGATCGCGGCCCTGCACCATCCTAATATCGCGCGCATTTATGACATTCAACTTATTTCCCCGAAGCAGTCTGGCGGCACATCCGCGCTGATCTGCGTGGCGGTCGAATATATCGAGGGAGAGACGCTGGCTGATTTTATCAAACAGACGACTGGCGCTGGCAAGATGCCTGTATCCAGTGAGGTGGTGCAACTCTTTACCGCGCTGGCGCTGGCCCTTGATGGCGCGCACCAGCGCGGTATTGTTCATGGAAATCTCAAGCCCACAAATATTCTCCTCGCTCAGACCAGCGGTGGATCGAAGCGCATGGGTACGCCGCTGATTACCGATTTTGGCCAGACGAAGTTCACAGGGAAAAAGCAGAGCAACGATCTCCCTTTCTATCTCGCGCCTGAGCAGATCAAGGGCGCTAGCGCTGGCGGTCGCTGTGATATTTATGCTCTGGGAGTTCTGTTATATGAGCTTTACACGAGCACGCCGCCTTTTCGCGGGAATCGCCCAATTGCCGTGATGATGCAGCATGTAAACGCGCTGCCCACCTCTCCCGACCTGGTCAATCCAGGGATTTCACCCGCGCTGGCGCGAGTGATTCTGCGCTGCCTGGACAAAGATCCCCAGGCGCGTTTTTCCACAGTCACAGCTCTGGCAGTCGAACTGGCCAGTGCGCTCCACGTACCTGTGCCCGAGAGCCTGCGTCATTTCGCGCATCTGCAAGGCCAGGTGCTGCCAGAGACACATCCGTCGGGGATGGTCAAAGATGCTGATCTATCGGCACCTCCTGGCCTGAGCCAGTCGGATCTCGCGATTTTGCACAGCAGAAGACGCCAGGCGCGCTCTTTGATTATTATTTCCATCATCGCCCTGATCTGTCTGGTGGGCGCGGGCTTTGGCGCCATGCAATTTATGCGTGGGAAAGCTGCAATGTCTGCCAGCGCGGGCGCCGGTGTGGCCACGGGGAATGCGTTTTTTCTCAGTAGCGGGCAGATTAATGAAACGACCACTCAAGGGATTAATGACGAGCTAGAAGTGGATCTTTCCAATCTTTCCGCGCCGGCGCCGGGTAAGAGCTATTACGCCTGGCTGCTTGGTGATCGTAGTCAGACAGAGGTAACGCCTCTTCTGCTTGGTCGTTTGACCATTGTACAGGGGAACGTGCATCTACTTTATACCGGCGATAGCCGGCACACCAATCTGCTGACCTTTGCCAGCCGTTTTCTCATCAATGAAGATGACGCGCGCCGTCCATCAAGCGATCCACTACTGGATCAGCGCTCCTGGCGTTACTACGCGACCATTCCTCAGACAGCCGACCCGGCGGATAAGATGCACTTTAGCATGCTCGATCACCTGCGCCATCTGCTGGTGGAATCTCCTGAACTGGCTGTGCGCGGCCTGCATGGCGGGCTGGCCTACTGGTTTGCCAGAGATACCTCGGCGGTTGCAAAGGCGGCGGATGGTCTGGATCGGGCCTGGCAGCAGAAAGACGCGGCGACGATCCACGAACAGGTTGTGCGCGTTCTGGACTATCTCGATGGCTCATCGTTTATCCAGCCCGACGTGCCCGCGGGCACGCCATTTCTAGCCGATGCCCAGATCGCGAACATCGCCCTGCTTGGTCCAGAGTCGCACGAGACCTACGCGCCAGGTTTTGTTTATCAGAACGAACCGCCGCCAGGCTATGTCTATCTGGTGCAAACCCATCTCAATGGCGCGTTGCTCTCGCCCCAGGCCACGGCGAATCAACATCAACTGGCACTCCAGATCAATGGAGGCATTGACAGTGCGCGCCGGGCTCTGACACAGCTCTATCAGGACGCCAGGCAACTGGTGAAAATGAACACTGCACAGCTATTACAGGCCTCCACGCTGACCCTGCTGAATGACCTTGTCACGCAAGCACAATACGCCTTTACTGGCCAACCCAATCCCTCTACAGGCACGGCCCAGAGCGGCGCCCTCTGGATCTACAATAACCTCCAGCGCCTGGCAACCTTCAATCTCGCGCCTTATCCAGCGCCGCACAAATAAGCTGCTGAAGTTGAATAGCAGGCTGGAATGATTTTCCAGCCTGCTATTCAACTTCAGCAGCTTATTTGTGCGGCGTGGCACTCACGCGGATACTGAACAGAAGGGTGAGCAGAGCCAGCAATACAAAGGCCGCGCTGATCCATCCAGGTGTATTAATTGGAGCGTATTACCAGCGCGTCCGGTGTGCTAACAAGGTAAGGCGCGCCCTGCCCTGGCGGGTAGGGTTTATGCGTTCTCGTCAAAAGCAAGGGTGCAGGGGACGGCGAGTTCCCTGCCGGAGCACGAGGTGTCCTCGTAACAACCGCTTTTTTTTTGAGCGAGCCGCCGCAGGCGGCGAGTTCGGAGAACGCATAGGCCCTGCCTGGCGGGCACCTGGTCTTGACTTCTGGTATGGCAGACCATATAATGACGCTACCACCATCAGATCCACAAGAGGAGCGCCATGTCCACTAATGCAGCGAAGCGCGCGGAGTATATCTTACAGGAGCTTTCTCTCCGCGGGCGCATTGATGCTGAGCAGTTAAGCCAGCAACTTCAGGTCAATAGCTCAACAATTCGGCGCGATCTGGAGCGTCTGGAGCAGCAAAATCTCTTGCGGCGTGTCCATGGAGGAGCGCTGCCAGTAGATGCTCTGGCGTATAGTTCGTATGCCTACGATCTGACTTTTCAGGAGAATATGCGCCAGCATAACGAGGAGAAGGCGCAGATTGCTCGCGTGGCCCTGAGCATGATTCAGCCGGGCGATACCATTGCTCTTTCACCCGGTACCACAACCACACATCTCGCCCGCGCTATTCGCCAATCCCAGCTCCAGCCGCTGACCGTGGTTACGAACGCACTCAATATCGCTATGGAATTGAACGGGCTGAAGAATATCTCCCTGACCATGATCGGTGGCCTGCTCCTGCCGGATTTCTTTGCCCTGGTGGGTCCGCTGGCCGAGCAAAGCCTCAAGCAGATGTATATCTCCAAAGCTTTTCTGGGCGTAACCGGCCTGAGCCCCGAACACGGCCTGACCGGCCCGAATCAACTTGAAGCTCTGACCCATCGCCTGACCATCGAGCATGCTCTGCGCTCCATCGTTCTGGCCGACCACACCAAACTGGGCAAAGTTGCTCTCCACGCCATTGCTCCTTCCAACGCTATTCAGGCCCTGGTCACAGACAACGTCGCCTCGCCGGACATCCTCGCGAAATTCAAAGAACTTGGCCTCGAAATCTGCCAGCCCGCGAAAACAGAATCAATGGCTAAATAGTGGTGATAAAACATGAATCGTCCCTCACTTTTTTACATCCCAGCCCCTTGAGAAGACGCCGCTGCGCGGCTTACCAGAAGAGAAGGAAGATCTGAGGCC
>DASVMX010000140.1:0-4154 GCA_036384215.1 Ktedonobacteraceae bacterium | reverse complement strand
CTTCTGGGGTTAAAATGGCTAGATATAGACTTTGATAATCAGGTGCTCTATGTGAGACGCGCTTTAAACCGTTTGCCTACAGTGATGGCAAAGGAAAAAGGCGATTTGTATGTGGAGGCTGATCTTAAAACCAAGGGCAGCAAGCGGTCTATTGCTCTGACTGGTTTCGCCATTGAAGCTCTTAAACAGCATATCTCTAGACAGGGTGAAATGAGGCGTAAGGCCGGTGAGTCATGGCAAGATCATGGCTATGTTTTTTGTAGGCCAGAGGGCGCGCATTTAGATCCTGGTTATGATGTGCTGGTACAGCTAAAAATCTTGCTCAAGAAAGCGGAATTGCCAGATGTGCGGTTTCATGACCTGCGCCATAGTGTAGCGACGTTTTTGCTTAGCATGGGTGTTCATCCAAAGATCGTGCAAGATATACTTGGTCACTCTGAAATCAGCATGACGTTGGATACGTACTCCCATGTTTCACCGACCATGCAGAGAGAGGCAATGGAGAAGCTAAACAAGATGTTTGAGAAGTGGAACGAAAAGCCGGACGATGGGGAGGAGAACGAGGGCAAACCTGATGCTTAGAAACCGCGTTGCTACACGGTCGCTACATGCGGGCTAAATACTACCATATAACAAAACACCTCAAGCTAGTTCACAAGCTACTTGAGGTGTTTTGTTCTTTATAAAGAATGCCGAGGGACGGAATCGAACCGACGACACCAGCATTTTCAGTGCTGTGCTCTACCAACTGAGCTACCTCGGCGGGGGTAGGTCGTATCTACAGGCGGCATAATAACATATCCTCTCAGAGAAGTCAACACTTTTTTGCGGGCTTTCCTGAAAATGGGCATGGGTCCCTGGCCTGTGCTCCCTGGCGCCGGTATATGGGCTATTCTGGCTCTGGATCGAGCATGATCCCTCTGCCTCTCTCCACGGGGCTGTAGCCTTTTTCTCCTATCTTTCCCCGGAAACAAGCGAGCAGATACACTGTGATACGCGAATAACCGCGACCAGACAGATTTATTCCTTTGTATGTATGGCGGCCTGCTCGGATGGGGCCGCTGTTGGAAAAGGAGATGTTTGTTTGCGGTTACAGAAATTTGAGCATATCTGGCGTTTTGTCGTGCGGCAGCGTGTAGTCAGCCTGGTACTGGGGCACGGGTGTGTGCTGCTGGTGCTGGCGCTGCTTGTATTTGGCAGCGGCTGGGGTGCAAATCTGCTGGGGGCATTTGCTCAGTCGCGCTGTGCTTCCGGCGACGCGGCTTACGTGGTTCGATACGGTGATACGCTGAGCGGGATTGCGGCGCGCTATCACATGGATTGGCAGCGCCTGGCGACGTACAACCATATCGGCTCACCTTATACCATTTACGGCGGGGAGACGGTCTGCGTGCCCAACCAGGTTAGCCACCAGCCGGGCAGGGGGTCCGGCAATCATTTCCCTTACGGCCAGTGTACGTGGTGGGCCAATCAGCGCTACCACGCGCTCCACGGCGTCTACGTACCCTGGCTCAGCCAGGCTAACGCCTGGCAGTGGACCGCGCGCGCGCGCCAGTTCTACTGGCAGGTCTCTAACCGTGCCTCGCCAGGAGCGATTGTTAACCTTCAACCCTGGGTCCAGGGCGCCTACGGCCTGGGACATGTTGCGGTCGTTGAAAAAATCCTCACAAACGGTCATGTCATTGCCAGCAACATGAACTGGGGCGCGCACCCCAGCCAGGTCACCTACGTTGAATTCGCGCCCGGCCCTGGCGTAACTTTTATCTCATTTTGATTGGCGCCGATTAGCTCGCACCGGATCAGCGCATCTGGTGTGACCATGTCTACGCTCCAGAGGGGATGGCGCTGATGGTTGAGATGTCTGGTCCTTCTTCGGTCTCGAGGAGGGGGTGGGTGATGAACCAGGCCTGGCAGTCGAAGGGGGGCTCGCCAGGGTCGGGGAGAACGCGGACGTAGCTGCCGTTACTCTGGAGCTCGCGGGTGTTGACAGTGTCGCTGAGCATCCGGTTGAGCAGGTTTTCGCGCAGGGCGGAGCGCAGAAAGGGGTCTTCGATGGGGAAGAGGGTTTCGACGCGCCCGTCGAGGTTGCGCTGCATCATGTCGGCGCTGCCCAGTAAGATCTCTTCGTTGCCGTTGTTGCCGAAGTAATAGATGCGGCTGTGCTCCAGAAAGCGCCCGACAATGCTGCGCACGCGGATGGTCTCGCTCAAACCGGGTACGCCGGGGCGCAGGCAGCAGATGCCGCGTACAAGCAGGTCGATCTGCACCCCGGCCTGGGAGGCGCGATAGAGCGCCGCGATGACGCGGGGATCGACCAGAGCGTTGATTTTGAAGATGATCTGCCCGTTGCCGGTCTTCTGCTGGACGGCGATTTCGCGCTCGATGCGTTCGATCATGCTGGCGCGCAGACCCAGCGGGGCGACCAGCAGTTTGCGGTATGTACTCTGACGCGAGTAGCCGGTGAGCAGATTAAACAGCGCTGAGACATCGGCGCACAGGTCGGGCCGGCAGGTGAGCAGGCCCAGGTCTTCGTAGATGCGCGCGGTCCCGGCGTTGTAGTTGCCGGTGCTCAGGTGGACGTAGCGCCGCAGTCCATCGGCCTCGCGGCGCACGACCAGGCCAACCTTGGCGTGTGTTTTCAGACCGATCAGGCCGTGGACCACGTGGACTCCAGAGTGTTCCAGGGCTCTGGCCCATTCAATGTTGTTCTCTTCGTCGAAACGCGCCTTCAATTCGACCAGGACCGCGACCTGCTTGCCGTTTTCCACGGCTTCCTGGAGTAGTTTGACGATTGGGGATTTGCTGCCAACTCGATAGAGAGTTTGTTTAATGGCCAGCACATCGGGATCGTGCGCGGCTGCGCGCAGGAAGTCCACCACTACGTCGAAGCTTTCGTAGGGATGGTGGAGCAAGCGGTCGTGCTGGCGAATGGCCTGGAAGAGATCCTGGCCTTTACGCAGATCTGGCGCGACAAAAGGTGTAAAGCTCGGATATTTCAGACCAGGCCGGTCGAGCTTATACAACTCCATCAGATCACCCATGCCCAGCGGACCATCGATGACTGTCAGATCATCGGCGCTAATCTCCAGGTTTTCCAGCAACAGATCGCGGATGCGTTGGGGCATGGAGGGATTGACCGCCAGGTCCACCACCGAACCAAAGCGGCGCTCGCGTAGCCCTTGCTCGATACTTTCCAGCAGATCCGACGAATCGTCTTCGCGCAACTCTATATCGGCGTCGCGCAGAACTCGGAAAGGATACGATTCCCAGACATCAAAGCCGGGAAAGAGCATGCTCAGATGGGCCGCAATCACCTGCTCAATCCAGACAAAGGCCCGTTTTCCACCCAGGTTATCGGTTTTCCCGCCTGAATTCTCGGCCAGCGGCACGGGGATCAGGCGTGGCAGCGTTGGCGGCACCTTCACGCGTGCCGGGCGCTCCCCGTACAGAGGATCGGTGATCATCACCGCCAGGTTCAAACTGCGGTTAGAAATGTGCGGGAAAGGATGACCTGGATCAACGGCCAGGGGCGTCAGCACCGGGAAAATCTCATTTTCAAAGTAGGTCTGCACCGCAATCCGTTGCACCGCGTCCAACTGTTCATAGTCCAGGATATAGATCTGTTCCGCTGCCAGCATTGGCATCAACTCGTAGCGCCAGAACTGACGCGTCTCCTGTACCAGCGGCTCCAAGGCCTCGCGCACCGCGTCCAATTGTTGCTCGCTGGTCAGACCATCGGGGCTGAGCGTCGTTACATGCGCCACCGACTGATCTTTCAGACCAGCCAGGCGAATCATAATAAATTCGTCAAGATTAGTATCAAAGATGGAGAGGAACTTCACGCGTTCCAACAGAGGATGGCGCGGATCGAGCGCTTCTTTAAAGACGCGCCGATTGAATTCAATCCAGCTCAATTCGCGATTAATATAGGTTTCCGGCTGTACCAGCTCGGCAGTTGTTGACGAGGGAGTGAGTTTATATTGCATAGACAATCCTGGAATGGTGCGCTGGCCTTTTTCTCTGCAAGGGTTGGCAGGCGCAGCGGACAGTCAATATAGCTAGCTCTATTCTATCATCTCCCCGAAACCCCTGTAAACGCCCTTTTCTTCTTCCTGCAGGGCTATGTACTTCTCCCTCCTCGTAAAAGCCAGACC
>DASVMX010000139.1:0-6380 GCA_036384215.1 Ktedonobacteraceae bacterium | reverse complement strand
GCCCTCTGCACTCCCGCCTCGCTTTTTCTTCCCGATCTTGCAACAGCCCCGGCCCGAAAAACCACTGAGCAAAAATGTGGCGGGGCGAAGCATTGGGCAGAGAAGGAAATGGCCCTGGCCTGAAGGCAGGACTTTGCAAAGCCCTGCCTGAAGAACACAACGGGGCTCTCCTCCGGGGTAGTTAGTTGTGGACCGCGATATAGACTTTGCTCCAGTCGTTGGGTGGAGTCTGGCTCAGGGGGTTGTCGACGATGCCCGTGACGTAGGGTTTCAGAGCATAGGTGCCGGTGCGTTGGAACATGGGCAGCCAGGCGACATCGTTGACCAGTTTCTGTTCGATGTCCTGGTAGAGAGAGAGGCGATTGTTGCCGAAATCGCTATCAGCCGTGGTCATTTGTTGTTGGAGCGTCTGCTGATCGCTCGCGCAGGTGCAGAGGTTCTGGCCATAATTGCTGATATTATTGAGCGTTCCTTTGTCAAACTGGTACGAAGTCCAGTCCTGGGAGTCGGGATAATCCGCGGCCCAGCCGAAGGCCCACATTTGCAGACCTTTATTCTGGCATTTGCCCGGATTGCTCTGCGTGCAAATTGTGTTGGCCTGCATTTGTAGCAGGTTATTAAAAGGAACAACCTGAATGGCCACAGTCACGCCGAGCACGTCATGCCACATCTGGCGCATGGTGGTGATCTCGCTTTCCAGCAGCGGCGCATTGCTCTCATAGGTGATCTTCACCTGGGGAAATGCTTTCAGGGTCAGATTCTCCTCTTGCAAGCCCTGCTGGAAAAGTGCCTGAGCTTTTGTCGCGTCTCCTTTGGTTGGAACGCCAGCGGGACAGGTGAGTTTGGGATTGTAGCCGACCATACCCCGCGGGATGATATGGCAGGTGGCAGGGTTCAGGCCGTTGTACAGAGATTTAGAGAGAGCGTCTTTATTGATAGCCAGGGCGAAGGCCTGGCGGATATGGATATTGTCAAACGGCTTGTACAGGTAGTTCATGGCGATATAGTCAATCGCAAGCTGGTTAAATTGGTGGAACTCCTTGCCTCTGCTCTCAACTTGCGCGTCGAATTCTGGAGGGATGCCCGATTGTTCAAGCTGGCCTGATTGATAGTCGACATAGGAAGCCTGGACGGTTTTGTAGAAGTTTATATCGACTTCCTGTAGCTTTGGTTTCGGCCCGTAGTAGTTCGGATTAGGCGCGAAGTGAATACCAGTGGTGTGATCGTAGCTCTTGACGACAAAAGGGCCCGCGCCTCCCTGTCCGCCGTTGTCGGTCAGATGCTCGGTCCACTGATCCCCCCATTTGTCGATGATCTTCTGTTCCACCACAAAAGAGATAGGATAAGTCAATGCTTTCAAGAAGTAAGGAGCAGGCTGGCTGATGGTCAGGGTGATGGTGTTGTCGTCGAGAACATTGATGCTATCCCCGATCAGCGATTTTTTCTTACCATTCAAGCGCGCGGCGGAGTCTTTAATCAGACCAAGATAGGTGGCTGTGACGCCGTTGCGCTGTGAAACCGCCGGCGAGAGAGCGCGGTCGATGCTGAACGCGACATCGTTCGCGTTCAGGGGAGCGCCATCGCTGAACTTCAGACCTTTCTTGAGATGAAAGGTATAGGTCAGATTATCGGACGAGGCCTCGTACGACGCGGCCAGTTGTGGCGTGACCTCAAGCTGGTCATTTAACTGGACCAGGCCGGTAAAGACCATCATCACAGCGTCGACCGAGTTTGCGTCAGAGACCACGCCGGGGTCAAACGAATAAATATCTTTGGTAAGCATACCCATGCGATAGATCTGCTGTTGTCGTGAAGCAGGCGATGGGTTGACATTCAGATTGGGCGTGCCGCCGCCGCTGTTGCATCCCGCGAGCAAAATCGCGATGATGGCCAGCAACCCTGGCAGCAGCCTCAGGCTGAATCTTTTGCCAAATCTCATGTGTCAAAAATCTCCTTGCTTTTTCCGCGAGGTCCATACCGGAGACGTTTCACACCGGAGCCGCGGCTCCAGTGTGTTCCCTGTATGTTAATGCTGTAAGATGTAGATGTTGGCCCAGTCGTTGGACGGGATGATGCTGGTGCCGTTATCGACGATGCCAGTGACGTAGGGCTGGCGCAGGAAGACGCTGGCTACTTGCTCGATGGGCAGCCAGGCGACATCGTTGACCAGTTGCTGTTCGGCCTGTTGATAGGATTGCAGGCGCTGCACGGACTGGAAATTACCGTCGGCTTTGGCCATCTGATTCTGGAGCGAGATCTGGAGCGCGACATCACTGCTGGTATTTTGACCGTAGTTCATGTTGTTAAAGACCGAGCCATTGCCGAACTGGCGGGTCAGCCAGTCCTGCGGATCGGGGTATTCGCCAACCCAGGACAGGCCCCACATCTGCAGACCCTGCGAATTGCCGGTGGCCGCTGAAACCTGGTCCAGCAGGGTATTCGAGTCGACCGAGTCCGCGGTGACTGTGACACCCAGCACCTTTTGCCACATCGAGACCAGACTTTGCACCTCTTCGGCGAAGTTGCTGCCGGCTGCATAGGTGAGCTTAATGGGCGGCAGCGCGGTCAATTTGGACTCCTGCAAGCCCTGTCGCAAGAGCGCCTGTGCCTGCTTGGGATTGCCTTTCAGGGAAGTTGTGCCATCGGGTCCGGTCAGGCTGGCGTTATAACCCGGCATGCCCTGCGGGATAATATGGTTTGTCGGAATGACCGTGTTTTTCCAGACGCTGCTGGCGATGGCGGTTTTGTCGATTGCCAGAGCAAAGGCCTGGCGGATATGGATATTGTCAAAGGGCGCGACCTTGTAGTTCATAGTGTAATAATTGATCCAGAGCTGCGGCACCTTGTGGAAGTCGGAGCGTTTGGCGATGTCTGGTAGCGCCTGGAGAGGCACGCCCGCAGTATCGACCTGGCCTTTGGCATAGGCATTATAGGCGTCGGCCTCCTGTTGATAGAAGGGAAAGACGACCTGGCGCAGTTGCGGCTTCGGACCATAATAAGTGGGATTGGGCGCGTAGACGATCTTCGTGTGATCGTAATTTTTGACGACAAACGGACCATCGCCTCCGCCCTGAGTCAGATTATTGGTGAAGGAACTGCCGTATTGCTGAACCAGTTTCTGCTCAACGACCAGGGCGCAAGCCTTGGTCAGCATGCTCAGGAAATAAGGCGCTTTCGTTTTCAGCGTAATTTTGAGCGTGGTCGGATTGACGACCTGTAAGCTATCGCCGATGAGCGAAGGGATGCCGCCGGCCAGGAGCTTGTCCGCGTCCTGAATGATGCCCAGGTAGATTGGCGCGGTCGGCGATTTGGTGGCTGGTAGGAGCGCGCGATTAAAGCTATAGGCCACGTCTTGCGCGGTGAGTGGAGAGCCATCGCTGAATTTCAGGCCAGAGCGCAGTGTAAAGGTCCAGGTCAGGCCATCGGAACTTTGCGACCAGGTGCTGGCCAGTCCAGATTGGATCTGCATTTTATCGTCCAGTTGCACCAGTCCGGTATAGATCATAGAAATAGCTGTAAGCGAATTCTGGTCATAGGCCAGTGCCGGGTCCAGCGTGGTCAGGTCTGTGCTGCCATTGAGCATAATCAACGGCGATGTAAAGATCTGCTGGTTGGCCGGGGCTTTTCCCGCTTTGGGCGCGGGCCCGCCGCCGAGGGAGCAACTGGTCAAAATGAGAACAGTTATCAGGCATAAGACAGAGGTGGCTAGCCTTTGTATTATTTTTCCACAGATGCGCATGCGTCGAATACTCCTCACAAACAAGGTCATCATAAGTAAATCAAAGAAATTGTTGATAGCTATGGTTATAACGAAAACCGGACTGGTAATGATGCGTGCATAGGAAAATGAGATGGCTTTTGCTTGCTAACAAGATGTGGGGCGTGACTGGCGAACTCCCGCCAGCCACGCCCCACATCTTGTTAGACTCTGGCTATTGTGTTGCGTTTGGCCTGGATCGCGGCGCGCAGGGCGATCTGTAGGAAGCCTTCGTGGTTGGTGTTGGCCAGGGTTTTGGGCCAGGCCAGGTATTCTTCACCGGCAGCCAGGACGATTTGCAGGGTGTGGCCCTGGTCGGCGGAGGCATCAGCCTGCGCTGCTCCCAGCCCGATCACGGCGAAGAGCGCGCGCGGATTGTAGTCCAATTGGATGTAGCGCCGCGCGCTGGCCAGCGCGCCGGCGAGATCCTGGGCCTCAATCTGCGCGGTCACACTTTCCAGCAGGGCCGGCGCGATCAGGCCACCGCCCGCGCTACTCGGACGCCCGGCCTTCGCGGGGGCAGTGCCTGCCGCGAGTTCTTTGTACATCGCGTTGATGGCCGCGGCGGCGGTGAAGAGCAGCGGCAGACCCGCGACTTCCTGCGCATGGGTATAGGTCAGGCGGACCGCCGAGGCGAAGAGCAGCTCGTGAGCGGCGCGGTCGAAGAGTTCCTGGTCGTCGCCGATGTTTTGCAGCAGCTCTCCGGCGGCCAGGGCGATCACCGAGCCAATGCCGTGGGAGGAGGCGCCGTTTTTGATCAGCGCGTCATAGACGCCCTGGCAGACCTGCGAGGTGGTGGCTTCGCTGAGAAGCGGCGCGCGCAGCGGCAGGGCATTTTCGTCCCGCGGCCCGGCCAGGCGCGTGCGATAGCTCTCCAGACTATGCTGCGGCTCTTGCAAGAAGCTGCGCACCACAGGCGTCCAGGAAGGTTCCTCGGTATGGAGCGGCAGGTGGGGAGTCAACCAGTGGATATACTCTGGTATGTTCTCACCCCATTCAACCGCGTCAAGCGCCTGCGCGCCGCGCACAGCGCAGAGCAGCGCGTGACCGTCTTCCTGGTACGAACGTGAAATACTATCGTAGATGCGAATGCACATCGTCCGATAATCGGCCCCGGTGCCAAAGAGTCCAAAGAGCAATTTTTCCACCATGGCGGCGTCGCGTCCGTAGACTGCCTGGTCCATGAGCGATGCGACGGTCTCAGGTTCCCGGATTTCGCTGGGAAAAAGCCCCTCGGGATAGGTGTTAGTGATCGTGTTCCCGGCTTTAATGACCGGCGCGGCGGCCAGCAGGGACTGGACGACCAGCGGCAGGCCATTAGACTGGCCCTGCTCGTCGTCACCCAGCTCGTGGCGCAGCGCGATCAGCCATTGACAGAGCGCGCTGGCCGCTGCCAGGGTGAGGACGGTATGCCCGTCTTTGTCCGCGCGCATCGCGATCAGCGCGGCGCGCCCGATCAGCTCGGCGGCCTCTTCGGGCCTGGTGATAGCCGCGCGCGCCGCGCTGATCAGCGCCTGAGTATCTCCCGCGACAAGAGCATCGATGAGAGAAGTGAAATTATTACGAACTGCAACTGATGACATAACTGTTTACCCTCTATCCGGCCAGGCCTGGCCGGTTTTATTGTTCCTGGAGTTTTCGAATGGCTTGCTCGATGTTGGGAATATCGGCGTATTCCTCGTCGAGCAATTTGTAGCCTCGTTCTATATAGAGCTCTGCCAGCCTGGCGCCGCGATCCTGCGGGTTAGCGGCAGCGGTGATAAGGTCATTGCTGCGATATTTGTCGGGCAACTGGCGGCCAATGCGCTGCATGCGCCTTTTGGTATCGTCAACGAGATGGGTATCCTTGCCCTCCAGCGCGTAGCGGACCAGGCCAACCAGTTTGCTCATCTCGGCCAGGCGCTGGCGGTCCGTCATGGTTTGCAGAAGCAGCTCCTCCGCGTCCAGGTCGTCCAGCGGAGCGGATTCGCTCTCGAACGCGGGCAGGGCCGAAGAGGTGGATGGCTTCAGACTGCTCATATTGCTGAGATAGAACTGCCCGTATTCCATGCTGCTCTGTAGAACCAGTTGCATACGGCCCTGCGTATCGTGGAGGCTGATGCTGCCGATATCGCACAGGTCATCATCGCGCCTTTCGGCCAGCACCTGCAACTGTTCCAGGGTGCAGCCCTCTTCCATAATGGGCGAGAGAGGCATAGCCTGAATGTCGCCCGCGACCTCCTGGATATCCTCTGGCGACATCTGGGCTGTTAAAAAGGGAGGAATAAATTTGGCCAGAGAAAAAGGCGCGGGCGGCACCACGCAGTAGGTCCAGACGACTGTGCGTGGATCGGCTGAGTTGCGTGCCACAAAAATAGCATGCCCTTTCGGTGCCCCTGAATTGCCTCGCAGAAATTGGATGGTCATGCTCTTAATCAGGCGGTGCGTCGATCTCAGCATTTCCTCAGATGAGAAAGATGCGCCGCTACTCCTTTCCATGTACTCTAGCCAGAAAATCCTTGCTGGTTGGCGCGATGTTTCTGGTACCACTGCGCGCCGCGCGAGAATATTGCCCCATCTATCATAAGCTGTTTCCCGCTTGCTGACAAGCCGTTTGCCTGCATGGCCAGGTAAAAATCGCTTT
>DASVMX010000138.1:0-13302 GCA_036384215.1 Ktedonobacteraceae bacterium | reverse complement strand
CCAGCGTTACTTTCCGGCATGTGCCTTTTGATGTGGATGAACTGGCCAGAGTAATCTGGGCCAGTGGTCTGCCAGACGCAGAAAAGTCCATTCGAATGTATCTGGCCTGACATATCGCGAGGTGCTAGATTGAATTACGCGCTGCTTGTTGGCGAGATGCTGATTGATTTTATCCCCAGTTCCGTGAGACCAGACGGAGCGCTTGTGTATCAGCCGCATCCAGGTGGGGCTGTGGCGAACGCAGCAGTCGCTCTGGCACGCCTCGGAGGTGCGGCTCGTTTTGTGGGAAAGCTGGGCACAGATAGCTTTGGTCGCTTGCTTTTACACGTGTTACAAGAAAATAAGGTTGACACTCGTTTTGTTTCAACCACCGTCCGGCACAATACAACCCTGGTGCTGGTGACATTACAGGAGCAAGGGCAGCGCGAATTTGTTTTTTATCGCCATGGGACAGCGGATACCCAATTGGAGGCGGGCGAGCTTGCGCAGCGGGCCTGGGAGGATGTCGTGATCTGCCATGCAGGCTCGGTTCTGCTTGCCAGCGAGCCCGCGCGTTCAGCCACGCTTGCGGCGCTGGATCAGGCGCGCAGGTTGGGGTTGGCAACCTCTTTTGATGTCAACGCGCGCCCGGTGCTCTGGAACACCGCGGCGGAATTGCGTACACTGCTGGCTCAGGCGGTCGAGCTGGTTGACTTGCTCAAGTTCAGCGCCGAGGAGGCCCACTATCTCGACGCGACGCGAAGTGAGCCATTTGATCCAGCGGATACCGAGAGTCTGCTCACCTTTGCTGAAAGCCTGCTCGCGCGAGGAATATCCCTGGTGATTATCACGCGTGGTTCATTGGGTACGCTCTTGATCAACCGGCATTCTCGCATTGAGGTGCCTGCTCTGGCTGTTCGGGCGTTGGATACCACGGGCGCGGGCGACGCGTTTATGGGCGCCGCCCTCTACCAGTTGCTGGCCCATGATCGATGTACTCCGCAATTCCTGGCCGCGTTAGCACCCGAAGACTTGCTTGCTCTGGGACGCTTTGCCAATCATGCCGCGGCCCTTAGCTCTACACGTTATGGCGGCATAGCTTCTTTGCCCGTGCTGAGCGAGATCGAGGTGCTGTAGATTGCCCGCGTCTACAGGACTACCGGAGAAACTCGGGTTCGCGATGGGGAAGCTGCTTATTCTCCAACGAGCGAAAATGAAACGCGCGACCGATCAGCATAAAGCCGTCGACCAGTGCGTAGACGCCGATGACCCAGACCATGGCCAGGAGAGCCACTGCCGGGCTGGAGACGAACAGTACAATACCCAGTATAATCGATGCAATACCAGCAATTGCCAGGAAAATGGGTGAATGGGTAAACATACCACTGAAGGCCGCTACCAGTTGGAATATACCCGTAATGATGGCCCAGGTGGCGATCATGTAAAGTATGACGAGCGCGCTCAGGCCAGGCCAGAACATCACGCCCAGGCCCACGATCAGGCTGAGGATGCCCAGTGCCAGCTCCGTACCCCAATAGGGAATCTGGTGACGTTCCTGGATAGCCATAAAAATGGCCAGAACACCATTCACCAGAGCAAATGCCCCAAAAAGAGAGACCAGAACCAGCAGGGTAATATGCGGCCAGAAGATGGCGCACAATCCAAAAAGCACGACCAGGATACCCCAGATCAACATCAGCCACCAGTAGCGGCTAACCAGGCGAGTCGGTGAAAATGCTTGCATAATAGATCTCCTCTTGTGGCTCAGATCGGATGAGGAACCTCTTAATTAGCATAGTTGGATATGCAAGCACGAGGGTTTGTCTCTATTTTTATGCCTGCCATATCAAACAAAAACTCTGGAATTGGTGCAAGCGTCGCCAGACACCAGAAGCGTTATCGGCTCCGGGAGGTGAGGTGGTTTTGGACGCTGACCATACTAAGAATAAATCTGGCCATTCAATCAACTACAGGATCGACCAATGCTACAGAAAATACTGGAAAATAGCCGCTACTTGATTTTGATCGCGATCATAGGTACCTATGTACTCTCTGCAATGGTTATTTTTTACGACGCGTTGTTGCTGATTCGAGTATGCGTGGATCTGTTTACTCATATGAGCCTCAACCCTGATTCAGGGCGCCGGCTCGTGCTGGAAGGTATTGAGGGGCTGGATATTTTTTTGCTGGGCACGGCCTTTTTTATCGTGGCGGTTGGCCTGTATGAACTCTTTATCAAGCGGACTACTGCGTCCCCCGACTGGCTGCACGTGCGCGATCTGGACGACCTCAAGGCCAGATTACTGGGAGTTGTCATTCTGGTAATGAGCGTCTTTTTTCTAGAGCAGGTGATCAACTGGGATGGCAAACGCGCCATTTTAGAACTGGGCATTGCCGAGGCGCTGATGATTGGTGCGATCACGCTGGCAATCACCGTCCATCGACGCGAATACGGTGAAAAAGGCGAGCGCTCGGCAGACAAAGAGCAGAGCTAGATGTGCGTGGATATATTGATTCCAGCAAAAACCTGCCTGCCACTCCTCAACATGGAGGAACGGCGGGCAGGTTTACAGTTAGACCGCTTATAGTCGGTGTATGTGCCCGTTGCTCGCGCGCTAGTTATGCACAGGCGCGGCTGGCTGATGAGCGGGTGCCAGCTTGACAGCCGCGGGCATGCTTTCCTCCAGACCTAGAATATCCGTGCCCGCATCTACAATCTCTTCCTGTGGCAGCACGCGTTTGCCGCGGATAGTTGAAGCCACGGCGGCGATGACGCAGACCACAGCGGCCATATAGAAAGCCAGGCTCATCCCATTCATGAAAGGCGCTGAGATCAGGTTGGGGAAGAAGCTCTGCCCTAACAGGGTGCTCTGCGCGTTCGCGGGAAGTTGCTGGAGAACCGCTCCTGGCAGCAGTGACTGCATCGGGTTATAGCCCAGGAAGGCCGCGAAAAGCGCGGCGATTGGTGGCAGCCGGGCCACGCCGTTCGCGATAGCCGCCGGCAGTCCAGCATTGAGCAGGCCGCTGGAGAGCGTCGTGGGTAACGAACTGGCCAGGCCAGCCGTGACAATGCTGAAGAACATTGTCATACTGATCACCGAGGCCGCGTTCATAAAGGTCGCGCGCATGCCGGAGCCCACACCGCGCTGATCCGCGGGCACATCGTTCATCGCCAGCGTGGTATTTGGTGCGGAGAACATACCCTGGCCGATGCCCATGATTACCAGGATGACCGCGAACCAGACATAGTCAAAGTTGGCTGGCAGGAGAGTCAATAGCACAAAGCAAATAGCCTGAATGGCCATACCGCTTGTGGCGAAGAGGCGTTGGCCGAGCCTGTCAGAGAGTACGCCGCTGAGCGGGCCCATGAGAATAAAACCGCCCATCAGCGGCAGCATATAGATGCCAGCCCACAGAGGCGTATCCGCGAAGCTGTAGCCGTGGAGCGGCAGCCAGATACCCTGAAGCCAGATAATCAGCATAAACTGTAGACCGCCGCGCACCAGGCCCGCGCACAGGTTGGCGATATTGCCCGCGGCGAAAGAGACGATCTTGAACAGTTTGAGGTTAAACATCGGCGCGCTGACACGCGTCTCGATCCAGACAAAGAGTATCAGCAGCAGGACACCAGTGACCAGGCAACTGATCACGAAAGGATTACCCCAGCCCATGGCGCTATCTCCATAGGGTTGCAAGCCATAGGTCATGCCGATCAGCGCGATAGTCAGGCCCAGGAAAAAGGTGATATTGCCGAACCAGTCCATCTTCTGGCGCTGGCCGCCTTGCGAGGTCTCGCGCAGCATCAGATAGGCCCAGATGGTACCAGCCACACCGACGGGCACGCTGACCAGGAAGACCAGGCGCCAGTCGATTGCGGAGAGCACTCCGCCCACGATCAGACCGATGATCGAGCCGAGGATAGCCGCCATCTGGTTAATGCCCAGTGCCATACCGCGCTGTTTCAGCGGAAAGGCATCCATGAGAATAGCCGTACTGTTGGCCATCAAGAAACTGCCGCCCACCGCCTGTACCAGGCGGAAGCCAATCATCAGGGCCGCAGCCCCATTTCCTCTGCCAGGCGTTAAATACAGCAGAATGCTGCCTGCACTAAAAATCGCGAAGCCGAGATTATACAGGCGCACCCGGCCAAACATGTCCGAGATGCGTCCCAGAGACACAACCAGCGTCGCCGTCAGCAACATGTAGCCCAGGAGCATCCAGAGCAGATAGTTCGTTTCGCCCGCCCCCAGCGGGTTAATGCCGATCCCATTAAAGATCGCGGGCAGCGAGATCAGCACGATGCTGGAGTTGATGGTCGCCATCAAGATACCCAGCGTCGTATTGGAGAGCGCTATCCATTTATAGTGTGGTCCGGGGGGCTGCAATCTTCGTGGAATTCTTTTTTTGGGGGTTGAGAGTTGAGCTTGCGACACGCAGCAGTACTCCTTTCAGCACATCAAAATCGTTTTCTAATACGCGTTGCTGGCTGGTTTCTCAATGCAGCCGGGGGCTGGAATGTAGCAGTAAAAACACGTTTTACAAAACACAGCGACAAAAGAAAATGACAATTCAAATTCTAATCAAAAAGCCAGGTAACATCTCTGATTACAAAGGCGCTGTGAGGATGTCGTGAACACGGGTGAGGCACCATGGCGTGGCTGGCTCCGCTCTGAGCACATTTTTCTGGCAACCCGAGAGATACAAAAGCAATTATGACCTGCCCACCCTCCGCAACGCTATGAACATTGTATCTGCAGACTTTTCATTATGTCAAATAGATAATTTGCTATGATTTCATAGGTACGGCCTATGAATTATCTGAGAAGGTCAGTGGCACGGGGCTACTGGCCTTGTCTGCCGATTTCACGCTTGTAGCCGCTGATCTGCGGAGCCAGTTGGGTAAAAAGTGTAATGGCTCACAGTATTTTTACCTAGCAATCCATTGTTTTTCGGTCTGGTATCTGGTATTCTTGCAGCAACTATCACATAACTTTTTCGGCGGCAGAGTATTCTGCATGTGATCAGGTAGTTGTGGGTCGATAAACTGCCTGGCGGAAATAAAAAGTTCGTTGTGCTCGGATGTACGTGGTAGACCACAGCAATTGTTTGGGCATGAAAACATATCATTGCTCGTTGTTGCCGTAAACTGCACAGCTTGAACCGATTTCGACAAAGGATATGGGTGAAGTATGACAACCTTTCTTTTTCGCTTTCTCTACCGCCACATGAAAGGCCTGGTCCGGCTGGTGGTGCTTGCCATCCTGGTCTCGTTCGCGAGCGTGGCCGTGGATATTCTGGCCGCGCTGCCGTTAAAATACATTCCGGCCAAACTCCAGGCTTGCCAGAATGATCCTGAAGGGATATGGAGTAGCATTGTCAGTTTTTTTGACCGTTATGGCCAGGCCATTACTCACGAGGCCTGTCCGAACGCGAGCCATACTCCTCATACCGTTGTAGGAGTGATTCTCTTTTCTATTACCCTGCTAATAGTTGCAACGGTGTTAGACGCGGCTCTTGGCTATTTACAACTGTTTCTGGCAGCCTTTCTTGGCCAGCATTTGACCGCTCGCCTGCGCAAAACGCTGTTTCAGCAGATCCAGCGCCTTTCGTTGGACTGGCATGGGAAGCAGAAAAAGGGTGATATTGTCCAGCGCGTGACCGGGAATATCACGGATATCGAAAAGTTTATCACCGATGGCCTGGTGGATCTACTGACCGGCGCGCTGACGATTGTTGGGGTGGCCGTGGTAATGTTTATGAATAGCGTACCGTACAGTGCGTTGAGTATTGTGATTGTTCCTGCCCTCGCGCTGGTTGTATTCAGCTATACCGCCTCTATCAAGGCTGCGACGAAAAAGACCGCCAAAGCTAACGCCGAAGTGGCTGATGTAGCGGTGGAGGATGTGGGCGCGATTACGGTGATTAAGGCTTTCGATCTGGGTGATCGCGAGACAGAGCGTTTCAACAGGTATGTTGATAGAACGCGCAAGGCGGGCCTGCGCGCGGGCGGTCTTCAGGCGCAGTTCACGCCCCTGGTTACGGTACTGGTGGGTATAGGCACAGCGATAATTGTGGGCATCGGTGCGTATGTGGCTGCGGGGCACAGTTTCCTCTTCATTAATGCGTTCGCGGATGATAAACACACGATCCCAACTATTACTATTGGTACAGTGATTCTCTTCATTACGCTGCTGGGCAAGCTCTTTCAGCCAATGAAAAACCTCTCCAAACTGATGAATATTGGAGCCAGTGCCTCTGCAGGGGCGGAGCGTATTCAAGATATTCTCGACCAGTCGCCCGAGGTTGCCGAGACAAGCGTACCCTATTATGGTCCGAAGACCCTGCAAGGGGATATCGCTTTTGAGAATGTCACTTTTGGGTATATTCCAGAGAAGCAGATCCTCAAGGGCATCAATTTGCATATACCTGCTGGCAAGAAGGTCGCGCTGGTGGGTCTTTCTGGCGGCGGTAAAACCACGCTGGTGAAGCTCATCCCGCGTTTCTACGATGTCAGCGGTGGCCAGGTCAAGCTTGACGGCAAGGATATACGCGAGTATCCGCTCTCGGTCTTGCGTCAGAACGTGGGTATGGTGCTGCAAGAGTCAGTGTTGTTCGAGGGCACTGTGTTGGATAACCTGAAGATTGGACGACCTGATGCAACCATGGACGAGGTAATCAACGCGACCAGAGAGGCCCATATCCACGATGTGATCATGAACTGGCCCGATGGCTATGGCACGCTGGTGCGCAACCAGGGCAAAAACTTCTCCGGTGGCCAGCGCCAGCGCCTGGCAATAGCGCGAGCGCTGCTGAGTGACGCGCATATCCTGGTACTGGATGAGCCGACCGCCGCTCTGGATGTTGAGGCGGAACTGGAGGTAATGCAGGCGCTGGAGAAACTGGTCGTCGGGCGTACGGTGTTGATGATTTCCCACCGCCTGGGCACGCTGGGGAAGGTTGACGACATCATTGTCCTTAAGGATGGTCAAATTGTTGAGCAGGGTACCTATAAAGACCTCAAGCGCCGGTCCAATGGCGTTTTCGCCGACCTGCTGAGTAAGCAGAAGCAGTATGACGCGGACTATGCTGGCGGTTCGATCATTGTGCCGCAGGCGGAGATTGCCAGGATGATCCAGTTGCAGAAGCAACGGCAGGCTCCAGGTTTCCACGATCAAGCCGCGTTTGGGCGCGACGAGGTTCTGGTTAATGGGCACAAAGATGGCCAGGTTGCCAGGCGCAGAGCCAGAATTGTTGTCGAGGTTGATGGCAAGGCGACTGGCGAATTTGAACTCAACAAAGATGAAATGCGCGTTGGACGCCTTCCGGCCAACGACGTGCACATCCCTTCCGAGCGCGTCTCGCGTTTGCATGCCAGGATTCGCTGGGTCAATGGAGCGTGGTCAATCGAGGATTTGCAGAGCCTCAACGGGCTGAACTATCAGGGCACACTCACAGATCACCATGTTTTTACGCCGGGAGATCGCGTCTACCTGGCGCCGCGGGTCAAGCTGATTTATCGAGAAGAGGCTCCGCAGCCCGCCGTGCCAGGCGCTGCCGGAGCACACGCGCCAGCTACGCCCATGCCTGCCGTTCCTGCAATGCCAGCGCCGCTGTCCAACGCGCCGCCCGTTTACGTGCCGCACGTGCCATCATCAGGAACGCCTCCGCCCTCGTCTATGCCAGTTGCTCCCATTGTGCCGCCAACCGCGCTTGCTCAGCCATCCAGGGCGCGTGTCGTGATCGAGATAGATCAGCAGATCGCGGGTGTGTACCCATTGGAGAAAGGTATGCTCACCATTGGTCGTCTGCCGGACAACGATGTACAGATTGCCTCCCCAGTTGTTTCATCGCATCACGCCATGCTTATCTTGCGCGAAAGCCGCTGGGTGATTATCGACCGCAACAGCCGCAATGGCCTCACCTACCAGGGCGCGCGGGTTGACAATTATCACCTCAAAAATGGAGATTGCATCTATCTTGCGCCTCATGTCAAACTCCATTTCGAGCAGCAATAACTTTGCGTAGAGCACTATGCCCGATAGCATGGTCTCTATCACGCCTCTTGCCGAAACCGCGCGGGGAATGATGGAGGCCATGCTATTGGGCATAAATCCAATTCCTCCTGCTCAAGACAAGATTCAGCTTTCTTTTCACGCTTCTTGTGTTGCATGTTCTTTAAGAGATATTTCTTTTTCCCTTTTTCGGGATGTATGATGACCGAAAGCTGTCAGGACGGTTTCAAGCACAGGTAGCATGCTGGAAGCTCGTTTGGCCTTAATAATCATATCCCACGCTGGTTCAAATTTTTTCCATCCTGCGGCATATGCCACGTGGCGCAGACGATCATTCCATTTTTCTTTCGTCCAGGCTCCCTGTATAATGGAACCCCAGCGATAAAAATCCTGATAGGCCCGCCAGTAACCAGTCTCCAGAGCTTCCGGTGTGAGCCTGGCCGGGTGATAGACAACATGGCGCGTATCGTAGAGATCCCAGTTGCTGTGCAGTAACCGCTCTTGTTGCGCCATGCGCTTGTACAACGCAGTGGTGGGATAAGGGGTGAGAATATGAAAGGTAGCGGTTTCAATTCCCTGTTTGATGGCCCATTCGACAGTGCGGTCAAAAACGGTTTCATCATCGTTATCCATGCCGAAAACAAAACTGCCGTTGACCATGACTCCAAGGTTGTGCAGGCGTTGGATTGCAGCGCGATAGTCTCGATTGAGATTTTGATACTTGTGCTGCTCCTGCAAATTCGCGGAACTAAGCGTTTCAAAGCCCACAAATAAACTGCGCAGTCCACTTTCCACTGCTTTTTCCAACAACCCTGGCCGGAGCACCGATTGCACAGTACCGGCTGCCTGCCACAGGCGTCCCATGCCTTTCATTCCATCAAACAGCGCTCCGGCAAAGCGCGGATTACCAAAGAGGTGGTCGTCGAGAAAGTAGAGATGTTTTCCTGGTAGCCGATTGATTTCTGCAAGTGCATCGTCTACCTGTAGCGTATAAAATGATTTCCCCCCTTGATAGAAGGCCTCTTTGTAGCAAAAATCGCAGACATGCGGGCAGCCGCGCGAAACGACGATTGAGTTGGGAACAAGGTAGAGATTGCGTTTGATCAGGTCGCGCCTGATTCTGGGCGTGCCAAGCAGGGTACGCACCGTCGATGTGTAGACCTTTGCCGCCCGCCCGTCTCGGTAATCGGCGAGAAATGCCGGCCAGATATCCTCGCCAGGGCCAAGAAAAATAGAGTCGGCGTGGCTCGCGGCTTCGTCTGGCAGAGAGGTCACATGCAGGCCTCCCAATGCTACATAGGCGCCCCTGGCGCGATAATGATCGGCCAGCTCGTAAGCCCGGTAAGCAGACGTAATATACACCTGGATCACCACCAGGTCAGGATCATCGTTAAGGTCCAGTTTCTCCACATGTTCATCCTGGAGCGTAACCTGATCATCTTCATGGAGATATCCGGCCAGAGTAGCCAGACCAAGCGGGGGGAAAAGGGAATATTTGATTGGACGAAAGTAGGGACTGATAGCTTCCGTTAAAGCTGGTAAGATCATCTTTACCTTCATCAATTTACTCCTCGTGCTCTTGATGCTCTATAGACGACATATATCGCATATTGCTCTAATCACTTTTCTCAGTATAGATGTAAAGTCGTCTATGGAGCAAGGTTGTAAGGATGGGAGCAACCGCACGTGGGTGCAGCCGTGCAGGGTTTCGGAGACATCTTTTCGCTGTTGTAAGTATTTGCGCGGCAGCAGTTCCCGATGCCAGGTCCACGCGCTATTTCGAGCGGACAAATGGCAATTGAGAGATGCTATTTCGAGGCTGAATAAGACTCGTATGATACAATACCAGCTACTACGCCTGTGCTGCTCGTAAAAAATAGTGCAAGGAGCTTGTATTATGGGTTTTGACCTTGACACATATCGCCCGCGTATTCTCGATATTCTTCACACACACCGCGATGTTTTGCCTTTGAGAGGCTCGTTGGCGGAGGTAGAGATTACGACGTTGGGTATTGGGGAGAGTAATCTGATGCTCCATATTGCACTGGAGGGGCAGGCGCCGTTGACCATGCGGCTGGCTTATCGCGCTGATCTTGCAGATCGGTTGCTGCCGCGGGAATTTCGCCTGTTGCAACGATTGCCAGAGAATCTGGGTCCGCGCGCGTTTGTGCTGGATATGTCGCGGGCGGTGCTGCCCTATCCTTTCGCCATTCTCTCATTTGTGCCTGGTACGCCGCTGGTAGACTGCTCGGAGGAGATTTTGCGCATTCACGCGAGGAAGATAGCGCGCCTGCACCAGGACGAAGCGAGTACCTGGACAACTGGAGACGGTGAGCAGAGCAGCGAGCCTTTTGATCTCTATCAGCGCTTTTTGAGAAAGGTAGCTTTCTGGCGGGCAGAAGAGCCGCGCATTTTCGAGGAAGAACCACGGTGCCAGCTCCTGCCCAGGCTTGACGCCTATTTTCGCGAGCGGAATCATCTTTTTACCGCCCTGACCTGCTTCCAACTGGTTCATCATGACCTCTGCGCTTCCAATATTCTGGTTCACGAGGGTGATGTGTGCTATATCGATTGGGAATACGGCTGCTATGGCGATGGCGCTGTAGATTTTGCGCAGATGGCCTGGGATATGGATAATCCCCCCTGGCATATCAAGCTAGACGAATGGCAATTGAATGTGCTTTTCCAGACTTACCTGGAACTGCGACCCGATCCTACTCTGATCGAGCGCTACAAGGTCTGGTGCGTCTATATCAAATTCTTCGATCACCTGGGACACCGGGGCACCGCGCTGTACCCCAATGCAATTCAGTCTTTCCCCGGTTCGTATTATGAGCGTGCTTCACAGCGCCTGCTCACCTCGCTTGTGAACCAGTTTCTCTAGACGTGAACATACCTCCAGGGCTGTCTGCTTCCCATTCGCGCGGAAAAAGGATATAACAAAGAGGCAAGAGTGCTTCAAACAGAGCCGCGTCTTGTATTAATCCGTCCTTATCAGGAGCATATGTTTTTTATGGTCAATCTGGTTCAGGCCCTTCAGCAGACACTGGAACACGAAATTCCCCTGACCCAACACCTGGAATTGCGGGTGTTGAGCTATAACGAGCGGGGGCTGACGCTGGGGGCGCCGCTGGCCCCGAATATCAATCACAAACGTACTGCCTTCGCGGGCAGCTTGAACTCCGTGGTCACGCTGGCCGGCTGGGGCTTGCTCTGGCTGATTTTGCGCGAGGAAGAGATCGACGCGCGCGTAGTTATTCAAGATAGCTCGTGTAACTATCTTCGCCCGGTCAGCGACGATTTTACCGCTTTCTGTCAGACACCCCCACGCGCGGAGATCACAAAACTTGTCGAAGCGCTGCGCAAACGTGGCAGGGCCAGGATCGAGCTTCGCGTAGAGGTTCACAACGCGCTGGGCCTGGCAGTCCAGTTCACAGGCCGCTACGTTTTGATGTGCAGCGCGTAGCAACCGCCAGCGAGGGGGAAGCAACGGCTGGCTTTTTCCGGCGCTCTATAGTGTATTGAGAAGTTTCTATGTGAACTTCTCTCTGTCCGCGGGCGAAGGAGAGTAGATGACCTTCGCCTGTGGTGTATAAAGACGCGAACGCGCGCCTTCTCAGAAGAAGACGTTGTCGGAAAGGAGAAGTTGCTATGTTTCGTCAAGACCATAAGCCCCATATCCATCATGAAAGCCATGTCCATCGTGATCCAGAAGAGCTGCTTCAGGCTCATCCGCTGGGCCGAAAATGCCTGGCAGAATTTCTGGGGACCGCATTCCTTGTGTTTATCGGCTGCGGAACCCTGACATCCGCTGGTTATCTCGAACATAACAAGGCGGTGTTTAATGGCGCGGACCTGCTGCTGGTTGCGCTGGCCTTTGGCCTGGCGTTGGCAGTCATGGTGTACGCCGTTGGTCACATTTCGGGATGTCATATTAATCCCGCTATTAGCTTTGCGCTGGCCGTTGCCAGGCGCATGAGATGGAGCGAGGCTGGAGCCTATATTGTCGCGCAGTTGTTGGGTGGCCTGTTAGGCGCGCTCTTAATCGCGGTCACCTATGGACGCCCTGCCGCCAGCCTGCTTGGCTATGGAGCCACGGACTACAACACGCTGTTTGTCAATTACTTTGGCGCAATTGTTGTAGAGGCCATCGGGACATTCTTTCTGGCTTTTGCCGTGATGGCCATGGTCATCGATAAACGCACCAACCCAGCCTGGGCCGGGCTGGTGATTGGCCTGACTTTAACATTGTGCATCATGGTCCTGGGTCCCGTGACTGGCGGAAACCTCAACCCGGCCCGTGCCTTTGGTCCAACTCTCATCCAGATGCTTTTTGGGGGAGCCTATCCTTTCGGCCACATGTTTGTCTACTTCATTGGCCCTGCCATCGGAGCCGTCGCTGGTGTGTTCGCCTATCACTACCTGGCAGGCCTCTCAGCTTCCTCCGAAACCCGTGAAACGCGGTACGGGCACGTGGAGACCGGGGATTAAACGTCCTGAAAGTCAGGGGCGAAATAGCGAGCCAGTTTCCACTAAAGATAAGTTAAGCCTGCGATGTTCTTTTTCGCGTGCCTGGCCTTTTGCAGTGAAAAATCAAGCGGCCATAAACGTGGTTGCTCGATTTTTCACTGCAAAAATATGCATGAGAAAATGTCTCCCTTGCACAGCATATTCGCGTGTAAGAGGAAGAGTGGCTATGTATTCGCGCTCTCTCGCCAAAGCGGCTTTTCGTAGATCTGTTGTTGGTAGAGAACGATAGCTTTCAGGCGTGCCTGTCATTGGATGGCCTCTACCGGGAAGCGACTGGTGGAGGAAGGAGGTTCTGGATGGCCCTCGCGGATCTTTTTACCCTGAACTTAAACATTGCTTCAGGGCTTTTTACTCTGGCTATCGATATTGGTAAGAGCAGGGCTCTGGCCGATTTTTTGACGATCAGTGTTTCCCTCGCCGGATACACAATTGTCTACAATCTGCTTGATTTCCTGATTATTCTCGCGATCTCCGTTGTCGCTGCCGTATTGATCGAGAAAGTTGCACACCAGACCACTCCTGGAGGTTTTCTGGGAGCATTTTTGATTGCTTTGATCGGCATCTGGATTTTTATCACCTTCATCCCCCTCACCTGGAAGCAAGACTTCAGAGTTCCTGGCACGCATGTTCCGCTGATTACCTCCTTCATCGGAGCAGTGATATCCATTCTGGTGGTCCATTTCTTCAAAGTGATTTTTGGGAAAAAGGGAAAGCCAGCGAGAGCCTGAGTTCTCGTGCTGAGAACCCTGGCAAAAGAAGAGGACGAAAAATGGGCCGCGCT
>DASVMX010000137.1:0-7912 GCA_036384215.1 Ktedonobacteraceae bacterium | reverse complement strand
CACGAGTTTACAGCTTGACTTTTTCTATGCTCCTCTCATATTATTTACAATATGATATGTGAACCATAAGTCATATTGAAGATAATCACCCTTTTCTTGTACAATGGTAGAGGATAAGAACGACGCTGTTCGATATGGAGGTGAGCTATGGCGTTCATCAATCTCGGTGAATGGTTGAGCCGGCGCGCTCTTTTGACACCTGAGAAGATTGGTTTGATTGATAGCAAGAGCGGGGAGCGCTTGAGCTATCGTGTTCTGGATGTGCGCGCTCGCGCGCTCGCGGCTTATCTGGGGCAACGCTATCATATTCGACAGGGTGAACGGGTGGCTGTGCTGGCTGTTAACGCACCTGAGTACCTGGACGCGTTTTTCGCCTGCGCGCTGCTGGGGGCAATCCTGGTGCCGCTCAACTGGCGGCTAACCGCACGCGAACTGGGAGTGATCCTCGCTGATTGTCAGCCAGAACTGCTGTTACACGATGCTCCCCATAGCGAACGGGCGAGTGAGATTGCGCTGGCTTTGCGCGGGAATACAGGTTCGCTGCCTGTGTGCTCGTTTAGCGCTTTTCCTGGCGCGGATGGCGCGCTGGCAGACCAGGCCAGGCCGTTTGCGAGCGTGGATGGCGAAGAGCCGGTGGTGATCCTCTACACCTCGGGTACGACGGGCGTACCCAAGGGGGTGATGCTCTCGCATCGGATGATCACATGGAATGCGATCAATACGCAGATTAGCTGGGGTTTGCGCGAGACAGACATTACTCCGACGTTCGCGCCCTTTTTCCACGCTGGCGGTCTCAACGTTTTAACCACTCCTCTCTACCACCTGGGTGGGACTGTGGTGCTCTTGCACGATTCTACCCCTCAGGGGATTCTCCGCGCAATCGAGAAGGAGCGCTGCACGGTAATTTTTGCCGTGCCTACGGTTTTTCAAAATATGCTGGAGCACCCGGAGTTTGCCACGACGGATTTTGCCTCGCTGCGCTTCTGCGTGGCTGGCGGCTCGCCCTGTCCCATGCCTGTGATCGAGGGCTATGCCGCGCGTGGCCTGGAATTTCGCCAGGGCTATGGATTGACCGAAGCGGGCGTGAATTGCTTTAGTCTCGCGCCGGAGGACGCGGTGCGCAAAGCCGGTTCTGTCGGGCGGCCAGTCTTTCACTCGCGGGCGCGCATTGTCGACGACGCCGATCAGGATGTCGTGTCAGGAGAGGTTGGTGAACTGGTGCTGTCAGGTCCCCACATCTGTTCCGGCTACTGGCACAGGCCAGAGGCCACGGCTGAGGCCAGGCGCGGCGGCTGGTGGCATACTGGCGACCTGGTGCGCTGTGATGAAGAGGGTTATTATTTTATCGTCGGGCGCAAAAAAGAGCTGTTCATTTCTGGTGGCGAAAACATCTACCCCGCCGAGGTCGAAAGCGCCATCGTCACTCATCCCGGCGTCCTCGAAGTCGCGGTCATTCCCCGTCCCGATACGCGCTGGGGAGAAGTTGGCCTCGCCATCGTCGTTCCCCGCGTGCCCGGCAGCCTGAGCGCGGAGGACATCCTGGTCCACTGCGCGGACAAACTGGCTCGCTACAAACTTCCCAAAGCCATCTACTTCGTCGAATCTCTCCCACGTAACGTCATGGGCAAGGTCATGAAAGCAGAACTGGCGAAGCAGTTTGTGTGATTTTACAGCGTAGATACCATATTGCTATGGTATCTGCAAGAAAGAGAGATCAGGTTTGTGCGTCTATCCTCAGTGCGCGGTCCAGCCACAGTCGATGGCTTGCGCGCTGCCGGTGATGCCGCTGGCGGCGTCGCTACAGAGATAGGTGACGAGTTGGGCGACTTCGCCAGGTTCGAGCAGGCGTTTGATAGCGCCTTCGGTGACCATGATTTTTTCGACAACCTCGCTCTCGGGGATATTGTGAACCCTGGCCTGGGCGGCGATCTGCTTTTCGACCAGCGCGGTGCGCACATAAGAGGGGCAGATGGCGTTACAGGTGACGCCGTATTCCGCTCCTTCCAGAGCAGTGACGCGGGTCAGGCCGAGCAGGCCGTGCTTGGCGGTGACGTAGGCCGATTTGAAGGCGGAGGCGCGCAGGCTATGAACGGAGCCGATATTGATGATTCGCCCCCATTTGCGCTGCTCCATGCCCGGCAGCACTGCTTGAGTCAGCAGAAAAGGCGCGGTCAGCATGATCTCCATCATCAAACGCCATTTCTCCTCGGGAAATTCGACGATGGACGCGACGTGCTGGATACCCGCGTTATTGACGAGGATATCAACGTGTCCTTCCGCCTCGATGGTGCCCGCGACCAGGGCGCGCACTTCCTCCGCCTGGCTCATATCCGCGCCTTGAAAGCGCGCCCCCTCCAGAGATGCTGCGACTGCCTTGCCGCTCTCAACATCAATATCTGAAACGGTGACGCGGATGCCTTGCCTGGCGAAATCCTGCGCAACCGCCAGGCCAATGCCCGAGGCCGCTCCAGTGACAATGGCAACTTTGCCAGCTAAACTATTCATAGCAACTCTCCCTCGATGACGATACTTTCTTTTAGTCTATTCGCCTGTTCCTCATTGGAATTGGAAGAAACGTGACTGAACTGTCATATTCTCTGTATCATGTCATGAGAAGGCGCATCTGTCAAGGAAAAGGCGAGCTTTTCCCGGAGGAGGCTCAGAGCCTTTTGTTGTTCTTTGTTCGCAGGGGGAGCAGTGAGCGTTCTGCCTGTTCGGGGGGCCAGACGACGCGGCGTTGTCCCTGCTGCCACTGGACGGTGAGCACCTGGTGGCCGGTTTGCAGGCCGCTGAGTGGATCGAGTCGGAAAGGGCCATAGAGAGTGGTGCAGGTCAGGTGCCTGGCGGCGGCCAGTTGTGCGTCATCCTCGCTGTTTCCCATGTCGCGCAGGCAGCGCGCGTACAGCAGTCCCGCGGCGAAGGCCTGGACTGCAGGGTAGGATGGCTCGGTTCCCGTGCTGGCGCGATACGCTGCTGTGAACCAGCGGGCGCCTGGTCCCTCTTCCGGGAGAGGTGCGGCTCCGGCGAGCCATTGAGCCGGGCCAAGTAGTCCCTCGCGCATCTTGCCGAGCGGCGCCAGTACCTCTTCAACTCCCGCGCTCACAAAGGCCGCGAAACGCCATTTGCGGGCCAGTAACGGGGCCGCAGCCGTGAGTTCGTCCGCGAAGCCACCGGCCACGAGCAAAATAGCCCCATCCGAGACGGCTGCGAGCGCGTCTGCGGCGCACGTTGGTTCAAAGGACGTGGTTCGCACTTTCATCTGGAGGGTCGCAGCGGTCGCGAGCGCGCCAGCAGTAACATCGCGAGCAAAGCCGCTGGTGCTATGCAGCAGGGAAACTGTGTTCGCTGTGGCATCAAACGCGTGAATGGCCCGCAGAACGCCTGTGAAATACGTTGATGCCGGTGCGAGGACATTGATCACCCGCGGGAAGGCTGGCCAGGAGAGATGGGAAGTTGCACCGCCGTGATTCCAGATAACGCGTTCGCAACTCCGCGCGGCCTTGAGCATGGTGTTGCTTCCATACGGGCCGAACAGCACAGCGGGCCGATTCTGGAGAGCAGCGCGGATCGCTGCGCCTGTGTCATTTCCGCTATCCCGTATCTCAAGTTCCACCCCTGTCCACGGCGCGGGTAGACTGGCTGCTGACCTTGCCCACAGGCTCAACCCATGCGCGCTGGCCTGCCCGAAGAGGGCGAGAGAACCAGTCAAAGGCGTGACAAGCAGCGCGTGCAGTCTGGCCATGGCTCTCTCCTTCCCTCCTGTGGACTCTTAGCGACCGAACCTGCGCAGGCGCAGTGAATTGCTCACAACGGTGACGGAGGAGAGGGCCATGGCTGCGGCGGCAAAGATCGGCGCCTGCTCGCGCAGGAAAGGGATCAGTGGCGAAAGAATCGCCGTTGGAATGAGAATGACATTGTAGGCGAAGGCCCAGAAGAGATTCTGCTTGATCGTGCGCATAGTGGCCTTGGAGAGCGCCAGGGCAGTGGCAATACTCTTGAGATTGCCTTTGACCAGTGTGATATCCGAGGCCTCCATCGCGACATCGGTGCCCGTGCCCATGCCGATGCCAGCGTCGGCCTGAACAAGCGCGGGGGCGTCGTTGATGCCATCGCCCGCGAAGGCCACGACCAGTCCCTGCTCCTGGAGCCGCTTGACCTGGTGAGCTTTGTCGCCGGGCAGGACTTCCGCCAGCACATTTTCGGCGGGAATGCCCACCTGGGCCGCGATATACTCAGCCGTGCGCCGGTTGTCGCCGGTAATCATCCAGACGCTCAGACCTTGCTCATGCAGACCCTTGATGGCTTGCGCCGAGCCATGTTTAAGGGTGTCAGCCACCGCGACAAGACCGGCGAGCTGACCGTCGAGCGCGACCAGCATAGCAGTCTTGCCCTGGGACTCCAGCGTGGTGAGTTGCTTCTCAAGTGCGTCTGTAGCGATCACTCGCTCGCTGAAGAGCGCCCGCGTGCCGATCAGAAGTGTGTGGCCCTCGACCGTGGCTTCCAGACCACGCCCCGCCAGCGCGGTAAAGCTCGTGGGATAGGTTGCGAGGGTCAGGCCGCGTGCCTGCGCGCCCTCGACGATTGCATTGGCCAGTGGATGTTCAGAGCCGCGTTCAGCCAGCGCGACCAGGCGCAGCAGTTCATCCTCTTCTACGCCAGGTTGGGCCTGCACATCGGTCAGGGCGGGCTCGCCATTCGTAATCGTGCCCGTCTTGTCCAGCAGAACCGCGCGCACGGCCTGGATGCGCTCCAGGCTTTCACCGCCCTTGATCAGAATGCCCTGTTCCGCGCCCTTGCCTGTGCCAACCATAATCGCGGTTGGCGTGGCCAGGCCCAGCGCGCAGGGACAGGCTACGACCAGCACCGCTACTGCCGCGACAATGGCCGTAATCCAGACCGCAGCGCTATCCATGCGCATACCCGACATGCCGCTTGCCTCCAGTCCAACTGTGTGGCCCACAATGGTCCAGAGCCCAAAGGTCAGCGCCGCGATGCCCAGGACTGTTGGCACAAAGATCGCGGAAATCTTATCGGCCAGCCGCTGAATTGGAGCCTTCGAGCCCTGCGCTTGCTCAACCAGGCGGATAATGCCGGCCAGCACCGTATCGGCCCCAACCTTTGTTGCGCGTATGTGGAGCAAGCCGCGCATATTAAGCGTAGCCCCGATGACGGGATCGTCCACGCCGCGCTCAACCGGCATACTTTCGCCCGTAATCATCGACTCATCTACCGCCGAACTGCCAGCCAGCACCTCACCGTCCACCGGAATTCGCTCACCTGGACGCACCAGCAGTTCATCTCCCACGCTTATCTGTTCGATTGGCAGATCAACCTCCTGGCCTGCGAGCAAGACATGGGCTGTGCGCGGTTGCAAACCCATTAACTGCTTAATCGCCTGGCTGGTCTGCCCCTTCGCGCGGGCTTCCAGGTATTTGCCCAGGAAAATCAGGGTTACAATCAGCGCCGTGGTGTCATAGAAAGTCATGCTCCCCACCAGCGTAGGCCAGAAGGTTGCCACCACGCTCAGCAGGTAGGCCGCAGTTGAACCGAGCGAAACCAGTGTATCCATATTCGCGCTCAGATGACGCAGGTTTTTCAACGCGCCGCGATGAAACTCCCAGCCCACCAGTGCCCAGACTGGCGTTGTCAGCGCGAGCAGAAGTACATTTTCGTCGGGAAACCTGTCCATAAAGAACATGCTCAGAATCATCACCGGCAGCGAAAGCGCGATTCCCAGAATTAGCAGATTGCGCTTGCGTACCAACTCCGCTGCCTTGCGTCTGCTGATCTCATCCTCTTGTGTCCTGCCCACTGCCCGCGCTTTCTGTGCGCTCGCCTGATTGGTCGTGGCTGGCGCGTTTATCTCCTGTACTGTGGCTGGCTCGCTGACCGGTCCGGCTGCACCTGTTTGCGACCCTGAAATAGCCTGTGTGAGTGGAGTTGCCTTGTAGCCAACCGCCTCGACCTTCTGTTGCATCTGCTCCACGCCTGTCAGCACGGGATCGTATGTCACCGTGCCGCGCTCGGTTGCCAGATTCACCTGAGCATCAAGCACACCTGGCACCTTCTTCAAACCCTTCTCAATGCGCATTGCGCAGGAGGCACAGGTCATGCCCTCCAGCGCAAAAGTCGCCTGGCTGCTCTTTGCTCCCTGTTCGCCAGGAAGCTCTGGCTGTGATTCTATCTTCTCTCTGGCTGGTGTAGCCATCTTCGTCACCTTTTCCTCTTTGTGGATACCCATACCCCCCTGGTAGGGGTATGCGATTAGTATATGGTGCCAGGGGGCATTGTGTCAAGGGGAACTGTTCCTCTTGTTCCAGCGGGACCTTCATGCAGGCCACACACGCATCCTGAACTGCTCTTTTCATGATACAAGGAGGTTCTATATAAAGGCTCTGTTGGGGATCCATCGCGCTATTCGCGAACTTTGCTCAAAAGGATGAGCAGACTCACTGGCCATTGCTGCTCCAGATAGCGACAATATGAGGTAGAAACGCGTAGTGAAGCATGTTCTGGAGATATGTTATGCAGGTTTTAGATCTTGATAGAGCGAAAAAAAGAGATCCTCTGGCGCGTTACAGTCCCTGGTTTTATGCTGCTGCCTTCTATAATGTGCTCTGGGGCGGCATGACTGTACTTTTTCCCAGGCTTTTCTTTCAGATGATTGGTATGGCTGTGCCTGATGTGTTGCCGCTCTGGCAGTGTATTGGCATGTTTGTCCTGGTCTATGCACCCGCTTACTGGTGGGCGGGTCGCTATCCGTCTCGCTATGGTCATCTGATCCTGGTCGGTCTGCTGGGCAAGATTCTGGGGCCAATCGGCCTGGTCTGGGCCGTTGTGCACGGCCAGTTGCCCCTGGCGTTTGGGTTGACCAATCTGACCAATGATCTGTTCTGGTGGCCCGCTTTCGCCCTGTATTTGCGCGCTGCCGCTCGCCTGGCTGGTGGCTGGTGGCCGTTTCTGCTGGGTGAGGAAAGGAGGCTGCCTGCGTCTTCTCAAGAAGAGAACGCGCGGTCTCAGGATGGCTCGCTACCCTTTCAGCCGTATCCCAGTCCGCCTCTGTATATCAGCCGCATTGTTCAAATACTTCTGGCTTCGCCCTTTCACAAACTGATGAGCCATCAAACCATGGTGCTTACGCTGTATGGCAAGAAGACGGGCAAGGCGTACACGTTCCCGGTGACTTACCTGCAGGAAGGCCGGGCTGTTTTTTGCCTCACCCGTGCGGCCTGGTGGAAAAATTTGCGCGATGGCGCGCATGTCAAACTGCGCCTACGCGGGCGCGTGGTTTCCGCTTGCGCTGAACTGGTCTTTGACCAGGCCTTGATTGCGCCGAAAATAGCGCGGATTGTCCAGATGGATGCGCGTGAAGCGAAATACTTTGGTGTCAGATTGAATCATGACGGACGGCCCGATCCCGCTTCCCTCCAGCTTTCCGCCCGGCACTTCATCCTGATTCGCTTTTCCCCCCTCAATGACGCCTCTTGCAATACCGGCTGGCATACGCTGCAATAGTAACCACTATAGTGGTTACTATTGAGTGAAAGGAATTGAAATCCGTGGCGTACGATATTCATGATCCCTCGCTGGTTGAGCGGGGGGAGCAGCGCATCGGTGGGCGGCGCGTCATATGCCGGTGCTGAGGCAGGTTGCCGATCCAGCCGCGGTAATGAATCTCAGTTTCGCCGACCAGGCGTTGTGCACTCGCTATTTGCTCCAGCAGGCACAGCAGCTCCCGCCCGCGGTTTACGATGTGCCGCCAGACATTGACGAGCGGGTTGCAGCGCTCAAGCTCCAGGCTCTGAGAGTGAACCTGGACGCGCTTAACGATGAGCAGCGCGCTTATCAGCATTCCTGGAAACTCGGCACGGTATAGACAGGTGTGTCCTGGTCACAGGATCACTAACTGACG
>DASVMX010000136.1:0-6951 GCA_036384215.1 Ktedonobacteraceae bacterium | reverse complement strand
CCGGCCCTCCAATCAAGAATATCACTCTGGGTGTCTCATCACCATCCGCAACAGCTTTCGCTAACGTGCGTAACTTCAGAATAAGCGTGGTATCTATGGGTTGTCCCATGGGGCTGCTTCGTTGAAAAGGAATTTGGACCCCACCACTATCATGACCATGCCAGGTGAGTAATTTTGGTACGTGAGCATTTTGGCGTAACGGCATAGCTACCTCTTCCTTAAAATGCGGCCGTATTAACTAGCCACTTTCCTCCGTGACTGCTTTTATGTGCTTGCTTGTTGATGCAAAACACAATTAGCAGTAAGCTTTCATTTGCTGTTGTGCCGTGCTATACTTAGATATTCTGCCTGTATTACTTTAACATATTTACTTGATATGTATCAATATTTATAAGATCATATTTGGCCCGCCAAATATTTGTGATAAAATCGGCCAAATATTTATGATAGCGGGCCAAATATTTGTGATAACCTACACCAATAACTGTGGTCATAATCCAGATAACTATGAAATCCGACACTTTATTTAGATGTCCAGGTTAGCGTTCTTCGCGTGGCTTTCGATAAAGCGCTTGCGCGGGCCAACTTCGTCGCCCATGAGCATGGTAAAGACTTTGTCAGCCTCGACCGCCTCTTCGATTGAGACCTTGAGCATAGTGCGCCTTTCGGGGTCCATGGTGGTCTCCCAGAGGGTCTCGGGATTCATTTCACCCAGACCTTTATAGCGGCCAACCTCTGGCTCTTTCCCGTTGTGCGAGGTCTTGTACTCCTCGATCAACGCGTCACGCTCCTCGTCGCTGTAGACGAAACGCACCTCTTTGCCAAACTTGACGTGGAAGAGCGGCGGCTGCGCGATGAAGAGATTGCCATTCTCAATCAGCGGTTGCATATGGCGATAGAAGAATGTCAGCAGCAACGTGCGAATGTGTGCGCCATCAACGTCAGCGTCGCACATGATCACGATGCGCCCGTAGCGCAGCTTGGTCAGATTCAAGTTCTCATCAATGCCCGCGCCCAGCGCGGTAATGATATTCTTGACCTCGTTATTCTTCAGAATAACATCCAGTCCCACGCGCTCTACGTTCAGAATCTTACCGCGCAATGGGAGAATCGCCTGGAAATGCCGGTCACGCCCCTGCTTCGCGCTTCCTCCTGCACTATCTCCTTCCACGAGATACAATTCGCAGCGCTCGGCTTTCTTTTCGGAACAGTCCGCGAGTTTGCCGGGGAGGGTGGTGTCCAGGGCGTTTTTGCGCTGGATGAGGTCGCGGGCGGCGCGGGCGGCTTCACGGGCGCGGGCCGAGAGCAGGCACTTTTCGATGATGGATTTAGCTTCGTTGGGCGTCTCTTCCAGGTATTGCGCGAGCATTTCCCCGGTGACGGTCTCTACCACTGGCCGTACTTCGGCGTTGTTGAGCTTGGCTTTGGTCTGGGCCTCGAACTGCGGATTGGGGATCTTGACGCTGACCACGACGGTCAAACCCTGGCGCACGTCGTCGCCGGTCAGGTTGCTGTCTTTCTCCTTGAGCAGGTTGGCTTTGCGCGCGTAATCGTTAAGGGTGCGGGTCAGCGCGCTGCGGAAGCCGGTGATATGCATGCCGCCATCCACAGTGTTAATACCATTGGCGAACGAGAATTCGGTGGCGTTCCAACTGTCATTGTACTGTACAGCCAGCTCGACCTTGATGCCATCAATCTCGCGAATGGTGCTTACCGGACGCTCCTGGACGCGCCCGCGATTCTTGTTCAGGTAGCGCACAAACGAAACCAGGCCGCCCTCGAAGTAGAAGGTCGCCTCGCGGTCGCTGCGCTCATCGCGCAAGGAAATCGTCATGCCGCGGTTGAGATAGGCCATCTCGCGGAAGCGCTGGGCCAGGATGTCAAAGCTGTAGTCGCGCGTCTCCATCACCGTCAGATCTGGCAGAAACGAGGTGATCGTGCCGGTCGCGCCTTCAGGCACGCTCCCGGCAACGACAAGCGGACCCAGCGGCATGCCGCGCTCGTAGCGCTGGCGATAGAGCTTGCCATCGCGCTTGACCTCTACCTGGCACCACTCTGAGAGCGCGTTTACGACCGAGACCCCGACACCGTGCAGGCCGCTACTGATCTGATAGCCGCCACCGCCAAATTTGCCGCCAGCGTGCAGGATGGTCATCACAACCTCAAGCGTGGAAAGATCGGGGCGCTGGTGGTGTTTTTCAATCGGGATACCTCTGCCATCATCCTCAATAGTTACCGAACTGTCCGCGTGGATCGTAATTGTCACCGTCGAGGCAAAGCCCGCCATCACCTCGTCAATGCTGTTGTCCACCACCTCCTGAATCAGGTGATGGAGACCGCGCTGGTCCGTCGCGCCAATATACATACCAGGGCGCACGCGCACAGCTTCCAGGCCTTCGAGAATCTGGATATTCTGCTCGCCATAGTTTCCATGGCCATTCTTCCCGTTCCCCATTTGTGGGTTATTGCTCTCTGTTCCCTGATCCAGGAGAGCCTCCTGGTCATTTTGCCCCTGTTCTGTCACGAGTGATTCTCTATTTTTCGCCATAGAAACCATTTATCCTTTTGCTTTGAGGCTACTATTGATGGCTCCTGCCTGCTGATTCAATCGCCCAATTGCGAAAATCTCTGCGGTAGCTCGACTATAATGTTGATGACAGCACGATCAACCCCCGCCCGGTTCTCCTGTCCATCTTGAAGAAGAATTCCAAAAGAGTAGTGAAAATCTGGCAATCTGCTCCTCGTCTTTCAAATGAAAAAACCTGCCATCGCTCTGAACTGGAGAGTGCGGCTTCTCTTGTCAGAGCGGAGCGGAGATGTCCCTCTTTATGCCAATTTTGCAAACACCCCGATTGGAGTTTCTGATGCAAAATTGGAAGGGAAAACCATATTTTCAGCTACCCCATTGTATCACATTTCGCTCGTGAGGAAAAGGGAGAGCGTTCTCAGAAACGGTTGCCACTCATAGGATTACTCATGGGAATGCCGGGAGCCATGCCAGGCATTCCCTGCATATTGGGCATACCAGGCATGTTACCAGGCATCGGGCCACTGGCCACGTTGCTGGCGCAATACGGGCAGAAGGTCCAGCGCAATTCAAGCAAACGCTCGCACTTGAAGCAGGGGCGTTTGAGTTTCTGGCCGCAGGAGGGACAGACCTGGAAATCGCCTTCGACGCGCGCGTGGCAGTTGTTGCAGGTCTGGCGCTCGGTCATTTCAGCCAGCAGCGACTCTTCTTCCAACTGGCGCTCATACACTTCGGCCATGGTCTGGCGAGGGCGCAGAATCATGTAGATGAACAAACCACAGACAAAAAAGACAGCTACCAGTAGTGTGGCAAGGATCTGCGTCAAAAAGTCCTGCGTACGTGAACGGACATCGCGAAATGTCCAGACCACCAGGCTGATCCAGAAAACGATTAAAAAAGTGACAACATAACCAATAACCAGACCCATGATATTGGTCAGGGTCTGAGGTAGGCTGTTTGCAGCGAATAGTGTAGCTAACACCAGTTTTAGCCCCTTTCAGCATATAAGTAGAATGTATGGACGCCCGTCCTGACAGAACGCACCCCCTCCATCTTCTCTCTTCGATCATTCTGCTTCCTGTTTGTCTGCATTCTCGTATGTGTGCCGGTCACATCTCTTCCCGAAAGGGGATTTGTGGCGAAATGGCGTCCATTTCTCGCTCTATCCCTTTTTTCTATTATGAGATACCTGACGCAATTACAAACGAATCTCCGCTACGAAAAGACGACAATCTAGGACTAAGAGGTTGCATTACTCATAACGCCGGCTCTGTCTGCGCCGCTCCCTCTCACTTCTATCTAACATAAATTCCCCGCGCCCAAACCCCGCTTCAGGCATGATCTCCTCTCCACACATTACCGTGACATCCCCTTCGCTTAAGTGTGCCATAAAACCTTCCCTCAAGCAACTTTTTCCCTCTACAACTAGCCTCTATGGCATACTTCCACTCACCCTTAGTATATATGACATAAAAAAGCAGGAAAAAATCCCTTTTTTCCTTCCCTACCCTTGTGAATGGAGCGGCTCCAGTATGGCCCTTTTTGCGAGAGGCCGTTCAAAGATGATATACTCTGGCCAGGAATGGCAGATTGTTTGATGCGCGCTTGAGGAAAACATGCAGATAAACGTCGTTGATGGCTCGCCGGAACAGGAGAGGGCACGGCAGGAAGAACTGGCGCGGAAGTTGCGCGCCCTGGTCGCGCGTGTTCAGGCGCTCCAGGCGCTGACACGCGCGGAAGAGGACGGGGACGACGATGAGGCGGCGCGCGAGAAGCGGGAGGAGGTCGCACTGGATGCAACTCTGCTGCGCCAGGGTCTGCGCGAGCTTGAGCAGATGGCAAGTGAATTATATTACGAGGTCCAGGAAACTGCTGGCGGCCTGTTGTTAGAGGATGTACCGGGAGTCCCGCTGGGCGAGGCGCTGGCGCAACTGGTCGATACGACTGCCGAGAAGCTCGCACTCTCCAGCCGGGTGGCATTTTCGGGCTGGGAGCGCCCGCTATCGGATTATCTCTCGCGCCTGCTCTATCGGATCGCGCAGGAGGCGCTGACCCGCGTCGCGAGCCACGAGGGGGCGCGCAGGCTGCGCTTTAGTCTGGACTACCGGCGCGCGGAGGTCGCGATGGCGATTGAGGATGACGGCCTGCCTGCAAGCGAGGAACGGTTGCAGGACGGGGAAGCGAGTGAGACCGGGGGACCATTACCGTTCCTGGAGGCAGAACAATCCGAGCCGCGCGGAGCGCGGCAAGTGGCGGACCAGATCATGCGCCGCCTGCGCGCGATGGTAGAGAACCTGGGCGGCTCGCTGCTCGTCAATAGTGGCATTGAACAGGGGGTGCAGGTCCAGGTGCGCGTGCCTGTGCGGCATCCCGAACACCCGCATGGACATGCGCAGAAGGAGAGCGAACGCGAGCACGCCATACCCGCGCCAGTGGTCAGCCAGAAAAACGGGCAGGAGCCGGCGAAGATTAGCGTGTTGATCGTCGATAGTCAGACCGTTTCGCGCGCGGGCCTGCGTCGTTTGCTGGAAAGCTATCCCGACCTTGAGGTTGTAGGAGAGGCCAGCGACAGCGTGCAGGCAGTCAGCGAAACTGTTGAGTTGCTGCCGCGGCTGGTTTTGCTAGACGCTCAACTGCCGGAAGACCAGAGCCTGGAGACACTACGCCAGGTGCGACAACTGAATTCTGAGATCCGCGTCCTGCTTCTGGCCAGCCGGGAAGATGAAGTGCTGCTCTACGAAGCATTGAGAGCGGGCGCGGGCGGCTACATCTTAAAAGATATCGCGCCCGATGAGCTGGCCCAGGCCGTGCGCACCGTCGCGCGAGGGGATGTCTTGATTCAACCCCAACTGGCCGCGCGCCTGCTCGCGCGCTCCGGCAGCTCAGAGCGGGGCGCGGGCGCTCTCCAGGAGAGCCTGACCGCCCGCGAGCGCGAGGTTCTGCAACTGCTCGCCCGCGGCCTGCGCAACAAAGAGATCGCGGCGCGCCTCTTCGTCAGCGAGCGCACAGTCAACTTCCATCTCGCAAACATCTACGCCAAGCTCCATGTCTCCGGCAGAACCGAAGCCTTGAGCAAAGCCCTGGAATATGGATTGCTTAAGGTCTGATCCCGCCCGCGCGCCAGACATCGACCTCGTGCTTGAGGGTAGCAATATACTGTTTTTCGTTGTTGCCGTCGCTATTCGGGGCGTATTTCGGGATGATCTGGTCAACCGTCACGCGTCCCCACTGGGCCACGTAAAGGTTGCGGATCAGTTTATACCAGTGTTCAAAACCGTCCTGCCAGTTATTCATCTTGGCATAACCGCCGCGGTCCTTGTCAATGCAGGCCCGGTCGGGGATGCAGCGTTCATTGCCCAGTGAAAGGGTCACACGCGCCTCGCCGGTTGTTCCAAACAGACTTTCGTGCATAAAGAAAGCCAGCGGATACACCGGGTCGATACCATATTGTACTCCCAGGTCGTACAGGGCCTGGCCCATGCCCGCGGTCGGCGAGTGGTAGCTGGCAAGCACAGTATTGATAAGTTGGGCGCTAATCGTTGGCTTGCCCAGGACCGTATACGGGCCAGGATTCTTCGGCAGAGGCGTCTGGGATGGGATAGGGCCGGTACTGTTATTCCAGGTCTGAAAAGCCTGGTACGACCCGCCCAGTTGAATCGGGAAGCTCTGCCCCTGTGAATAGGGGATCATTGTCCCGCCACGAGGCTGGCGCATATACATGCCCGCGATAGTCAGTACCAGCGCGCCGATGACCACGCACACTACCGTCAGCACCAGGCGCGATAGCCAGGAGCGATGGCGGGTAAGCGGATGTGGCGTCTCGGGCGCGTACTGATAGCGCAGGGGTGGCTCCGTGATGTCGGGGTCCTGTACAGCGACCGCTTTTCTGGCAGGCGCTGCCCGTTGAGGCCTGGCCGCGCGCTCCGTTTGCGTTTCCGGCTCAATCACCTTCGTCACGCGAGCAGAAGGAAGAGTATCTTTCCCTATTTTCTGCGTCGCGCGCGCGCGTGGCCGGATATCCGAAGGGGTTGGAGTTTGCGGTGGTGATTCGACAGGCTGGTCTCGATAGTTCCCTGAGGCCATTGCAGGCGTCCCTCCTTTTAGGGTCTGTGGTCAATAACGCCAGGCCAGATCTGGCCTTCGCGTGATGTTTGAGAATTTCCATGCATCAATAAGAAATGATATCACACAATTTGAAACAACATGGTAATTATCAATAAAAATAATCATTTGTCAAACATCTTACCCAAAGGTCTTATCTACTGGTTAGTATAGCACACCTTTTACATTCAGGCAGTTGAATAAATTACGTCTCAGCAGGTGATCATCCACAATTTCTGAGGTGTCTTATGAGAAGACGGAGGCGAGCTCCTCTGTTCTCGTGCAACATGAGTGAAACAGGCAAAATTGAAAATTTTGCCTGT
>DASVMX010000135.1:0-5948 GCA_036384215.1 Ktedonobacteraceae bacterium | reverse complement strand
ATAGAGAATATATAAACATAGTGGATCTGCTTCCGGTACCCTTTGGATCAGCCAGGGGGCGATCTTTACGAGTGGTGTTGATCCGAAAGGCATTGGAAGCAGGCTGGGGGGTTACAATGTATGAAAAAATCGGTTAAAATCTGGCAAGGCTGGGAAAAAAGAGACGTTCGCCGCTTCTTTTGCGTGTAAATAGAATATAATCTGATAAATATAATTGCTGGAGAGCACGGAGCAGATAGTATAAAAACTATTGCTAAATACTCTAGCCATGTCTAGTAACCAGTTCCTCAATAGTGAGTAGCCTATATTTTAGGTTATTATGTTGTCAGAAGAGGGACGGATAGAGAGGTATTTTCTTGTTTAATGCTTTGAAACAGGCCCAGGTGAAGATGCGCCGGTTCTGGAGTACGAAGTTGAGTCCTCGCTTACCGGCAGCGGGTCAGTTGATTATCCTTCTTATGGTCGCGCTTGCGCTTCTCTGGCCGGCGCCTTTTACGACAAACCAGTTGTTTGCTGTCTGGGATGGTAGTGATCTAATAACGAGTCACTGGCCGACCGCGCTGCTGATTCAGCGTACTTTTGCTCAGGATCATCAACTGGCGTTCTGGAATCCTTATTTTGTTGGAGGCCTGCCGCTGGCGGCCAATCCACTCGCCGCGTTTTTTTATCCACCGACGCACCTGGTCCATTTTCTCCCCTTGCGCGATTTCTACATGGTGCTCGTCACAGGCCATCTGCTGCTGGCAGGCGTGGGGATGCTGCTGCTGGCTCGCAGAACGTTTGGCCTGTCGCGTTTCTCTGCTCTGGTGGCCGCGGTAAGTTATATGGCGACGCCCAAGATGCTGGCTCACCTGGGCGCGGGACATATTACAATGGTTCAGACGGTTGCCTGGTATCCCTGGCTGGCGCTGGCTTGCTGGGCAACGGTGCGAGATCCGCGTCGCTGGGGAGTGTTACTCGGCCTGTGTATCGCGCTTACGTTGTTGGCCGGGCATCCACAGATGGCGTATTATGGCTTTTTGATGATCGCCGTAATGGCAATCTGGATGCTTGTGAAGCGCTGGCGGCGGGAGGGCTGGAAAGCTCAACTGGCACCAGTCGCGGGATTGGTAGCGGCTGTCGTGATTGGTCTGCTGCTGGCTGCTATGTATTTGGTGCCGTTAGTCGAGTTGATCAGTGTGTCAACGCGCCAGGCCTCGATCAATGTCGGAGACGTTTTCCCGCTTTCGCGCTTCCTGCGCGCACTGATCAGCCAGCCGCCACCCGGCTCAGGATGGGAGCTAATGGTCGCGCCGGGACGGAGTGTTCTTGTTCTGGCTCTGCTTGCAATGGTAATACGCTGGCGTAAAACCTGGCCTCTGGCGCTTGGTATCGTACTCGTAGCTGGTCTGACTCTAGGGAACGCCTCACCATTTTACTATATTGTTGCGCGGCTCTTACCTGAGCTCAATAGTTTTCGCGGGGCTGCTCGCATCTGGTTTATCGCGCTTGTGCAGATTGCTCTGTTAGCAGGAGTAGGCGCCGATGTTTTGCTTGAGGGAATACGACGCGCGATAAACTTCCTTTTGAACAAGGGGCAGCGGGGTATGCGTCCTCTTATGGCCGCGGCTGGAAGCCTGATGGTTCTTATCGTTGCGTTTTCTCTCATTGTGATGGATGTGGGGTACACTCGCGTTAATGATGACAGCATGGCCACCACGCCTTCTCCCCTGGCGCGGGTAGCAGCGCAACTGGCAGGCTCAGAGAAGGTATATAGCGTGCAGCAGAATATTCTTCAAGCGAGCGCGGTAGAGTTATCTGTTCACCTGGCCGATGGTCAGGACCCGCTTTTAATTGAGTCCTATGTTGCTTATATGCAGCAGGCAGGGGGCTACCACGAGAGCGGTTATAACCTTCGCATCCCTTACGACGCGCCAGGGGTTCAACCGCACGCCAGGTTGCTTGGTTTGATGGATGTGCGCATTGTGGTTTCGCGCAGGCCACTATCTGATCCCCAGTTCGTGCTGCTGAAGCAAGTAGATGGTGTACTGATCTATAGGAATACAGCCGATGCTGGCCCGGCTTATCTTGTCAGCGCTGATGCGCGTGGTAACCCGCCATCTCTTGATCAAGTCCAGCCGCTCAATACCAGTGTTCGCGAGCTGCTTCAGACTGATGAGCAAAGTACATTCGCTTTTTCCACCAGCACGTCCGCGTACCTGGTGCTGGCTACCACGGCGTTTCCCGGTTGGACTGCTTCGCTGGATGGTCAGGTTGTGCCAATTCAACTGATCGCTGGCGTACTGCCCGCGATCAAGGTTGGTCCGGGAGCGCATACACTCAGCTATAGCTATCACCCGTCATCTGTGCGCACTGGTGCTCTTTTTTCGGTGATTGGTCTCCTGGCGGCGCTTGCCTGGTGGATACTGGGGCGACTTTGGCCAGCACGCAGGCGCAAGAGCCGCCGCCCCCCGACTGATGGAGCAGAGGAGCCCCAGAAGGTCCTTGTACAGGGAGCTGCCTCGTGAGCCAGGGGATACATCCATGGCGTGCGGAGATTGTCTTTGAGGTTAAAGCGCCAGTGTGCGCAGTACCCGTTCCTGCTGTCCTTCGAGCTGGGCAGCCTGGCGCAAGTCGGCAAAGGCAGCGTTGCCCATGCGTTGCTCAAGCTTGTTGAGGAAGGCAATCAGGGAGACTGTTTTGGGATCGTTGCGGGCGTAACGCTTCTGGAGGGCCGGGAGGAGCAGGGCCAGGCCATCCTGGTAGCGTTGTTGTTCGCAGAGGAAGAGGCCAAGGTTGGTGAGAATCAGACCTTCGCGCTCCCAGTCCTGGATCTGCCGGGCGAGTTGCAGCGATTGCAGGAAGTAGTACAGACTTTGCTGGTAATTGTGCTGGTGCTGGGTGAGCAGGGCCATATTATGCGCGAGCACGCAGGCCAGCTCCGGGTTGCTCTGGGGCGTGACCAGGGTGAGCGCCTGTTCAAAGTTCTGACGAGCCTGTTCAAGGTCGCCCAGGGTGCGCAGGAATTCGCCCAGGTTGATCAGGGTGATGGCCTCGCTCTGGTAGTCCTGCATATCGCGCTGGATAGCCAGGGCGCTGGTAAAGTACGCCCGGCTCTGCTCAAATTCGCCCAGGCGGCTGTAGACCATAGCCAGGGCGCTGCACACCAGTCCCTCGTCGCGCCGGATCAGCGAGCCAGTTGGGGGCAGCATCATTTCATACAGGCGGATCAGCGAGTGCCAGCTTTCCCAGCGCAGGAGGTCTTCGTCCAGCGACAGCGCGCACAACTGATCGTAGGCAGTCTGCCAGTGCCAGCCCAGACAGAGATGTTCGAGCATGGCCAGCAGGGACGTAACATCGTTGGGACCACCACGCTGGTGGCGCGGGGGACAGATTTGCCGGGCGACGCGCCAGTAGTAGTCCGCCACGTGCGTATGACCGGCAGCCAGGGCACTCTGGCGCGCCTCCAGCGTCACCTGGAGATCGCCTGGCTGGTCTGTCACGCCCAGCGAAGAAGGGAGATAGCCCGTCGAACGTTTGTGTTCGCTTTCCAGGTAATGGCTCTGGAGATAGCGCGCGAACAGCGGGTGAAGGAGATAACCGTCCTGGCCATCGGGGCGTTTGATCTGCTCAATAAGTCCCAGGATGGTGAGATTTCTGGCTTCCAGCTCAAATGCCTGGAGATCAGTCTCCAGGCGCGGGCGCCCGCCTATCGCGACGTGAATAATGCCCGCCAGTGGAGGGGCTTCTCGAAACAGACAGAGCGCGCGGACCAGCGAGAGCGGGATGGGATTGAGGAAGCCAAGCGTGGCTTCGAGCAGATTCTGGAGCACATTGCCTTCCCAGAGAATCTGGTACATCGGTGAATTGAGCAAATAGTGCAGAGAGAGGCCGCTGAGGCTCTTCAAGGCGCTAAACACAATCAGGGTATACATATGGCCTGAACAGCGCTGCCAGAGCGTAGAAAGATCCTGTTGCAAACCCAGCACACTGCGCTGCTGGAGCAGATTGAGCGCCTCCACGATAGTCGAGTTTCCGACCATATATTCGCGCACGCCCGGCGTATTGCTGTAGTCCGAGCCAAAGGGGGACTTTGTGCAGGTCAGGAGGAAGCGGCTGGCGCCCGGGTTCTCTTGCAAGATTTCCAGGAAGCGTACCGCGCCGCTGAGACCCGCGCCGACCGTATAGGGCGAATCCTGGTTACGGGCTTCGATGGCGCGGTCGAACAGCTCTTCGCATTGGTCGAGCACAATCAGCGCGCCCTGGCCGGGCCGGCGCAGCAGATTGTACAACTGCTGGATATTGACCTGTTGTGAAAGATTCGCGTGCTCTGACTGTCCTCCGCCCTGCAAGGCATTGAGCAGGGCGCGGATGATATCAGGCCACGTCGCGCGCGGACCAGGGCGCAGCCAGATATAATGGCGAAATTCTGGCAGACCTTCCAGCGCGTGGCTCTGAAACTGGTCAAAGACCAGCCCGGCCAGCGTCGACTTGCCCGCGCCCGCTCCCCCCGTCAGCAGTACCGTGTGCGTTCGCGCGTCGCTCAAAAGCCCCGCTACCTCGCTCACCTCGTCACCGCGCGGCAATGTCATGCGCAGATCGATCACGGGCGGTATATCCGTGAGAATACCGAATGTAAAATAACCTTGTTGCTGCATAGATACGTACTGCAATCCTCCATCACACGAAGGCGGCCTTTCTATGCATACTATACACGATTTCTCGCTGAAGGTATAGAGACAATTTGGGCCTCGTTGTAGCTCTCATGAGTCATCCTTGATTTTTTACCTTCGGTTCATGCCTGTTTTTCCACAGAGTATGGCCCCACCAATTCGGGCGAGAACTGCTGCTCGAAAATGGGGGGATGATTCATAAATATGCTACTATGGAGGGAGCAATACACGCAGGTAGAAAGGGATCAACAGTATGCTCCGTATTATTTACATGGGAACGCCCCGGTTCGCGGTGCCGGCGCTGGAGGCGCTGGTGCGCGGGGCGGCTCCGGGAAAGGCGTTGCCGCAGGGATACGAGATTGTGGCCGTGGTGACACGGCCCGATAAGCCTTCCGGGCGCAAACAGGAGATTGTCTATTCCCCGGTGAAACAGGCAGCGCAGGCGCATGGCCTGGAGGTCTGGCAGCCGGGTTCATTTAAGAAAGCGGAGAATCAGGAGGCGCTGGCCGCGTATCGCGCCGATCTTCTGATCGTGGCCGCCTTTGGCCAGATCCTGCCCCAGGCAGTGCTGGACCTGCCGCGTTATGGCACGCTCAACATCCACGCCTCGCTGCTGCCGAAGTATCGCGGCAGCTCGCCGATCTCTGAAGCCGTTCTCCAGGGCGAAAGTGAGAGCGGGGTGACGATTATGCTGCTGGACGCCGGGATTGACACCGGCCCGATGCTGCTCAAGCGGACGCTGCCACTGCGCGGAAACGAGACCACGGCCAGTCTGACGCCTCAACTGGCTGAACTGGGCGCCGCCGCGCTGCTGGAGACACTGCCACTCTGGGTCAGCGGCCAGTTGCAGCCCCAGGCGCAGGATCACGCGCAGGCCACGCACACGCGCATGATTCGCAAAGAAGACGGGCGCATCGACTGGTCGCAGCCAGCCGTGCAACTGGCTCGCGAGGTGCGCGCTTATATCCCCTGGCCACACGCCAGCACCACCTGGCGCGGCAAAGTTCTGAAAATTCTCGCCGCCTCCGCGCAGCTCTCCGCCGCCGAGGAAGCGCCGGGCCAGGTATCACAGGCACATATCACCGAGGGAGGAAAAGCATACAAAGCGCTGCGCGTCGCCACCGGCCAGGGAAGCCTGCTGGTGGAACAGGTCCAGCTCGAAGGCAAAAAGGCCATGAGCGCCGACGAATTCTTGCGCGGCAACGCCAGCATCATCGGAGAGCATCTAGAGTAGGGAGGCAAGCTCCCAGATTGAGAAGAGCAGCCCGGCACCTGTGGGCGGTTCAACCACCCACA
>DASVMX010000134.1:0-2022 GCA_036384215.1 Ktedonobacteraceae bacterium | reverse complement strand
GGCCCGTTTATTCAGGCTGGCGAGCGCCGCAGGCGCGAGTTTATAGAGAGGGGATGTGAAGACTTGATTTTTTGTGAGACTTCTCCTATAATGGTCGGGCATACGTTGAAAATCGCCCTCAACTGCGCCACATTATTTCGGTAGGCTCAAATTCTCTCTACCAGTACAAACAGCGAATATGATGAGAGGTCAGCGATGGATGCAATGCTTTTTAACGTGGCGCAACTGATGAAGTCTGTGGTAGGGACTTCGTTCGTAACGGATTTTCAAGAAAACGACGAGGTCACTCTCGACGACGATTTCAAAGTGACAGGCCCGATCAAGGGACACGCGCGTATGCGCCGGACCAATCAGGGCTTGCTGGTCGATGGCTGGGTTGATCTGACCCTCGAACTTACCTGCACCCGCTGCTTGAAGGATTTTGAGCAGCCCCTGCATGTGACCTTCGAGGAAGTGTTTTATCCCACCGTCGATGTTCTTACCGGGATGCCCATGCCCGCGTTCGACGAGGAAGAGTTTTTCCCTCTCGACGATCATCACCAGCTGGATCTAACCGAGGCTGTGCGCCAGAATGTTCTGCTCGCGCTCCCTATGGTGACGCTCTGCCAGGAAGATTGTCAGGGACTCTGCTCGCAATGCGGCAAGGATCTGAACCTCGGCCCCTGCGATTGCAAACCAGAGGTGGATAACCGCCTGAGCGTCCTGAACAAACTCTTACAAGACGGGTCACTGTCATAAGACACGGGCGCGGGATCTCTCGCGCCGCTAGTTTAACCGCAAACAACGTTTGAGTATGCCTGGCATTCCACCGTATGGCATACTGGCGGAACAGGAGATTTAAACAATGGGAGCGTTACCTAAACAACGTACATCGCACGCCCGCCAGGGCGAGCGGCGGTCACATCATCATTTGACCCTGCCCCAACTGGTGGCTTGTCCACAATGCCGCAAACCTCGGCTGGCGCACCACGCCTGCCCGAACTGCGGAACCTATCGCGGGCGTCAGGTTTTTTATCCAAAAACCAAGAAAACGAGTTAGCTAAAAAGAGGCGGGACCCTGTGCCCTGCCTCTTTTTTCTGTAGAGATAGGATCTATGACAACCAGAGTTGCCTTTCTTTTTCCTGGACAGGGCAGTCAGGCAGTGGGTATGGGAGCCGACATCTGCGAGTCTTCTCCGGCTGCCCGCCGCGTTTTTACCGAGGTAGACGAGGCGCTGGGCTTTTCGCTCAGCCAGTTGTGCTTTACTGGACCCGACGAGGCTTTGCGCGAGACGATTAACGCGCAGCCCGCGATTGTGACGGTTAGCCTGGCTCTGCTGGCCGCTCTGCAAGAGACGCTTTCCACGTCCGCTGCGACCGTTTCCCCCTCCTGGACCACGCCACTCACTCCAGCTTTTACCGCCGGCCACAGTGTCGGGGAATACGCTGCCCTGGTGGCCTCCGGCTCGCTCTCCCTGGCGGACGCTGCGCGCCTGGTCCGCGAGCGTGGACGCCTGATGCACCATGAGGGCACGCTCTGCCCCGGCAGCATGGCCGCGGTGATCGCGCTGGATGAGACCGCCCTGCAAGAGGTCTGCGCGGAAGCCACGGCTCAGGCCAGCGCGCAAAAAACCGGCGCGCATCCCGGCGAAGGCCAGGTAGCAATCGCCAACTATAACGCGCCCGGCCAGATTGTGATTTCGGGCGAGGTCAAAGCCCTGAACCTGGCCATGGAGCTGGCAAAGGCGCGCGGCGCCAAAAAAGTCATGCCCCTGGCCGTCAGCGGCGCTTTCCATTCGCCCGTCATGCAGCCCGCAGCTGCCGGACTGGCCCAGGCCATCGCTGCCACAGCCGTCAATGACGCGCAGATCCCACTGATCGGCAACATCGACGCTGCCCCGCTCAGTTCCGCGCAGGATATCCGCGCGGAACTGGCGCAGCAGATCGCCTCCTCGGTGCAGTGGATTCGCAGCATCGAATACCTGGTCAGCGCAGGCATTACCGCCTTTATCGAAATCGGACCCGGCCAGGCTCTCACAGGTA
>DASVMX010000133.1:0-8012 GCA_036384215.1 Ktedonobacteraceae bacterium | reverse complement strand
ATACGCGCGGGACCCTTCAACCAGAGGATACGAGAGCTACTCATAAGCGCCAGCAGCAGCCCCAGAATCAGAGCAAGCGGAAAAGCAGAGATACAATAAAAGACCGTATTTCTTGCCCCTACCAGGAAATCTGGCAAAGCTTGTTGGATAAGATCCATATAGCACATCCTTTGTTATGCTTTGTACCAAATAGCCATAAACGCACTGCCGCTTTCTTCATTCTATAGCGACACAGACGCCTGAAGATACCATCCACAATGAATGATATCTTCAGGCTACACTGCATGCATCCTCCCGAAGCAAGGGCGCAGCACGAGGTAGTTACTTGGTCCCGATCTCAGCCTGCTGATCGTTCCACATGCTCCATTTGGTATATATCCTCTTCAATGTACCATTCTGCTTCAGCACGGTAAGCGCCTGATCGATCTCGCCCAGCAAAGTGGTAGCGTTCGGATTGGCCTTATTGAAACCGATAAAATAATCATCAGTCGCAAGCGGTTTACCAATCAACTTCAAGCGTGGATCGGGTTTGCCGCCGGGGCCAGCTCCTACTACATAATAGGCAGCAATTGGCCCGTCGATGAGCACCGCGTCAATTCTGTGCGCCGCGAGGTCGTTAAATGGGAGGTCTGGATCGTAGAGTTTGACAATAATCGCCTTATCCGTACCCATAACATCCGCGGCCTTGTAACCCGCGCCTGTTCCCACGTGCAGATTTTCCAGGTCTTTCAAGCTGAGATCGCTTGAAGTCGTCATGCTGCTGAAACGCGAGTCATCCGCCCGCACGACAATCTGCTGGCCATAACGATAGTAAGCCTGAGAGAAAAGCTCCGTTTTGAGGCGGTCGTCGGTCTTCTCCCAGCCATTCATCACCATGTCAAATTTGTTCGCCTGTAAAGCCTGCTCCATCTGCCCATAGTCCTGCTCCACCTGTTTTGAGACCACCCCCATCAGGGCTGCCAGTTCCTGACCAATCTCATACTCGAAGCCGACGAGCTGATTGGGGTTGGTCGGGTCAGGGAAAACGTATGGAGCGCCACCATTTGAGGTTGCTCCCCACTGCAGTTGACCAGGAATGAGTAAACCGGCGCTCCCTATCTTCTTGGCACCAGGAGAGCTTGCAACTGTGGGAGTTGCAACGTTGCCGCCACAGGCCGCCAGCAGCATTTCAAGCGTCCCACCCGCCAGCACAAAACCACCTGTTTTTTTCAAAAATGTGCGCCTGTTGAGTTCGGATTTCATGGTGTCTCTTGCCTTTCTATCGAACTTCCTGGATAAATAATGTCAAGGCATCGTCGAGAGCACGCGTTCCAGGAATAAACGGGTGCGCTCCTGCTTGGGATTTCTGAAAAGTTCCTGTGGATCGCCCTGTTCAACAATTACCCCATCGGAAATAAAAACAACGCGATCAGAGACATCGCGCGCGAATTGCATCTCGTGGGTGACAACCACCATGGTGCTCCCCTCGTATGCCAGGTCGCGCATAACCTTGAGCACTTCGCCTACCAGTTCGGGGTCCAGCGCGGAGGTGGGTTCGTCAAATAGTAACGCGCGCGGCTGCATAGCCAGCGCGCGCGCGATTGCCACACGCTGCTTCTGCCCGCCTGAGAGACGATTGGGATAGACATCACGCTTTTCGGCAAGACCCACTTTGGTCAACAGGCTCTCTCCCAGAGCAACAGCCTGCTCTTTGGATAGTTTGCGCACCAGCAACGGAGCCTGGATAACGTTCTGCAGGACAGTCATATGGGGAAAAAGATTGAAGTTCTGGAAAACCATACCCAGTTCAGTGCGAATGGGGATGAGTTGTTTAGCAGAGAGCCGGGGATCAAGACGATGACCGTGGATGTAGATTTCACCGCTTGTTAGCTTCTCCAGACCATTCAAACAGCGAATCAGCGTGCTTTTCCCGGAACCGCTCGGGCCGATCAACGCGACAACTTCGCGCTTGCGCACCTCAAAATCAACATCTTTCAGGACGTGTTTATCGCCAAAATACTTATTGATTTTCAGGGCACTGATGATTACCTCGTCTTCCACTCCATTCCCTTTCGTCGCCTGCGCCAACTCGCCGCTCTGCGGCAAATAACCTCGCGCTTCCTGCGGAAACCTCTGATTGGAGTCCATACATCACTCCTTTGCAAATACGATCAGTCAGGTAAAACCGGGTAGGCAAAACCACCAGCACGGTGTAGCTCTGAATTTGCCTACAGTATATTCATCAATACAGAGGCTGTCAAGCTGCTTTCATCGATTTTTCTGCTTTCTTCCTCGTTTCAATAAAAATTTCTCTCATTTCTCTACGATTCCAGAGTGAAAAAGCTCGTTTTCCCACGATTCCAGCAAAAAACCTTACCTTCTTTTTACTGTGCTATACTGTGACAGATGGTTAGCAACGTGCCAGTGTAGTGTTGCCAGACTGCTGACCACGCCAACAGGATACATTTTTCGCAACAGGTAGGTCGTCATGCCAGTTTACCAAACAAAGCTTACAAATGTATATTATGACGTTTTCCCCACGGATTTCATGATTCAGGCCGTTTCCCCCCCGGAAAGGCTATTGCTGATCCACGGCTTTGCCGGCACTCCTACCAGCGATTTTGCCGAACAATTACCCGCTTTCCGCCGCGAGTACAGCGTCCTGGCTCCTCATCTGCACGGCTATGGCCGCTCAACGCCGCGCCAGAACTATACACCACAGTACTATCGCGAAGATGTCGCGGACTTGATTGAGTTGCTCGATGCGCTGGAATTTGAACGCGTGCGAGTGGTTGGCTTTAGCGACGGCGCGATTGTCAGCCTGCTCCTGGCCGCGCTTCATCCCACACGCGTTCAAGCCGTGGCAGTTCTGGGCGCGCAACCGACCATCAACGCACAGAACGTGGCTGGCATTCGCCGCTGGCTGCTGGAAAATCCGCTCTCGGAAGAATGGCAGCGTCAACTGGCCGAACTGCACGGCGTACCCTACTGGCGCACCCTGCCCACTATGTACGTCGCGGCCCAGGAAGCACTGGTCACCCATGGCGGGGTGCTGATCAGCGACACGGAACTGGCCGCGATTACCTGCCCCGCCCTGATTATGCATGGTACACGCGACCGCATCGTGCCGGTAGACTACGCGCACATCCTGCACCAGAAAATTTCCCACTCGCGCCTGCACCTCTTTGAAGCTGGCCATCCCGCGCACCTGCGCTATCCCGCGGAATACACCGAGCTGGTACTTGCGTTTCTGCGCCAGGCATAATCACGCGGGGAATAGACTGGCAAGATCGCCAGTCCATTCCCCGTTCCGCACCACCTTTCTGATTAAACGGTGAAGGCATTCAGTTTTTGCTGAATAATTGTCCGCACCATGTGATAGGCCTGTTCATTTCTCGCTTGCGCGAAAAAACGCAGGCCGATCAGGGCATGATAACATATGTAACACAACAAACGCTCAGCATAAAGAGGCATCTCGCGCCCTAACCTGGGCAAACCAACTTTTCAAGCCTTGCGACTCGCACGCAGCCTGAGCAGGCGCTGCATACCCTGATCCTTGAGCACTTTCGAGCGCAGGGCCAAAAAGAGCAGCAGGCCAAGCAGAAGGGTAGAAGCACATCCGTCGACCGCCAGGCCGAGAGGAATAGCCAGGATCTGGCGCGAACCCGAAAAAAGCTGAAAAAAGAGCAGAATCCCGCCAATATGCGCGAGTAGAGAGACAGCACAGGTAAGCAGAGGCAAAAGTGCGTTCTTCATGGCGTAGAAGGTCAGGCTGAGCAATGAGGCCAGAGCCTGGCCTGGCAGGGCGATGGCATAGCCCAGCAGCGCCAGATAGGTCACAGAGGAAGAATGCGCGTCAAAAGCGCCGTGCTGGAAAAGCAGGCGGATCGCGGGACGCCCCAACAGCGCCAGCAACAACGCCGCCAGGGCACTGAAAGCCAGCGAGGTAAGCAGCACTCTGGTGAATGTCTGGCGCAAGCGCACATATTTCTGAGCCGTGGCCAGGCTGGTCAGTTGAGGCATTGAAGCCTGACCAGCGGCCTGCGCCACCAGTGCCAGGGGCAAGCCAAAGAGCATATTGGCGTTACGCGTGGCAGCCAGGCTGGCGGAATCTGGCATGAGGGAGAGGAAAGCAGTATCAATAATGGGGGTCACCGAGAAAATGGCGACAGCCATCACATTGGGGATCAACAGGCGCAACACCTCGCGCAGACCAGGATGATTGAGTTGCCAGATAAAGCTATAGCGCGCACCCTGCTTCACCAGCGCTGGCACCATCACCAGAACCTGGAGCGCCGCCGCCATCAGAACCCCGGCAGTCGGCCCGTAAATACCAGTCCCGCGCACCAGAAAAGAGACGCTTAATCCGCCGATCAAGCCGAGATTATAGACCGCGACAGACAGCGCAGGCAACAAAAACTGGCGCTTACTATTCAGAGCAGCGGTAATCACCGTCCCCAGTCCCAGCAGGAGCGGTTGGAGCAGCATAATACGCGTAAGGTTCGTCGTCAGCGCCTGAACATCCGGGGTATAGCCAGGAATCAGCCAGTTGGAGACAAAAGCAGGAGCAAATAGCTCACCAATCAACACCAGGAATGTCAGCGCCACCAGCAGAAGATTAAACACCAGGCTGGTCAACCGCCACACCTCGCGTGAACCATAGCTTTTTTCGTGGGACAGGAAGACAGGAATAAAGGCGTGGATCAGCGCCCCGCCAGCAACCAGGTCGAAAAGCGTTTCAGGTAGATAGGCTGCGGCATAGTAGGCATTGGCCGCTGGTCCTGTGCCAAAGAGCATATTGAAGAGTACCTGGCGTACCACGCCCAGCGCACGCGAAGTGATAAACGCCAGGACAAGAAGCAGAGCAGCCTCTGTAATACTAAAACGCCGCAGAGCAAGCGCGCCAGAGCCGGGTAAAAAACTACGCACGCGAAAACGGAAAGATTTGCTGAGCCAGCGCCGCTGAGGTCGCGCCACTGCTATGCTCGACAATGAAACCACCGGCGTCTCTACCGGATCAACAGTTGTCACTCCTGCTGAATGTTTCTGAGAATACTCACTGTTAATGATCTACCTCTTTCCCTTTTCAACACGCTCCAGACATACTCCTCAATTTGAGGGCGCAATATAATCAGAATTATAACAGGTATCATCAGAGAATTTCTAGTAATACACTAAAAGGTACTATTCATGTATAAAGCTAACAAGCAAAGGAACAAGAAACATCTTCTCGATTCTCAAGAAAAGAACGCCTCACCAACACGTATTCTGACAAAAAGGAATCATCAACAAGAGACCAGGTCGCTGTGTACATAGCGACCTGGTCTCTTGTTGATGCACCATATCTCGACCAAAAGAAGAAGGTTGGTAATTCCTTGCCAACCTTCCGCTTCAGGCAATCAGCATGTTACGCCTGGGCTTGAGTGGCGCTCTTCGGGCGACGACGGCTGATCGAGCCACCTTTCCGCCCCGCTGCCTGGGCCTCTTCGCTCGTCCATTTGTGAGCTGTACCCATAGCATGTGCAGCTTTTCCACCCTTGCTGGCAATCTCGCGCTTCTTCTCGGGACTCATCGAGGCAAATCCGCGCCCACGACCCTTATTTGTCTGCATGTTTCCACTCTCTTTCTCTTCAGTTTAGTAGAAGTTGTTTGGTCTCTTAGATACATGATCAACCAATCTGGGGGCTGCTCTCTGGAGCAACTACCGTGCAACCATGTATCTTTCCTCTACCTAAAGGATAACAGCCTGATCCATAAAAGTACAAGTCAACAATAAAAAACTCAGCCTATTTTAATCTTTTGTCCTACTTTTCTAATCTTTCCCCGCCCCGCTAGCCTGTAATAGGCTCCTGAAGCCGCTTCTAAAGACTTGTTTGCATACTCATTTCTCCTGGCCAAAAAGATTTTTTAATGTTTCCAAAAATGGCGAGCTTAAAAAAGACGCGTCTTTTTTAAGCTCGCCATCCTCTGACGGCCAAAATCGCCAGCCATCAGCCATTTCTGATGTGCTTATGCTGTGGCCAGTTCTCCGACGATGCGTATGATTTCATCAATATCAAAGGGTTTCGGCAAAAGAGTGACACTCAAACGTTGCAAATTCTGTCTGTCAATCACTGTGGAAGCGGTCATGAGAATGACTGGGAAATGCTCCAGGCTCGGGTTGGCGCGGATGCGTTCGATGACGGCCAGACCAGAGAGGGATTTCGCGAGATGCAAGTCGATCATGAGCAGGTCAGGGCGGGCCACGCATGGCTGAGAATCATCCGCGTGCATATGGGCCAGGCACTCTTCCATGCTGCTATACGCTGCTACATTGTAACCTTCGCTTTGCAGCAGCAGCCGCAGCATCTCTTGAATGGCCAGATCATCTTCAAACAAACCTATAAGCAATTGTCCACCCCTACCTTCGCTGATCTCAATGCGTGAATCGTCTTGCCTACAAAAACGAGACGCTTGCTTGCGTGCTATAGAAGATTCTTCACTGGTCTGAATGTTCAAGACATCGGCAAAGAGTGCATCTGAACCACTTTTTCGGGCACCTCTGCCTTGTTTGGCGAAACGGCTGGTAACGTTATTGTAACATCTGTCCCGCTCCCCTCACAACTGTATACCTCAATAGTCCCACCCATCGCCTCGATCAACTGGTGGGTGATATACAGGCCCAGGCCCATCCCCGGAATAAGCGAGGTCGCGGTCTGCCCCAGGCGCTCAAAAGGCTGAAACAGGCGTGTTGAGTAACGAGCTGGAATGCCTATCCCTTTGTCGCGTACCACGAACTGAACACGCGCCTGCTCCTGGCCATATTGCTCCCCAGAGCGTTGAGATGGCCACTCCCGACCTTCCACCAGCCCGGCCTCTAAAGCAATTCTCCCTCCTTCCGGCGAGTATTTGATAGCGTTCTCAACGAGATTCATCAAAACCTGCTGTAAGCGTTCGGCGTCCGCCAGCAGCGGAGGAAGCCGGGCCGAAATTCTACACTCCAACTGGTATTTGCCCGGTTCACGCTGATCGGCACGCAACTGCCCAAGTTGTACCACACGCTGACACAGCGCTCCTACATCGACCACGCGCGGGCGCAGCGTAAGCTTGCCGCGCTGGAGCCGCGCCATATCTAACAGGTCATTGACAAGCAGTTCCAGCAGGTCGGTCTGTTCCATGACCACGTCCAGGTAATGGCGCTGGCGCTCAGGAGTAAGCGCCGGCGCCAGGTCTTCCACTGTTCCTCCATATGCCTGCAGCAGCCCCGCGTATCCCTTGATGATGCTCAACGGCGCACGCAATTCATGTCCCACTACTGAGACAAACTCGCTCGGCCCAAATTGTTCGCGCTCCTGCGCCGGTTGCTCTTTCTCGCGCTGCGCGTGTGCCACTGGCTTGCTCGCTCCTCGCATAACTTCTCCTGCCAGCCCCCACAAGGCGCGCTCCATCGCTGTCCCACACATCGACAAAAACGCATACATAAGTAGCCGCTCACCGGGGCCAAATTTTTCCGCGCACCCGTCGGCCAGCAAAAATGTTCCGAGAATGCCAGCAGGACGCTCCAGCGGTAGGGCCGCGATACTCTGGAGCCGCCAGTGCTTCGCCAGGCGCCCACCAATCTTCAGCGCCTGCATCCTTCCGCTCTGCATTGCCAGATCACAGGTTGCCAGCACTGGCTCTTCCATACGCAGACCAGCCAGGCGCACACGCGTTGCGGAAACGTCTCCGCGGTAGAAGATCTGCCAGGAGTTCTCCGACACCAGGTCCAGCAAGGGATGCCTTAGCATTTGATCCCCACAACCCGGTATAAAATAAGCGACCTGACATTCCAACAACTGGCGGCATTGCTCCAGCAGAGCCAGGATACCCGCTTCTCTCACCATCCCCCCTTTTCTCAACCACAAGCGCACACTCCTTTCCATCAGTATACCCCCCGGCTCCAACACACAGCCGTCAATTTTCGCGCGCTAGAAGCTGCTCTTGCGCCAGAAAAGAGGCCATTCAGGACTTTTCAGCCCCTGGCGAGAGTGGAGCAGGAGCGGCGTCGCCCGCTC
>DASVMX010000132.1:0-6110 GCA_036384215.1 Ktedonobacteraceae bacterium | reverse complement strand
CACAAAACCCCTTGAGAAAAAAGGGGGTGGGGCGCTTTGACAAACTTTTGCAAAGTTTGGGATGACTGATATCTGGCCCAAAGAAAAATGTTGTTGGGGGGCACTTGTCTTTTACCACAACGCGTTTTATAATCATCCCTGGAATATTGTTGGGGAGCAAAAAGAGCAAGGGAGCATGCATCATGCCGAAGCGCGCGCAATATACGGTAAGCTGGTCGCCCGAACGAGCGGCGTATGTGGTGACTGGCATGGAGCTTGTTGAGCCGGCTGCTTTCGAGCAAGCGTGGCTGGAGGATCATCGCGCATTCGCGTTTCATGGGCGCTGTGGGCAGATTAATCTCTTGAAAGAGAAGCGCAGCCGCGGAGGCGAGGGCTACTGGTATGCCTATCGGCGCTCGCAGGGACAGATGGTCAAACGGTATGTTGGGCGCGATGAACAGATGAGCGTGGAACAACTGGAAAAGCTGGCTACTCTGCTGGTTGGGGAGCCTGCCGAGTTCGCATTCCCCTCTGGGGAGGCTGCCACCGCGTTTTCGTCCGCCAGAGCTACCGATGCGATTTTGTCCCGTGAAAAAGCTGTTTCAGCTGAGAAGGCCGCGGGCGTGCCAACGGCAAGCGGGGCCGCGTCTGGTCTATGGGAGGCGACGGTACATCCGCTGGCTTCTGAGCCGCTGTTGATGCCGAAGCTACAGTTGCCGCGCTTGCAGAAGGGGCTTTTGCCACGCGCGCACCTGCTGGCGCTGCTGGATCAGGGATTGGAGCGCAAAGTGACCCTGGTATCCGCGGCGGCTGGTTATGGCAAGACGACGCTGCTGGCGCAATGGATCGCGGCTCTCAACGAGCGAGCGGAGGCGCAGCGCATAGCGTGTGTGACACTGGACGAGGGGGATAACGACCCGCTGCGCTTCTGGCGCTATGTGATTACGGCCTGCCAGAAATTCGATCCGAACCTGGGCAAAGAGGCGCTGGCACTGCTGCTGGCCTATCGCCTGCCGCCATTTCAGTTTAAGCCGCTGGACATGACACTGGTAGCTCTGTTAAATGATTTGAGCCAGCTTGAGCAGCCAGGGGTGCTGATCCTCGATGACCTGCATACGATCAACTCGCCTCTCGTGGCGGAGTCGTTGCGCTTTTTCCTGGAGCATCTGCCAGCGGGGTTGCATGTTATCCTCGTGATGCGCGGCGATCCCCCATTCACACAGGCCCGCCTGCGCGCGCGTAATGAACTGCTGGATGTCTCGCCTGCTTCCTTGATGTTTTCTCAAGAAGAAACGCGCGCGTTTCTGGCCCAGGAGCTGTCAGTCGCGCTCCCACCCAGGATTGTGCGCCAGTTGCATCAGCGCCTGGAGGGCTGGCCGGCTGGTCTGCGGCTCTTTTCCAGGGTGCTGGCGATGGCTGAGAATGAGCAGGAGGTTGAACAGACGCTGGTGGGCCTGGCGGGCAACCACTGGAGTCTGCGCGAATACTTCCTCAGCGAGGTGTTGCATACCTTGCCCCAGGAGCAACAGGAGTTTCTTTTGCAAACCAGCGTGCTGCCGCGTGTGACAGCTCTGCTCTGCGACGCGCTGTTGGGGCGCGAGGATAGCGCGCAACTGATCGAGAGTCTGCGCAGCGGGGACTTTTTCCTGGCGCCGCTGGACCACGTTGGGGAATGGATGCGTTATCACTTGCTTTTTGCCGAGACTATGCAGCGCGAGGCGCGCCGGATTTTGGGCGACGCGCGTTTAAACCAGCTTGCCCTCCAGGCCAGTTCCTGGTACGAAGAGCATGATATGCTGGCCGAGGCGATTGAGACCGCGCTCAGCGCCGCCGCCAGCACAGGCGATTACATACGCGTTGCTGGCCTGATCACGCGCTTTATCGAGGAAAAGGTGCTGGACAGCCGGCCGGTGTTCCTGGAATTGTATAGTCTGAAGCACTGGTTGGAGAGTTTGCCAGCGGAAGAGCTTGAGCGAAATCCTGATTTTTGCCTGAACTACGCGATGATTCTGCTTTTTACCCTGGTCGAGGGCACACGTCCAAAGGCGGAGCGCGAGCGCATCTACCAGTTGTTGCGGCTGGCGGAAGATCAATGGCGGGATGCTAACGCGACCGCGAAGCTGGCCCAGGTTTTTTCCTTCAGGGCGCTGCTTGCGCGCCAGGAGGGGCGGACGTTACAGGCGTTGACCTGGGCCAGGCAGGCGCTGGCGTGGCTGCGCGCGGAAGATCTGACCTGGCGTACGATTGCGCTAACGGTGGTGGGGGTCGGCGAAGTGCTCTCCGGGACGTTAGAGCGCGCGCGTGAGGCGCTTCAGGAGGCACAGAACTTCAATGAACTTCTGGGCAACGCGACCTATGGACGGGCTACCAGGGGAATGTTGAGCTGGGTCTATCTTGAGCAAGGAGATCTGCGCCGCGCGGCTGAACAATTTCGCCAGATGCAGTCCGAGGCGAGGGCGCAGGAGGACCACGACGATATTGCGCGCACGCAACTGGCCCTGGCCCAGCTTCTCTACGAGTGGAACGAGCTTGAGGAATCCGAACGAGCCGCGTTGGAGGCGCGGGAACTGGGTGAGCAGATACGCGAGGAGGAGTTTCTGTACGCGGCTACGCTACGCCTGGCTCAGGTTGAGCAGGCGCGCGGCCAGAGCGCGGAGGCCCAGCAGCGCCTGACCGCCTGGCTGGCGCGCAATCAGGCTCCAGCTTCGCCCCAGAGCTATCAGTATTATCGCGAAATTCAGGCCATGCTGGCGCGTATTCAACTCGCGCAGGGCGATCTCGCGGCGGTCCAGCGCTGGTACGCCTCTCTTGAGCAGCGCGAAGAGATTCTGCCGCCCTATCAACGCCAGCGCGAACAACTTCTCAGCGCACGTTATTTGCTGGCTCAGGGGGAGTTTGTGCGTGCGCAGGAATTGCTGGATGCTTTAGCAACAACCGCGCCTCAGACAGGCCATCTCACGTTCTTCTACCATGTGCAGATTGTACTCGTGCTGGCTCATGCTCGCCAGGGACAGCGGGCGCGGGCGCGCGAGCAACTGGGGCAGCTACTGGCTGCGACGCGCAGCGAAGGCTACCTGCGCCTCTTCCTTGATGAAGGCCCGGAGATGGCTGAACTGCTGCGCGACCTCCTGCCCCATCTGCGCGACCCTGCCCTGCAAACCTACACTCGCGCCGTCCTGGGGGCTTTTGGCGGGAGCGCTATTGCCTCGCCTGTGGAAAAAAACACCGGCCAGTCGCTCCTGCTCGAACCGCTCAGCTCCCAGGAGCAAAAAGTCCTGCGCCTGCTGGTGGCTGGCAACTCCAACTCCGAGATTGCCCGCGAACTCGTTGTCTCCATCAATACCGTGCGCACCCAGGTGCAGAGCATCTATCGCAAACTGGATGTCAACAACCGTGTCCAGGCCAGCGCCCTGGCCCGAGAACTCCATCTCTAATCATCCTCTTTCTCATCCACATAGACGATGCCGGTTCATCCTGCTGACGGTTAAATTTAGGGACAGTTATTGAATGATGAACACAAATCTCGATAGGAGAGAAATCGCACATGGGTGCATCTGAAGTCCTTATAACTGAGCCCGGCAGTGAGACTGGCAAGAAACCAGTGCCGAAGCGCAGAGCGATTGTTTTTTTGTTTATTGTAGCGCTTTTGAATACGATGGGGATGACGATTATTGGACCGGTGGTGCCGTTTATGACGCTCCAGCATCTCAGTAACGCGAACGACCTGGCGGTGACGGTGGCCTGGCTGGTCTCGATCTATGGCGCCTGTCAGATGATCGCGGCTCCGGGTTTGGGATTGTTGAGCGATCGTTTTGGCCGGCGCCCGATCCTCTTCATCTGCCTGCTGGGCTCTGCTGGCGGTTATCTGATCTTTGGTCTGGGCGGCGCGCTCTGGATGCTCTTTCTGGGCCGGATTGTTGACGGTCTGACTGGCGGCAACTTTGGCGTACTCTTCTCGTACCTCGCGGATATCACTGAACCAGAGGAGCGAGGTAAGTACTTTGGCGTGGCGGGTGCGCTCTCTGGGATCGGCTTTATCCTTGGACCCGCCATCGGCGGTCTGCTGGCCGCGATCAACTATACCGCGCCGTTCCTGGTCGCGACCGGGGTCATTCTGCTGACGCTGTTGTGGGGCTTTTTCTTCCTGCCGGAAAGCCTGAACAAAGAGCATCGTATCAGTTCAGTAAAGTTGAGCGATCTCAATCCGCTCAAGCAGCTTGGAGTAGTTTTTTCCATGGCTAATCTGCGCTGGCTGGTGCTGGGAGGCTTTTTCTACTCCTTCCCGTTCGCGATTCTGCAGTCGAACCTGACCATCCTGTTGCGCGACAGCCTGGGCTGGAACGCCACTGCCGCTGGTCTGATTGCCACCGTCGTGGGTGTCGTTGATATTCTGGTGCAAGGAGTGCTGCTCGGTCTGCTCTTGAAGATCTTTAGTGATATCAAGCTGGGCATTGGCGCGCTGGTGCTTGTCGCGCTCAGCTATGTCCTGCTTGGCCTGATCAGCGTCATCGCATCACCGATCATTACCGTCACCGCGATCATGCTCTTTGCCGGAGCCGGCGGCCTCGCTGAAAACGCCCTGCGCGGCCTGACTTCCCGCGCCGTTGGACCCAGCCAGCAGGGCATGGTTGGAGGAGCCAGCCAGTCCATGCAATCCCTGGCCATGATCATCGGCCCCCTGGTCGGAGGCGTGCTCTACGCCCGGCTCGGCCACGGCATTCCCTACTGGTCCGGCGTCCTCTTTATCGCCCTCACCATCGCCACCGTCTTCCTGGCTCTGCCCGCCCTGCGCGTGCAAGCCGCCGGGAAAGTCGAGGCGGAAGCATAGAGAAGAACCAGCGCAAAAGTGGCGGGAGGATCATTCTCCTGCCACTTTTGCATATTCACAGCCTAGCACCTGCGGCATTTCGCATAGCTAAGAGGTGAGCGCCGTTGGCACAAAGCTCTTATAGCACTCTGGTGGGATATGCCGCGAACAGAAGGGCTGCGCATATTTTTTGATAACAGCAGTAGATTTGTATTTATGTATTTATAGCAAGCAAGCGATAAAAGCAGAAGCATAGTACTTGCATACTTTATGGGAGTATGGTATGCTTCTAGCATCGTACAAAAGTTCTGTTTTAGGAAGTTGCATAGTATGGGGGATTTGAGAACGGGGCTATTGCGGGGAAACGCGTCGCCGTAAGGTTGCCATCATTTTTGCAAACGCGGTCTTCAAGTCGAAGACCGATAGGCAATTGCTAAAAGGGAAGGAAAAAGAGATGGAAGCTTTTTTAAAGAAGACCCCCATTTATCAGCGCATGAAGGCTGAAATCAATCAAGAAGAATTAAATGCCCAACTCGCGCAAGGACTCGCCACTGGTCGCGAGAAAGGCCTTAAAGAGGGTCGTAAGGAGGGTCGTAAGGAGGGTCGTGTGGAAGAGGCGCGCCAGAACATTGAGGTTTTGACGCGGGCGCGTTTTCCGCGGTTGCTGTCTGTGGTGAAGGAGCAACTGGCTTCCTTAACTGATCAGAGCAAATTGCAGGAACTACTATTGCTGGTGGGGACGGCCCGCACTGAGGAAGAGGTTCAACAATCCTTGCTGGCTCTGCCTTAGACAGCTCTGCCTGGACTTAAACAGGGGAATGGGTATGGCGCGGATGTCTTTGGGCCATGTCCATTTCCCGTTGTTGCTTTTTCGCCAGCGGGTTTCACGTGTCTGAATATTTTCGAGGAAATATCCTGCCTCGTAGCGGCTGCGCTCCCCACTCTTGCGAAAGAGACGATAGGTGCTATAGCTGGTCTGCGGAATGCTCTCGGTGCCCGCCAGCAGATGCTCTGTCTGCTCAAGCACGAGCCTCGTCCGCGGCTCAGCCGCCAGTCGTTCCAGATCCGCGCATGCCTGCTCCAATTCGGGAAAAGCCACGGCCCGTACGGATCACAACTGGCGCAGGTCTTGCGCGGTCACGTCGAAAAGAGAAAGGGGGAAGATGCCATGTTGAGGGTTGAGCGTCATAAAACCAGGGCTATTTTCCGCGTTTTTTCTCTACTGGTGGCAGCGGGCCATAGAGCTTTTCGGCGAGGGCTTCGACGGCGGCCATAACATCTTTGATGACGGGTTTTTCTTTGAAGAAGAGCACGTCTCCGGGGA
>DASVMX010000131.1:0-11825 GCA_036384215.1 Ktedonobacteraceae bacterium | reverse complement strand
TACTTCTGCCACTGGCCTACCACTCACAGATGTGGAAGGATCAAGACGGGTGGGAGCACTGCCATTTCAAATTGCTGCAACCGCTCTGGGTGTAAGGGGGCTAATGAGCGGTGGAGGCGGGTCGGCTCCACCACCCTTGCTTGAATCATCTGCCCCACCTGGATTCCGATTGACAACGCCGCAAGGGATCACCTTCGATTCCGCGCCCGCGATTGCAACTGCACCCGCAGCGCCGATTGTTGTTAGTCCTGCCAGCGCAATCGGCGTAGGTGCGTCTGCGCCTGCGCTGATGATGTCAGCTATGGGTGGAGGAGGCAATGATAGCGGTGGTAGCAGCGGTGAGAGCAGCGGTGGCAACTCAAGCAAAGAAAGTGAGACACCTCCGCCAGAACAGAACTATACCCCTAATCCGAATATTCGCCCACATGGAGAGCAACCAAGCCCGCGGCCATCAGGAACGCAGTCGCATCATCCAGAACAGCAAACAGCCCTTGGTCGCAGCATAGCAAACTACAATCCAGACGAAGATCCGTCCCTGCTTATGTCGACGACTCAACACAGGGCAACATTTGCCGCACAGGCAGCACAGAGAGCCGGAGGAGCAGCATTTGAAGCAGAACTGGGTTCGCCTGCTGCCCTTGAAGAAGCCGCAACGATTATGACGCAAGCCGGGGTTGCTCCTGAAACGGCTGGCCAGGTGGCGCTCGAACATTCAGGGTACCTGTTTAGCATAACCCCAGCGGACGAAGTATTGATGTGTTTACCATAGACCAATGATAAAAAAGGAGCCAGAGAAAATTGAATGTGTTAGCTTGTTCACACCATATCCAGGAAACCTGACCCTGTTCGCGCGTGGCGAACGCTAAACATGTTTTTGAGTCTCAGGAGGATTTGCCATGGCTAACTCGAACTATCTTGTCGCGCGCCTGACCCCGTCGTCGCCGGTTGATGGGATTACATTTGCTACTTATCTTGAAGATCTGACAATCCAGGTGTACCCGGCAAATGCAGCACCGGGCACGCCGTCTCTCGGTTCAACGGTGTACTCTTCTCCGCTGCTCCTGACTCCAGGCGGGACGCCTCAATCCTACCTGGCAGTTACATCAAGAGCGACGGCTGAGGCAACGGCCAGAGATTCATCGAACAATACATATGGAGACGTGCTCAAGTTTGCCTCTACCAAGGGGATTATGGTGGGAGCGTGGCTCTTTAGCCCGGAAGATCAGCCCCTTTTCCCAGCCGGGCTGATTGTCAAGGAGGTCAAAGAAGATTCGATTATACTCAACAATTCTCTCCCTGCATATGTGCCAGCCAATACCATTGTGGGATTTGTCCTGAACTATGACAATATAACACCCTGGTCCACAGACCCTCCGATTCTCACCGTTCACAGAACAACAAGTGCTGATGCCTTAAAAGACGCGACAAGCCTGCCTCTCGCTTCGACACAAGGAATAGCCGCCGGGATGACTGTCAGCCCACAGTCGGGCATTATCAACACTCAGACAACCGTTAGAGCGGTAGACCAGACCTCAGTAACGCTCTCTAAGCCACTTTTGGGCAAGCTGCCAAAGAACACGGATGTCACTTTCACCTTTGAGTTGAGTTCGGGCATTATCCAGCACATCGAAACAAATGGCTTCACCATCCCTGGCTTTAATTTCGGCTCTATTAACTCGGCATCGGTGGCCACGGCTATCATCGAACTCAATTCTCCACCGCCACCATTTCTCGATATCTCTGTGCTTGCTTCGCGCAGTGGCAAACAGATTCCCGTCGAGACCACCTATTACAACGTGCTGGTGAGTCCTGGCTCACCGCCAACCCCCGACCAGTACCAGGCCATTCCACCTGAGGATACCAGTTTTTACCTGACCCTGCCGGCCCCGCCTCTGAGCAAGCATGCAATCAGCCTGCTTGTGCCTGACGATGGGACGCCTCCCGCGTTTGATGTGCTCGAAGGCGCCATCACTGATATATTGCAAGCAGATCCCAGTACGCTCTCAGATCCTCCCATTGTCCTCCCGACGAATGCAGCCGCTATTCTGGCATACATTGGCAAAAACGGACTGACCGCTGACCAGTGCAAGAAGATTGCCTATGAAATTGTCTGGAGTCAGCAGAATGTCCTGCCGATTCCGCCCGATCCGCTGGAGGATCTGTATACCAATCCCCCGAATACTGGCACCAGTAAGAGCGATGACGAACAGGACCGCCAGAAATTCGAGGGGAATCTGAAAAGCTACTATGCCACGCGGAACGCGGAGGCACAGCGGCTGACTGGTTTTGTCTACTCGCTGGCCGCGGCTCTCTTCGCGGAACAGATGAGCAAGGACGCTACCAGTGTACGCTTCACATTTCCCATTATTGATGATAGTACGACGCTCACGACGATTCAGGAAGCTGCTGTTACCTTCACCAACCAGGGATTACCGATCAATCAGCTCTTTACAGCTCCCGGCTCTTCTGCCCTCGGCTTTGCGGTGCCCGCCGAGTACTTTTATGTGCTTGGCGTTGGTCTGCCGCCGCAGGTCGCCCCCCGGCAACAATACCAGATGGCGACCCACGCGAATAAACAGCAGATCCTGGACAAACTGCATAACGCGATCAAAGCCGGGATCATTGCCTCTCCCGCGCTCACCCCTGACCAGGCCGCGCGCAACCTGGCCACGCTGGCCATGAATGGTAACTCAGACCCGGAATGCCCGCTCGATGTCTACACGGATATCCAGGCCCTGGCTCAAACCTGGCTGACTGTTTCAGGCGGCGACGATGCTCTGGATACCTTCTGGAAAGGGGTAGTTACCGCCGACCCGACCAATCCGCAGATACCTCCAGACAGCAAGGCGAAATACCTGGACCTGATTCTCTGCCTTGTGACCAATAACTTCAAAGCATTGAGTGATGCCATCAAAACGACGGCGTTTTCTGTCAAAACAGTCGCGGACCTGGCGCAGATTCCGATTCAAAATTGGGAAACGTTTTTCAACGGCAATGCCTCCCTCTTGCCGCCTTTTACTGCTCCTGGCTCGCTGAAACAGCCGACTCCTACTGATCCGAAAGTGATTAAAAGACGGGCCGATGTTTTTGTTCGTCACTTGCAGAGCTTCTTTGAAGTGACCGCCAGCGTGAGTCAAATGCCTTCCGTCGACCCGCATGTGCCGCCGACACTGTATCGAGAAGACGCGAGTCTGGACCCCATCCTGGAATTTATAGGCGCTTACCCTGGTTTCTCATTGGACCCAAATCTGGACCCGCGGCAGCAAGTGTTTCAGGATGCCCTCGATGCCGTTTTCTCCAATGATCCACCCGCCAGAGCGTGGCTGGAGCAGACGATCCTGGCGCTCAACGCCGTGTACGTGTTGACTACTGGTATTCCTCAGCCATCGCAACCAGCTCCAGCGGTCCTGCCCGACCTGCGTTTCTCCGTCATGGAAGCGCTTTACGCGCGCGGGTTTACCAGTCTCCAGAGTGTGCTAGATCTGTCTCCTGATGACTTCCAGCAGGCGCTAACCGGTACCGTGGCATACCCCTACGCCTCTCTGATCCAGGCGAATGCTGGCACGTGGCAAACAGGGGGATCACCACAGGGAGCGCATCAACCGATCAATCCTGGTTGCCTCGTCAACTGTGTTCCGCCTCTCTACCTCTCGCCGCTTGGCCCGGTGGCTTATCTGTACGAACTGCTGAAACTCTCCGCGGCCTCGATGTGTGAGAATCCCTGGCCCATCTTGGAGGAGGGGGAAATGACGCTGGCAGACGCTCTTGCCCTGCGCCACGGTTCTCCAGCTCTGCTTGATGTCACGGATGCGAACCTCACCACGCCGCTGCCACTCATCGACCTGGTCAATGAACGCCTGGAGGCTCTTGCTGCTGGCGTCCAGAATCCTCTCCCTACGTATAATACCGCCAGCGATACGCTTGACGGCTACGCGCTTTGCTCGCGCGAGTCTCAGGAGGAAGACGACAGCCACCAGGTAAAATCCTGTCACACCCCGACGACGCTTTTTGAAACATTGCCCGCCTACTCCTCTCCCGCGACACCAGTTGCGCTGCCAGCCGCGTATGACAGACTCAAAAGCGATTTCTCCGCCTGCTGCCTGCCCTATTCGCAGGCGCTGGACATCTCCCGCTCTTACCTGCGCTACCTGGGGACCAACCGCTACGCCGCGATGCGCCGGTTTCGCAAAGAGATTACTGAATTTGTCCTGGACCCATCCGCGCAGCCTGCTGATTTCCAGAGCCAGCTCTGGCGCTACCCGGTACGGATCGAGATCGCCAGGGAATACCTGGGCATCTCGCCAGAAGAATATACCCTGCTCTTTACGCAAGATATAAGCGCGCCTGCCCTCGCGGAACTCTATGGCATCGACCCGGTGACGCTCCGCGAAATGGGCGGCGAGTGGATAGAAATTGTTCTCCCGCTCAGTGAGTTTCTCAAGCGCACCTGCTTAACCTATTGCGAATTTCTGGATCTGTGGAAGGTCGTCTCTCTTTACTTCCAGAAAGAGGATGAAGGCAAAAACCCACCTTTTCCGCCTTGCGAGCCATGCTGCCTCGACCTGGAGCAGTACAGGCTCCATCTCGGTAATCCTCAAGCCACGCTGCAAGCGCTTAAGATCCTCGCCGTGTTTATCCGCCTCTGGCGCAAGTTGCAGGAAGTGAAGGGAGCGCGTTATTCGTTTGCTGAACTGGGAGATATCAGCGAGGTGTTGCAACTGGTCCTGGGCGATGGCACGATCAATCCCGATTTTATCCGCCAGCTCGCGGCATTTCAGATGCTGCGCGACAACCTCGATCTGAGGCTCCACGATGGCCCTGCCCGCTCGACAAGTGCAACAACCGCCGAGGAGCGTACCCCTCTTCTGGCGCTCTGGGTTGGAACAGGCGCCAGCACGTGGAATCAGGCCGTCGAGCAACTCCTCGACCATATTCAGCATTACGCCCAGGTCAGGCATCAGCGGGGTCGCCGCAAAGCGGAATTTCTCAAGCTGATCGCGCAGAATCTCGATCCGCTCTCTCTGCTGGCGGGTTTTGATCCCGGCTCGACAAACGATACCTGGCACGCGTCACCCACCCATACACTGCGTTTCGCCGAAGTGCTCTCAAAGGTGTACGCGTCTGACTTCAGTGTCGGAGAACTGCTCTTCCTGTTCACCGTGAGCGAACACCTGGATGGAGACGATCCCTTGCCACTGGAGGAAGAGAACGAGACGCTCGATTTTCCGTTGAACCTGCCCGATGACGACGAGGAACACTCGCTCTGGAAATTACGGCACAAGCTGTTAACTGTACAGGTGTCGGAACACGAAGTGACCAGGTGGACCTGGCAGCGTATCGAAGCGGCGCTGAGAAACGACTTTGGCTTTATTGCGCCGGCCAGCGGTCCCGACCCACTGCAATCGTTCGTTGAACACTTTTTTCCAGAGATGCTGGAAGCGAGCGGTTTCCAGGTAGATGCTCTCAAGCGGCAATACCGGACAACGCTGGCGTCGGCAAAGACTACCCCGCTGATGTGGAATACGCAGGTTGATAGTCCGTTTCGTTACGATACAGACAACGCAGCGCTCTGGATGTATCTCCCGCTCACAGATGAGGCACTTTGCCACAGGCTGAGCCATCTGCGGCAACTGGGCAAGGAAGAGCAGCAAGCGGTTCAGAATTTGTACTTCGCCCCGCGCGTTGATCTTGCTCCGTTCGCATTTCTCTTCACGGATTTCAGTGCGGCAGAGGAACGGCTTATTCAGGAAAGAGACGAAGCAAGACGCTGGGCCTTCTTCCAGCAGGCCTTCGCGCTCTGCCATGCCCGCTGCCAAATCATTGCCGAGCATCTCGCGCACCACGTTGCCAGCGCAACCGGCCAGGATTGTCCCGCGGGGACGACGCTGGCCTGGTCTCTGCTGCGACATCTGCTCGCGGACGAAAATCGCGTGGCTACCTGGGAAAACGACGATGGGACGGTTCCTGCTGTTCCCTGGCCTCAACCCACTGGCGGAGCCTTTGCCGCGTTACTCGGTCTGACGGGTACCGGACTGCATGGAAAATTCACGACCCTGGATGACACGCCCGCGTGGAACGAGGTTCGAGGCTCGCTGAGTCCCTTTGGACGGCAGAAAGACCACTGGAACGCGCCGGTACCAACGCTTTTGCCTGCGATGGAGCAGCCTTCCGCGCTCATCCAGAAACGCCTGGTGGGTATTCGCAATGGTTTTGCCATCAAGGCGGACAATAGCGAACCACTGGGAGGCGCGCAGGGTTTTCGCGTACACTGGCAGGGTATGCTGCTGATTGAGCGCGAAGGCACCTACGAGTTCCAGGCTGGCGCGCCAACCCCGGATTGCGAGGCACCGGATTTCGAAGCCGCGGAGCACCGTCACTGGCATGTAACCCTCAGAAGAGGTCAAAAAACCTGGATTATTCTGAGCCACCTCTGGCCTAACGCGCAGGAGATATCGAACAGACACGGCATTCCGCTGTCACTGCGGCGCGGCTTCTACCAGCTTACTATCGAGTTTACACAGCCCCAACCTCCATTTGATCGCCCGGAAGAGATTCACCCGCAGCATACCGGCTTTCAGGTCAAATACGCTGGCCCTGACAGTGACGGCCAGCTCATCGCGCTCCCCTCTGAGCGTTTGTATCGTGAGAAAAAAGATGGGACCCTGGATGACGGCCAGATCAACTTTGACAAAGGCAGCGCGGCCAGGAAATTCCTGCAACTCCATTTTACCAGCAGTTTGCGAGATATCCGGCGCACCTATCAACGCGCCTTTAAAGCGCTGCTCTTTGCCCATCGCTTCGAGCTTTCCGCCAGACTGCTCGACGATTACGAACAATCCGAACTGGGCTATCTCCTGGATCATGCTGAGCGCTTCGAGGGGAGATCGTATTATCACCTCCAGGCTGGCTTCGGCACCCACTGCGCTTTCTTTAACTTCAATTTCCTGCCCCTGCTTGACACCTATCACGCTCCCACACTCGACCAGGATCAACGGGTTCAGCCCTCGGCAAAGCGGCAGCAGGCGCTCTTTGACTGGTGGGAGCGCGTGTTCGACTATACCCAGATGCGCAGGGAAACGCAATCCGCGCGCGAACATCCCCTCTGGCTGCTCTTTGAAGAGGCCACGGAAGGCCAGCCAGACAATCCGGCCCAATTGCTGCGCCATATGGGCGTTGATCTCGGTCATGCGCCCCTGGTCTTGAACTATCTTCAGGCATCCGGCCCGGCGGTGTACACTGTCACAAGCGACGACCTGGAGGATGAGCGCTGGGCGGTACGCGTCTGGCGTGCGGAGCAATGGCTGCGTGAATTGCTCAGGCATTTCGCTACCCAGGAGATAAGCTCCGCGCGTCCTGCTCTCTGGGTAGCGGACGATCCCAACCAGGTTATGGCCCCGGAACCCCTCTCCGGGAATGCGAATCTCACGCGCTTTGTCGATACAAACAGTTTTGACAGCGGCGCGCCCCGTCGCTATAAAGATATCAAACGGTTGAACGATGGTCTGCGCGAACGCGCGCGCCGGGCGCTGCTCGTTTATCTGTGCAGCATGCAGCGTGTCCCTCTCCCCTGGCAAGGCTTCGCCAGCGAGCCCAAAGATCTCAGCGCGTTGTTGCTTCTCGACGTTGAGGCAGGTATCTGCGAGAAAGCGAGCAGAATTGAAGACGCGATTAGCGCGGTGCAGATCTACGTCCAACGCTGCCGGCTCAATCTTGAAAAAGGCGTGACACTTTCCCCTGAGTTCGTGCGTCTCTGGGAGCGGCGCTTTGCCACCTTCCGCGTCTGGGAAGCCAGTAAGCGCCGCGAGATCTACCGGGAAAACTGGATTGACTGGGAAGCCATGCAACAGGCGCAAAACACAGAAACCTTCCGTTTCCTCGCAGCCGAATTACAACAGACCGTCCTGAGCGCGCCGGCAGCGGGCGGCCTTGAGTACTGGCCTGATCAGCCGCTGCCAGCTCATCCCGAAGTTACCCTGCTCCAGCGGCACGAGCCTTCTCATCTCCGGCAACTCCCTCAGTCCTCAAATCCAGACGGTTTTGCTCTACGCGGTGCGCCGGAACGCGCGGCGCATCTCTCCTGGCTTGCGGCGCTCCAGAATAACGCTACTACGGAAGAAGGTGGTACTGGCGTAATTGAGAGTGCCGGCAGCCGGGCTGTTTTAACGCGGAACAATGGAACTCAGCCAGATTCCATGTCTCCGCTGCCCTTGTGGATACAAACCGCTATCCAGCTTGGGGTAGACTTTGTGCGCGTGGCCGCGGCTGGTGAGCCGCCAGCCTCACTGAGCTTCACACCCCACCAGCAAGCGGACAAGGCTGGATACTGCGCCACGTGTGGCAAGGTCCACGGTATCACCATCGATGAATATTACTTCTGGCTGCTGGACTCGCGGTATTATCGTGAGCCATCGCCGGGTCAGGACGCCGCGTGGGACTGGGAAAACCAGGCCATCCTGCCAGAACTGCTACTCTGGAACGCGGAACCAACGGTTTACCTGGCCTGGTGCCGCGTTCATAACGGCGAATTTCAGCAACCTCGCCGCTCGGACGAGGGGATACCTTTTTCCGACACTGGCGTGCCGCCGTTGAATTTCCTGGGCCGGGCGAGGGATTCGCTGACTTTCAGTTGTGCTCCAATCAGCGACCCTTCAACTCCATTCTCAGGCTTTCGCTACGACCTCGCGACCGACACGGCTCTTGTACTGCCCCTGGTCAGTTCAACGCCTCCGCAGAATCCACCAGCGCCGAATCCGCCCTACCCGGCTGGATTAGCAGCGTACCCGTACTTCATATACTTCGCGCCCGGCGCCCCCCTGGCGTTGCCTGGAACCTTCGCTCCGGCTCTGGTGGTTGCCGGCACGCTCCGTACCCATTGCCGCTTTGAGGCGGCGTTGAAATGGTATGAACTGGCCTTCAATCCCCTGCGTGAGGACTGTGCCTGGGTTGAGTGTCTACAGCGGGAACCCGTGCCAGCAAAGGACGGAGCCTTGCCTGTTCACGTTACTCCGGTAGCACAACCTGTGTCCCAGCACGCCAGGGGCGCTGTGACACGCGTGCTTCCACCAGAGACGAGTAGTCTTGCCGGTCGAAAGACAATGGCCGTGGATGACAGTCCGACCATCAAACTGAAAAAAGTCACCGTCATAGATGGGAAGGTAGTTCCAGAAACACCAGGGTCGGAAACAGCAAGCTCCAGCGGCGCCCCCGCCGGGAATGAAGCGCCCGGCGCCGTAGCCGGTGTGACAGAAAGTGCCATCAAAAGCGGTAGCGCGCGCGAAGGCCGCTCCTGTTGCCAGAGTCTCGCTACCTCGGAGCAAGACGCGCGCAACCGCTCGATTGTGCTCCATTACCTGGAGACGTTACTCCAGTGGGGGGACGCTTTCATGCGCCACAATTCAGACGAAGCGTTCCAGCAGGCCCGGCTGATTTTTGACACGGCGGCAGTCATCCTGGGCGCACATCCGCGCTCTATCAAGGGCAGTGAGGCCGCCAGGTCCAACAAGGATACGCAGAAAGTGGCCGGCTTTCTCCCGACCTGTGCTCCTCTCAATCCCCGCTTGCTGGATCTCTATGACCTGGTTGACGACCGCCTGGCTTTGATCCACACCTGTCTCGATAGCCGCCGCTTGCGCGAGGGACGCTGGTCGTATTGGGGCAACGATCCGTTGCGCGATGGCTGGCAAACGGCGCGGCTGGCCTGTGCCGATGAAGAAGACGGGTGCTGTGCTCACAGCCCCTATCGTTTCCTGTTCCTGCTCCAAAAAGCCCAGGAGCTGGCCAGCCAGACCAAAGAACTGGGCTCAGCCCTGCTCGCCGCGTTCGAGAAAGGGGATGCCGAATATCTCGCCTCTTTACGCGCATTACACGAGCGTCAACTCCTGGATCTCACCCTGGAGATTCGGAAAAACCAGTGGCGCGAGGCTGATTGGCAGGTTCAGGCGCTCAAAAAGACTCAGGAGGGAGTGCAGGCGCGCAGGCAATATAACGCGTTGTTGATCCAGAACGGCTTGATTAGCGGGGAGGTGCAGCACGAAACCCTGACGGATGTGACGCTCAGCGACCAGGAATCAAGCAGAATACTGGAGGCCATTGGCGCTGTTCTGGGCTTAATCCCGGATATCCATGCCGGTACCGTGGATTTCGCCACGATTCCGCTGGGCACCAAGCTTCAGGGGGTCTTTTCAGCCATGTCTCAGATCACCAACTCTCAGGCCGGCAGCGCGAGTACCACTGGCTCGTTCCGTCTGACACAGGCTGGCTGGGATCGGCGCGAAGCGGAGTGGCGCCAACAGGTTCAGGTACTCGATATCGAGAATGACCAGATAGAGCGCCAGATTCTCGCGGCTGAACGGCGGCGCGACATCGCCCTGCGCGAACTGAATAATCACCAGCAGCAAATGGAGCACGCTGAAGAGATTTTAGACTTCCTGCGCGACAAATTCACCAACCACGCGCTTTACCTCTACCTGCAGCAGGAAACCGCCGCCCTGTATGGCCGTATGTACGAACTGGCACTCTGCACCGCGCGCCAGGCGCAGCGGGCCTTCAAATACGAACGCGGCCATACCACGCGCAGATTCCTGCCCAATGAGGTCTGGGAGACGCTCCATCAAGGGCTCCTCGCGGGCGAACGGCTCCAGCTCTCACTGCGTCAGATGGAGAAAGCCTATCTGGACGAAAATACACGTGAGTATGAACTCAGCAAGCACTTCTCTTTGCGGCTGCATTTCCCGCTGGAATTCCTGCGTCTGAAAGCGACTGGTCGCTGTGAGCTTGTCCTGCCCGAGTGGATGTTTGATTTCGACTACCCAGGCCACTATATGCGCCGCATCAAAAATGTCACGTTGACCCTCCCGTGCGTCGTCGGACCGTATACAGGTATCCATTGCCGCCTGACGCTCCTGAGCAGCACCACGCGGGTAGATCCGCGTCTGATGGAACCGCTGGCGGTGTGCTGCGACGAGGATGACTATCGCAATGGCTACCAGGCCTTACCCGAAGATCCACGCATGGTGACACAATACGCGGCCACCGAAGCGATTGCCACATCGAGTGGGCAGAACGACTCGGGTCTGTTCGAACTCAACTTCCGCGACGAGCGCTACCTTCCATTTGAATTTGCCGGTGCGATCAGCCGCTGGCGTGTTGAACTGCCCCCGGAAAACAACCAGTTCGATCTGGATACCCTGAGTGATGTGATCCTGCATCTGAACTATACCGCGCGCGAAGGCGGAGAGATCGTTCGCCGTGAAGCCAATGAAGTTGCGCAGCGCCACCTGCCTGGTGCCGGTCTGCGGTTTTTCGATGTCAAACACGAGCTTGCGGACACGTGGCACCGCTTCCAGGGGATGTCTGGTGATGAACGATCCGCCAGGCACCTTCCCCTGCGGCTCAGTCGTGATATGTTCCCATTCATTCCAGGCCATTGGGAGCTACGCGTCAATCGACTGGAGATTTTCTTCCAGGCTCCAGAGGCAGAACCCGGAGCTCATCATCGCGTTGCATTTCTCGTGAATGCTGGTTTACCTGGAGATCAAGACGAGAAGGCTGTGCACGATGTTGAATGTATTGCGAGCACTGAATGGCCCGGCCTGTATCATGGCGTGCTTGACTTGCCCCTGGGACCACTGGGGCAACGAGGAAATCATGAGCTTGGAACACTGGTATTCCCGCTCAGTGCTGACCTTATCTCGCGTGTATTCCTTGTTTGCCAATATGAGGCTTCGCGGAGAAAGTCCGAGGAAAGGCTTCCTTTCATGCCACATTGAAGCCATATCCCTCTATCAACGCGCTCTTTACGTGTGGCGCCGCTTCTCGGAACACCC
>DASVMX010000130.1:0-8895 GCA_036384215.1 Ktedonobacteraceae bacterium | reverse complement strand
CTTTTTAAGGCACAACAGGGTACTATGATAGCGTATCTCAGCCGAAATTTTGTTGCGATATACCAAAGATACTATATAGGAGCTATATCTGAACTGTCAAGCGGTGAACCAGCGAGAAGTCTCCCCAGGCTGTAAGAGGTTGATCAAATATGGAGAGAAACCATCATCTTTCACTCTAACAAAGGCGTCTTATGTGGATAACATGTGTATAATGGGTATGAGATTGTGGATAAACGTTGAGATAAGATTTTCGTTGAGAGGTTTCGTGAGATGCATGAGTCAGAAAACGGCGGAGAGCCAGGGGCGCCGCGCTCTACTCCCGTGGTGAGCTGCTTTCTGCTGCGCGTGGATGGGCCGGAGCCGCGCCTGCTGGTTGTGAGGCGCAGTCAACGCGTGGGCAGCTATAACGCGCGCTGGGCTGGCATCAGCGGCTTTGTTGAGCAAGGAATAACGCCGGAAGAGCAGGCATACACGGAGATTCGCGAGGAGACCGGTCTACAGCCGCCGCGGGTGCGCTTGCTCAGGCGCGGCGCGGTCGTCGAGCACGTAGATGAGGCTCTCAGCCGCCGCTGGCTGGTCCATCCCTTCCTGGGCGAAGTGCTGGAGCCCGAGGCCATCAAACTGGACTGGGAGGCCGAAGAGATGCGCTGGATTGCTCCCGCTGAACTCGCCAGCTATGAAACTGTGCCAAAATTGCACGAAGCATTTTTATCCGCACAACAGGGCGAAGTCATATTGTGAAGATGAAGCGAGCGGTTTTGATGCTATCAAAACCGCTCGCTTCATCTTCACAATCTCTCTATCACGGTGGATATGCCCTGACCGACGCCGATGCACATGGTAGCAAGGCCGTAACGCCCGCCGCGGCGCTCCAGTTCATAGAGCAGGGTGGTGACGATGCGCGCGCCGCTACAGCCAAGGGGATGGCCGAGCGCAATAGCTCCGCCATTGACGTTGAGTTTTTCCTGGTCGATCTCCAGTTCGCGCACGCATTGTAACGCCTGCGCCGCGAAGGCTTCGTTGATTTCGACAAGGTCGATATCGTTGATGCCCAGACCTGCTCGCTGGAGCACTTTGCGCGTGGCCGGGATTGGTCCCAGGCCCATGCAGGCGGGATCGACGCCCGCGACTGCGCTGGCAACGACGCGCGCGCGTGGCCGCAGACCAAGTTGCCCGGCGCGGCTGGCGGACATGAGCACCAGCGCGGCTGAGCCGTCGTTGATGCCCGCAGCATTGCCCGCGGTGACGCTGCCACCTTTGCGAAAGGCCGGTTTGAGCGCGGCCAGTTTCTCCAGAGTGGTATCCGCGCGCGCCTGCTCGTCCACCGAAACTACGACCGGCTCGCCCTTCTTCTGGGGTACACTGACTGGCAGCATCTCGTCCGCGAAACGCCCCTCGCGCCGGGCTGCTACTGCGCGCTGGTGACTGCGCAGGGCGAAGGCATCCTGCTCCTCGCGACTCACGCCGTACTTCTCAGCAACGTTTTCTGCCGTCTCACCCATGCTGTAGGGATGATGCATGGCGGACAGTCTGGGGTTGATAAAACGCCAGCCCAGCGTGGTATCCTGGAGTTGTAGATCGCGGCCAAAAGCGCTCTCAGACTTACCCAGGACAAAGGGCGCGCGCGTCATACTCTCCACGCCGCCAGCCACAAAGGTATCGCCCGCGCCAACCGCGATGGCCTGGGCCGCGCTGTTTATTGCCTGCAAACCAGAGCCACACAGCCGGTTCACGGTCTGCCCGGCGATATGCACAGGCAGACCAGCCAGGAGCAGCGCCATACGGGCCACGTTGCGGTTATCCTCACCCGACTGGTTCGCGCAGCCAAGAATCACGTCTTCAATACTATTGACATCAATTCCCGCCCTCCGCACCGCCTCGGCCACCGCCAGCGCGGCCAGGTCGTCGGGACGCACATCCCGCAATCCGCCGTTATAGCGCCCAATCGGCGTACGCACCGCCGAGATAATAACCGCATCTTCCATAGCTATCTCCCTTGAAAGTCTGGTGGACGTTTCTCGATAAAAGCCTGCATCCCCTCGCGCATATCTTCGGTCGCGAAGAGCAGGAAGAAATTCTTGCGCTCGACCTCCAGTCCCTCCGAAAGCGAGGTCTCGAAAGCCGCCTGCACCGCCTCTTTGGCCAGGCGCACCGCGACAGGCGCCTTCGTCGCCAGCTCCTTCGCCAGCTTAAGTGCCTCCGTCAAATGCTCGCCCCTGGCCACCACGCAGTTGACCAGGCCGTGGGCCGCCATCTCCTGCGCGGTAAACTGCCTGCCGGTCAGCACCATCTCCATCGTCAGATACTTGCCCAGCGTGCGTGCCAGACGCTGCGTCCCACCGGCACCGGGGATAATGCCCAGATTGATCTCTGGCTGCCCGAAACGCGCGTTCTCAGAGGCCACAATCAGGTCACAATGCATCGCCAGTTCGCAGCCGCCGCCCAACGCATAGCCGCCAACCGCCGCGATCAACGGCTTGTGCAGCCTCCTCAAGGTCTGCCACGCCTCGAAACCACCCAGCATCATATCAATCGGAGACTTCCCCGCCATCTCCTTAATATCCGCGCCAGCGGCAAACGCCTTATCGCCCGCGCCCGTAATCACCATACAACGAATGGCCTCGTCGTGATCAAACGCGCTCAACGCCTCCGCCACCTCGGCAATCACACTCGTACTCAGCGCGTTCAACTCTCTGGGCCGATTCAACGTCACGATGCCCACCTGCTCATCGCGTTCAACCAGAATATACTGGTAATTGTTCTTCAACATTGCGCTCCTCGCCTCAAACCGCCCTCATTGGCGGCTCTCTTCTCAATGGCAACAACAAAATAAGAGGGAATGTCTGTTCACATTCCCTCCAGTATATCATCCACAGCAGCAACCGCATCGGGAGTGCTTCCGGTGTGAACGTTATGGTGCCATAGAGGGCAAGCTGATGAAGGGGCAAGCCGATGGCAAGCATCGGCTCTACCGGCGGACAGACGCGAGGCAAGCTCGTGTCTGCCCCGTCCCATCCACCGCCGATCAGCGTGGCAGGGAGCGGCACGCGGATTCTCGCTGGGATTGCTGAACTCATTTCAGCGAAAAGCTCCTCAGAGCAGATCAACCATTCAGGCGATTGAACGCTTCCCTTGCCTTCGCCTTATCGCGGGGCCAGCATCAAACCGCTTCTACGGCAATTCAATCACTCGCTTCAAGGGCGAGCGGAATTCGGTGGCCAGGCAGTCCATATAGATAACGTCGTAGATCTGGTCACCGAGGCGCGCGGCTTCGCGCCGGCGGCCCATGACGCGGAAACCAGCGCGGGTGTAGGCGCGAATGGCGCGTTCGTTATAGCTGCAGGTGTTCAGCAGGACGTTATGCAGACCTAGCACAGTGAAGGCGTAATCCAGCATCAGAATAGTCGTCTCGGTGCCATAGCCCTTGCCCCAGCAGCTTTTTTCGCCGATGACGATGCCGTATTCGGCGGTACGCTGCCACCTGTCGATATGCTTCAACTCGGCGAGGCCTATGACCTGCAGGCTGGCCTGCTCGTAAATAGCAAACTCGATAGACGCGGAATCAGCGTCTTTCTTTAAGAAACGCCCAAATTGCATTTCCGTTTTTTCCTGACTCACCGGACCCAGGTAATCGCCAGACATGATAGATACGGCAAAATCGTTCTCCCACCGCTGAAAAAATGGGATCATGCTTTTCTGTAGCGGTCCCAGTGCCACCTTGTCTCCATACATATTCAGCAAGGGCTTTTCGCCCTGGAGATCAGTATCCGTGTGTTCCATCTCTTTGCTCCGATTGTATAAATATTCATTCAACCAGAGAATTTACCATAGATTATCTAGTTTTGCCACTCTGGCAAAAAAGCGGGATGGTTAAGGGCGGCTGCCTTTTTCATCCCCCGGATGCGGCTGCCCTTAACCGGGGCTCGGGGTGTCCCCGAAAAAACCCTTTTTTTCTTTTTGCGAGCCGCCGCAGGCGGCGAGTTCATAGAATGCATAAGCCCTGACTGGTTTGACGAAGAGAAAGCCCTGGCTGGCTTATTCATAACGCCGGTCATCAGCCGGGTGAACAATATGATCAAAACTCATCCAGATGCTCTTGGTTGGACGATAACAGAGCAGCGGCAGCAGGATGGGCAATGTGGCGCCGAGCACGATCATAACAGGGATGGAAACGGCCCGGCTGGCAGCCACGGGTAAGGCGACGGCGGTGAGGACCAGTTCGGTGACGATCAAGTTAACAGCAATCGCGCCAGTGTAATAGCCAGATTCGCGCTCAAAAGCAAAATTGCAGACCGGGCAGCGCTCGTTGGTTTTGATAAAGCCTTTGAAAATCTTGCCTTTGCCACAGACAGGACAACGCTGGCGCAGGCCGCGCCCAAGTAGCCCGAGCGAGCTAATCGCGAACATAGTGTTACCTCTCATTCTTCTTCCATGTACTAATCATAGCAGAAAAGAGGCGCCCTCTGCACTTCTCAGGCGTCCAACCCCCAATCCGTTACGCTCCTGGATTTACATACACAAGAAAACCCGCGAGCACACCTCCTGACGCGGCCCATTTGCATGGGCCGACAGATGTTTCGCGGATCTCTTTTCAGGATACAGGCGAGTCCTAAACTCCTTCTCGCTGCTGTCCCTCAGGGTTCTGCGGAAGGAATCGGGACAGGTATCCGCGTGGCAGGTGGTCTGAAAACTAAGAACAGAAGTCCTCTCGCAAACGGAAGGCTTCTGTTCTCTCTTCTGAAATCTCAGACAGCATTGACGGTCCAGTCGTGCGAACGGGCGCGCTCGGCGGCTTCATCCGAGGTCGCGGAGAGGGGCGACGAGGGTGTTCTGCTCACGGGCAGGCGGGTTGTGTGGCGATCCAGGAGTTCGTTGATATTGACGATCTGGCGCTGCATCCAATGATCGAGATCCTGGCGCTCGACCACCAGGCGAGCCATTGTCGCTTTGCCACGCCGCTCATCCTCGGAGAGGGTCAGCGCATGGTAGAGCGCCTGCGCGGTCTCTTCTACATCGGTAGGCGAGGTCGGCACGCTGGCCTTCCCCAGTTGCTGAAAAGCGCCCACGGTACGCGAAAGCAGCAGCACACCGTCGTTATGGTTGACAGCCGGACCTTCTTTGGCCACCAGGTTCATCCCATCGATAATGGGGTTGACCATTAAGACATCGTAGTACTGCATGGCCGCCAATGCCATCGTACGGTCATTCTGATAAAACGCGGTGATCGGCTGCCAGTCGGGTGTACCATATTTTTTGTTGATCTTGTTAACGATCTTCGTCACATCAGCCGTATAGCGTTTGTATTCAGGCAAGCTCTGGCGCGAAGGCACCAGAAAGGCCAGGAAACTCACCTTGCCGCGCAGCTCCTCGTGCTCTTCGAGCACCTGATCGTAGGCCTGGAAGCCGCGCAGAATATTTTTTGTCGGCTCGATACGGTCGACACGCATAATTGTCTTTTCGCCCAGCAGCGGGAGAACGCGCTCAGCCGCGCGTTTGCCAGCGGCGCTTTTGACGATTTTGCGCTCGGCGGTCACAGAGATGGAGATAGGGTACGAGCGAGCCTCGGTGCGCTGACCCTGCCACCAGAGCGCGCCTTCTTCAAAGTCGACAACCGCGCCTTCCAGCACAGTACGCGCTCCTTCCAGAAAGTTGCGCGCGTCGCGCTCGGTCTGGAAACCGATAATATCATTGCCCGCCAGTCCCTGATAGATATCCTGGGCGATATTGCTGGGCAGGAAATGCCAGCAGCGCGCGTCCGGCCAGGGAATATGAATAAAGTGCTGCATCGCAATGGTTGGATGCCGCTGGCGAATCATCTGGGGCGCAAGATAAAGATGATAGTCATGTAACATGACTATCGGCTTACTCTGCTCGCTCTCTATCTCCGCGCAAACCGCGTCAGCTATCGCTTGATTCGCCACGCGGTAGCCATTTTCCCAGGCATCCTGAATCTTCTTTGGCGGAATCGAGAGGCCAGTGGGATCATAGAGATAGTGCTGGAGAAACCAGAGTAACTGATTGCTGATAAGGTCGTAATGTTTGCGATAGGCCGTCTTCGGAATAGTCACGTAATGAAGATGAACCTTGTTCCCGTGAGCGGGTGATGATAGCCGTCCGTGTTGCTGCGCCTCTTTTACCGCGAGCCGATCCCCTTCGGTCATAGCCATCGCTACCCAGCTCATCTCCATCTGGCTGCCTGCCTCGATCAGAGCCGTAATCACACCTCCCGAGCCACGCCGCGACTTGAGATTATTGTTTTGCGTCACATAATACTCTACGGGACCGCGATTCGTGGCGACGATCAAGCGTTTGGCATGAAGTTGCGGCCGGGCATTTTTCGGCCTGGCAGTCTCAATGTTTATGGGTCTGGACATGCTGATCCTTTCTAATCAGAGCGTTGCCTGTTCCCTGCGTCCTTTGTTGCTCTCTCCTGGAATTCCTAACCTGACTCTGGCCAGCATAGCACTCGTTGCTGTAGCGTGAAGAAATGTGGCACAGCGTTGTGCATGATTGATACACAAGACCCTTATAGATAATAGTACCACATTAATAGCGGGATGGGCCAATTTTCCTACCCCCAGGCCAACATTTCCTCATCTCCCAGCATATTTCCCTATAATAGTAATCGTTGAAAGGACGGATTCTCTTTTATGACACGAATCGATGGCCGCTCGTGGACTCAACTTCGCCCGGTGAAGCTCTCCGTAGACTTCGTTGACTATGCCGAAGGCTCGGTACTGATTGAGGCTGGTCACACGAGGGTTTTATGTACTGCCTCTATTGAAGAGAAGGTGCCCCCTTTCCTGGAGGGCAAAGGCCAGGGCTGGGTTACCGCCGAGTATAATATGCTGCCGCGCGCCACACACACGCGCAACGCGCGCGAGCGCGGCGGAAAAATCAGCGGGCGCACGCAGGAGATCCAGCGCTTAATCGGACGCTCGCTGCGAGCCGCGGTCGACCTCTCCAGCCTGGGACCGCGCACTATTACGCTGGACTGCGACGTGATTCAGGCCGATGGCGGAACACGCACGGCCTCGGTCACCGGCGCGTATGTCGCGTTGCACCGCGCCTGCTCGCTCCTGGTCGCCCGCAACCTCCTGCCGGCTAACCCCATACGTACCGCGGTCGCGGCGATCAGCGTCGGTGTGGTCGACAAAGAGTTATTGCTCGACCTGTGTTACGCAGAAGATTCGCGCGCCGACGTTGATTTTAATGTGGTAATGACCGCTGGACACGAGTTTATTGAAGTACAGGGTACCGGCGAAGGCGGCGTCTTCAGTCGCGCCGCCATGAATAACCTGCTGGATCTGGCCGAACAGGGCATCACCGAACTCCTGCAAATTCAGCAGCTATATATATAAACAGCATTAAAAGCGGCCAATGTATGGGGAAAAGAGGGCACTGCTGGTACATTGGTACCGAAATAGTCCAACATATACCATCATTTGGCTGCGATAGGTGATAATAGAAGAGTAGGCATTCATCAGGTTGGATGGTTTTTGCCCGTAGCGCAATTATCACTGTTTCCATCTTTCAGGGTAGGAGTCAAGCAAGCGATCCCTGAGTAGTATATAGTAAGAGGAATCGGCCTGTTAGCAAAGCCAATCTGGCGCGAGAATTCGATCCAGTAGCCCGTCAACCATGCTTGCAAAAACGGAGAGACGGAAGGCAAAGGCCGAGAGGAGTGTAGCTTGAAAGCAAAGACAGAACGCAAGTGGTTCTGGCGCGTGCTGGATTTCATCAATCCGTTGCGCGACCCTAGCCTGACTGTGGCTGCTGTGTTAACCTTCATCGAAGAGGTTGGGCAGCGAGATGTCTGGTACATCATTATTGTGATAGCTTTACTCAACTGGATTGCCGTGCGTGGTGTAGTCTGGTTGATTGTTAATTTTACCTTTGCCAGCACTTTTGTTGCCCGGCGTGTCTGGTGGGCGATGAAACACCCCAGGCTGGCCTGGCGTATTCTAGACGCGGTTGGCCATGAAGAGATTGTGATCGGCAGCATGTCCGGTTTCTCCGAAAGTGTTGTGTTGTCGGACGGCTCGACGGTGATGATGAACCCCTTGCTGGGGGCCAGCGGCATTCAGATTGTCGGCGAATTGCCCGCGGGCACAGAGATTCCAATGCTCAACATGCCCAATGGCCAGGTTGCGCCGGACTTCTCCTCTTTTGGTGGGTCGGGTCTTTTCCCCAACACTGGCATGTTGCCCAATCCCAACATGATGGGCCAGCCAACCATGAACTTCTCCCAGATGAATCAGGGTATGTTCCCTGGACAGCAGCAGACAGATGGCTATCCGCAGCAAGGCTATCCGCAGCGATCTTCCGAGGAAGAGGAGCGCCTGCGCCAGCAGGTGCAGACCATGGCCCGTCTGATCGACGACTGGATGCAGTTTACTGAAGAGAAGTGGCGCACCATCAGCGATAGCCAGTTGGGCTGGAAGCCCCTGCGCGGTCGCTGGAGCGGCTGGGAAGATATTTTCCAGGATGCCTATGGCGCAAAGACCGCCGACCCCATCGCCCAGGCAGCGCAGGCTGCTGGCGAGGCCAACTCGCGCCGCTTTGAAAACTCCAAAGAGAAAGGGTCCGCGGCTTCTGCTGTGGCCTGTTTCCTGCGCGACATGATGACGCTGCGCCAGGGTCTGGAGATGCAGCGCCCCGAGAAGGTGAACACCGCTGAAACGCCCGCGTATCAGCAAGCGCAGTCTCAGCCCACAATGCAATTCGGCGGCATGAGCACCGGACCTCTGAGTGGTCGCGGCGGTTCCTCTCCGCGCAACTCCCTGATCCGTCGCCCCGGCCCCATCTTCGTTGACGCAGATGCGCAACACTAATAATGAAACGCCAGAGAGGGCCGATTTATCGTGTCCTGTTCCGATATATCGGGGACAGGAC
>DASVMX010000129.1:0-6848 GCA_036384215.1 Ktedonobacteraceae bacterium | reverse complement strand
CCCCCCACACAAAACCCCTTGTTTTTCCTGGGGGCGGGGGGAAAACGCGTTTTGTCCTGATTTTGCAAAATCAGGGATGACTCATATATTTTATTGATTGTTGTGAGCCCGAACTGCTGGCAGCATTTCCAATAGTTCGGGGCGCTTGACCTTTAAGGTATGCGTACGCGGAAAATCGGTCTCCGGCCAGATGGTGAAGCCGCGAATCTGCTGATGCGAGGCCAGTTGCTTATTCGCCTGCTGCACAGCCTTTTTGGCCTGAGAGGAGTCTTCCATCAACAGTACAGCGTGTACGGTCTGCTCGTGAGCATTGCCATTCTCGGACAGGCCAATTACAATGGCGTCCTTGATGGCAGGATTGGTCAGCAGCACGTTCTCAACGTCCTCCGGATAGACATTTAAGCCATTGGGCAGCACAATCAGATTCTTTTTGCGGCCCTTGATGTACAGAAAGCCGTGCTCGTCGAGGTAGCCCAGGTCGCCGGTGTGATACCAGCCATCGATAAACGCCGCAGCAGTGGCCTCGGGATTTTTCCAGTAGCCCTGAGCCACGTTGGGACCGTGAACGAGGATTTCACCGTCCTCGGCAATGCGCACCTGCTGGCCGGACAGCGCTTTACCGGCGCTCGCGTAGACGTGCTCATTCCGCGGAGTCACAGAGACCACGGGAGAGCATTCGGTGGCGCCATAACCCTGCATGACGCGGAAACCCATGTTTTCCCAGCGCTCGGCCAGCGCTGGTGGCAGATAAGCGCCGCCGCTGACGAAAAATTTGAAATGCCCGCCGAAGCGCTTATGCACCGAGCCAAAGAGCAGGCGCCGCCAGCGAAAAGGTAGCCGCGCCGCGACACGCTGGAGCAATTCAAAAGCCTTCTCTTTCTTCTGGCGCCGCACCTCGCGCTCGATGCCGTTCAAGAACAACTGTAGCGCCTGCGGCACCAGCACCATCAGGGTCACATGCTGCGAGCCAAGCAGCCGCAGCAGCGTGTCCGGGACCAGCGTGCGGGCATAGAGAATGCTCGATCCCCGCGAAAGAATGGCGACATCGATGGTTGCCTCGAACATATGGCTGAGCGGGAGAATCGAGAGGGCGCGGTCCTGGTCGCGAATATCGACCATTTCCAGCGCGGCGACGGCGTTGCTGGCGATGTTGCGCTGGCTCAGCATCACGCCTTTGGGCTGGCCGGTCGTGCCCGAAGTAAAGACCAGCTCCGCCAGGTCATCCTCCAACACCTCTGGCAACTTACTGGCGTCCAGTTCGCCACCGGGCAGATCGTCAATGTCGATCAAGGGCAGGGGTGGCTCTTGCAAACTCTGGTACTGTTTGGGGGTGGTAATCAGATACTTCGCCTCGGTCGTCTGCGCCAGCCTGGTCAAGAAATCCTCCTTGCTGCTCACGTCCAGCGGTACCAGCACAGCCCCCATCAGCAAACTGCCCAGGTAGGCAACAACCCAATTAATCCGGCTGGCTGACCAGAGCAGCAGCCGATCCCCCTTCGCAATCTGCTGCCCCTGGAGATAGCCAGCAAACTGCTCAACACGCCGCTGGAGCTGGATATACGTCAGAGTCACCAGTTCACCTTTGTTCTTGCCAGACTCCTCCGCCGGCTCCAGCAGCGCTGGCCGATCCGGGAAACGCTTCACTGCGTTCGCGAATAGTTCATTAATTGTTTCCACGCGACTCACTTCCTGCGAAACATGCTCAGGAGCCTCGCGCCCCTTCCGCACACAAACAATCAAGGGATAAGAGCGATTGATTAGTATGTAGTTTATAACATTGTTCCATCTGGCTGTGAAGAGGCCAATTCTCTTTCTCGCCACAACCACTGGTCAATATGAATATGGTCAATATGAATATAAAGAAAAAATAAAGGCAAAGCATGGGGCGTCTGACCTATAGAAAAGAGCATACCCAGGAGAAACACATGCATTCTGTCAAACTCATTGCGCTTATAATTCTTTGGGGACACCAAACCCGGAGAACACCCCAAACCCGTGCGGAAAATCAGTCCGACCCTGCTATAATAAGAGCAAAAATTCCAGGGAGTCTGACCAGTTATGTCAAATCAACCAGAGCAAGAGAAAAAACAACCCACACATCTGACGCATCTCGACGAGAGCGGCAATATTCAGATGGTGGATGTGACGGATCGGCCCGAGACGGAGCGGGGAGCGCTGGCGAAGGCGCGAGTGCGCATGGCGCCGCAGACGGTGCGCCTGATCGAGCAAAATCAGATTTCAAAAGGCAGCGTACTGGAGGTCGCGAAGATCGCGGCGATTATGGCCGCCAAGCAGACGCCGCAGTTGATTCCGCTCTGCCATCCGCTGCCAATGACGCATATCGATGTCCATTTTGAACTCGATAGCGCCCAGGGACTGATCTTTATCGAGGCGAGCACGCGCACGGCCTATAAAACCGGCGTCGACGTGGAAGCTCTGACCGCCGCCACAGTGGCCGCGCTGACGATCTACGACATGTGCAAGGGCGTCGATACAACTATCACCCTCGAACAGGCCTATATCGCGCGCAAAAGCGGCGGCAAAAGCGGCACCGTCGACTTCCAACCTGCCCAATAACCCTGAATTAAGAGAAGAACAAAAGAGAGCGGGGCAAGCCCGGCGAGCTTGCCCCGCTCTCTTTTGTTCTTCTCTTAATTCAGTTCCTTATGCTTCCAAAGGGTGCACGTCGAGCTTTTTGAAAAGGATCTCCAGCAGATTACGTTCTTCGGCATTGCTGAGAAGCAGATCGGTGCGGCCAAGCGGAGTAATCAGGGAGCCATCGGGTCCGACAAGGCCGGCGCTACGAATAGCGTAGGGATTGCCGCCCAGCCAGCGCACAGGCTCCAGCAGGGTGCCGAGAGGGATGGAGATCAGGAGGAATTTTCCGCGCAGGGATATATTGAGGTCACTCAGGCGCAGGATCAACATATCGCCCTCCTGGGTGACGGTGCCCTCCAGGTTGCCCGAGCGCAATTCGATACTCACCTGTTCCTGGGGCCGCGAGGCCATCTCCGCGCGGCGCACGGTACGCCCGCGCACTCCGTTGCCAGCCCCGACCAGCGCGGAATAGGTCAGCGTGTCCTCTCCCCGTTCGGGGATCTCACGCGTGGTCGAAGTTTGATAGAGGCTGGCGACTTCAACGAGGTCGCGCAGCGCGCGCTGGCGCAGCGAGCCCTGCATGATATGGCGGCTGAGCTGCATGGCCAGTTGCAAGAGTGCGCGTGCCCAGATGTCCTCGTCACCGTGCTCGCGATGGGCCTGGCGCAGGACAGACCTGGCCTGACCGATCAACAACTGGCAGAGAAAGACCAGTTGCTTGGACGAGGTAGTTGCCAGGCTGGCAGTAGAGGAAAAACGCAGAGTTGTAGTGGCCGGTCGAGCATCATCGCTCAGGGCAGCGCGCAGGGCATCATAGGTTTCGAGATATGCGCGATGACAGGTGGGACAACCGATCAGGTGGAAAAACAGAGGCGCGTAATGAGTCAGGGCTTCGGGATCGCGCTGCAACAGCGCGCGGGCAAAATTGGGTATGGCTGGATAAAAGGCCGCGTGATAATCCGTTCCAAGCAGGCTGACATCCTCACCTACCGGAATGGGTTCAGCGGAGGTCGCGGGCGGCGCTCCTGCGAGGAGTTGATAAAGCCACTGCCCCAGGCGGGCATCCCGCCCCTGTACATCGGGCATTCCCACAAATTCATCGCTCATAAAAAATCCTCCAGAGTCTCGGCTTACTCTTCATAGAAGCGGGTCAATAGCTTCCGCTGGGCAGGAGTGAGGTGAATAACCTCTTCGCCCTGCCAGTTCAGCAAGCCTGCACGTGTGAGATGTTGAAGACCCGTTTGCACCTCCCTCAAGGAAAGATCTCTCTGCGTTAGGGTCTGTATAGGAACTGATAGCTCATCAGTTCCGCTGGATTCTGTTCCATACTCTGTTATACGGATAGCAAGCATAACTGCCAAATTCGTGCTATTTTTCTGCAAACAGAGCCGGAGTTTTTTATGAGCGTGATCTTTATGCTGACTTAAATGGGCGACAACGCTGATATCCAGGTCGAGCGACACCTCAGCGCGCACTTCCCTGACCAGTTCGCCCGCGCCCAACTCTTCCAATTCTTGTATCACTGCCTGCAACTGGCGCGGAGCCGCGCTCAAGGTCTCAATGCATTTCTTGAGCAAAGTGCGCAGTTGATCGCGGGAAACCGCCTCCAGCGCAGCCTCTTCGGGATTGGCAAAGGGCACATCTCCCCAGAACGGCTCAACCACGGAGTTCAGTGGATCGTTGTCGTCGTCCGGGTTACCCTGCTCTTCCAGCTCGCCAGTAGTACTCATGGGCAAGCGACGCCTGCGCAGGCGGTCAATGGCCTTGTTCTGGACCATGCGATTTAAAAACGTATAAAATTGAGCATTACTTAAATCATCTAACGCGGTTCTGGGCGCCCGGTCTCCGCCGCCGAGTAACTGGATACGTGTCAGGTACTCAATTACATGTCCAACCACCTGATCCGTCTCAAAAGCATCGAATGCCAGTTGCCCCAGATACCGCTGGGCGCGATGTTGAACATATGCGCACAGCGCGGGGTAACTTTCTTCTAAATGATATCTGAGATCGTTTGCTGAAAATGGCATTCTTTCAAAGCACCTCTGCATCCTATTTTATTTCTCCGCGGCACTCTATCTTTATTTTAACATGTTGCTTTCTCCTTGACTATCATTCCTTCGTCAGGCGAAAAAGAGATTTTGGGATCAAGCAGCATGTCGCTTGATCCCAAAATCTCTTTTTCGCCTGACGAAGGAATACTTCTATTCTACTTCACCTCGGTTGCCCTGGCGCTGATGCTCGTAGGCTTTTTTGATCGCGGAAAGGCTACGCTGAACCTCGTTGCGCTGCTCCAGCAGGTTAGCGTAGCGGAAGTAGGCGCTGGCGGCCAGTTCGTGAGCCTGCGAGGTGTCCAGCAGATCGAGCGCCTGTTGGAAGAGTTTGTCCGCGCCCGCGAAGTCGGAGGTCTGGTGACGAATCTGGGCCAGCGCGATCAGCGCCTGACCCTGCGTCTGCGCGTCTTCACCAGTACGAGCAAAGTCCAGCGCATACTGAGCTTCCTGCTCAGCTTCCGGCAGCTTGCCCTGTTTTAACAGGAGCTCGGCCAGGCTGGTATGACAGGTGGAAGAGGCGACGGCATCATCGAGCGCCTGCTCAATATCGATAGCCAGCCGGTATTCGCGCTCCGCTCCCTCCAGATCGTTCTGTTTCTCCAATGTCTTACCCAGACGCTGGTGTGACAGACCTTCCAGGCGCTGCTCGTCACACATTTCGTAGATAGCCAGGCTGCGCAGCATGTATTCACGCGCGATTGAGATCTTGCCCAGCGCTTTGTAGTTCTGGCCAATCTCCATGTATTTGCGTGCGAAACCCTGTGCGTCGCGGTTCAACCCGTCCAGGGTCGCCAGCGCGCGATGGTAAAACTCGACCGACTTCTCAAGGTCGCCGTGGCGGAAGTAGTCGCCAGCCAGGTTATTATAAACATCCAGCGCGAAAACCGGGTCCATGACCTGGCCGTTCTCAATCGCGTTGTAACAACGCTGATGGTTCTCCATTGCCAGCGTATAATTGTACAACATGAAATAGGCCTTGCCCAGGAGATTCCTCGCCCGTTCGATATACTCAATATCGTTCAAGCCCTCACCCTGCGTCAACGCGGCCCGCAGGTCGACAACCGCTTCCTGGTGCTCCTGCAAGCCCAGGTGGATCTGGCCACGCAAGAAGAACAGACGATAGGCCTGTTCCATGGTGATCCGATCTGGCTGAATTGGGGACAACAGGGCGTTCGCCTGATCAAAGAGATGCTGCTGTACCAGTACATTTGCCTGCAAAAGCTCAACATCAACTTTCTGGTCCGGGCCGGAATCCGCTGGCGAGTACCCGACTGCCTGTGCCTCTCTCACTCCCTCTGGACTGCCTTCCAACAAAAATGTTAAAGGTACATCCAGGCGCTTCGCGAGAATCGAAAGCGCTTTTAAGGAAGGACGAATTTTCCCACGCTCAATCGCCGAAATATACGAAATGGAAAATTCGGGAGCAGCGAGCTGTGCCTGCGTTAACCCCAGCTTCGTGCGGACCTCGCGGATGTTTTTACCTACTCTGGTCGCTACCGTTTTCCCGACGTTAGCGGTCTCTGCTAATGCCATAAAGATTTCCTTTCTTGAGGATACGGGGGATGACTATCCTCAATACCCCTTCTTGCCGTACATACGTATCGGCAAGCCCATCAGTTTCAGGCAATGTACTGTTAAGCGAAAAGAGAGTACTTTTTTCTTCCTATACTTCAGAAGAGTCCATGTCTAGGGATCGTAAAATGCGTCTTCTCTATTATAAGATAAAGAAACCTGGATTGCAAGATGATAGGATTCAATAGAATTGCGACTTTTTTCTCAGAAACTGGGGTAAAAATTTCACGCACACAAAGGTACGTGAATCAAACTATTATAGTTTATATATCCATTCACTAAATAAATAAATTCACTGTAAAACTGCCTTGCCAGTCCGGCTCAAACACCGGAGCTATCAACTCTCTCGCAGATTACATTTTTCGCGCAAACATAAATGCTGTCCTCATCGCACCTTGAATAATCTCATTATAATCTCTTAATAAGAGAAGTGCAGTTGTAACCAAAAAAGTTCCTTACATCCCTGGTATAATAGCCAATATTTCCTAATTTGCTCAAACTTTCATCTGAACTCCTCCTGGTTGGGTGGCCTATAGCCGCCCAACCGGCCACATCCTACCAGCAAAAGATGGTATCCGATTTTCCGCATACATTGTTCCTATTGAGAAGAAGCCGCTGCGCGGCTTC
>DASVMX010000128.1:0-6574 GCA_036384215.1 Ktedonobacteraceae bacterium | reverse complement strand
GGAGCAACGCGGGTGGGAAACCACCCGCGTTGCTCCGGCCTTTTTTATCCAGCATTGATCCTATACAGACGCGCGCGGATAGCAGTTCTGCTTGCCCTGGCTGGCTGGATAGGCAGGGAGGGTAAAGCTGGCGTCGCTGGTCAGCGTCTTGTCGAAGTGCAGTCCGCCGGTCTTAAGTTGCGCGCAATTTGCGGCATCGGGCAGGATGCTCAGATCCAGTTCGGGGAAAGTGCCGGCCTGGCGCTGTACGAGCAGCGCGTAGGGTTGCGACGACAGCGCCGGGACGTACCAGGAGAGCGTAAGGTTCATGGTACAGTTCTTGGGCACAATCACCCAGCCGCCGTACATGGCGCGCCCTGGCTCGTCGCTGGCGATGTTAGTAGGCCCACTCAGGGTTTGCAGGGGCTGCCAGCTTCCCCCGTCTGGTACGCTGAGCGTCGGCGGTTCCGCGCCGGGTTGATATTGTCCCGCGGGACAGCTCAGTTCGCCCTCAGGATACGGTCCATCCACCGGACAGTTCCCGTATCTGCCCCCGCACAACGGCGTTCCCGAGGAGAAACCATCCGCCGAGAGCAGTTGGGCCGAAGTTGGCACATAGACACGCAGGTAGTCGTAGTAGGTATCATAACCATAGACCGGGCCGGCCTGATTATAGACCAGGCGAATCTGTAGCGCGTGGGTAGCCCCACCTTTGCTATCCAGGGTTACGGTATCGTGCAAGATAGTCTGTACATACTGCGAGGCCTTGCTGGCGCTGAGGTTTTCCTGTACCACGTAGAAACCATCGTGGCTTGTCGAACGATCCAGCGCCCCCGCGTACCCATATTGGGCCAGCACATGTTCCGTGGCGGGATCGCTTACGTACATCTGCAAGTCTTTGCTCTTCAGGTCCGACAGCATCTGATGGGTAATTGCCAGCAACTGGTCAGCCGGCACATTGCGCACTTTATCCATCACCAGCGTGGAAAGATAGTTCGTGAAACGCTTACGCTGTGAAGTCGTGCTATTGTTGGGCTGGCTGAGGATCTGTTTGAGAATACCGCTGTTATCTAATTGATAATAGTGCAGGATATCTTCCAGATTCTGCGAGGTCACCGTGGTATTGTAACCAGGCACCTGAACTGGCCCGATGATCGCCAGCACATGCTCAATCACGACTGGAGTGAAGCTGATCACGCCATCAACCTGGGAGCCGGTCTCCTGTTTATAGAGATCTATCGCCAGCTGGGCCGTGGTCGGGAAGTCTGCGGAAACGTTAGAATCGCGCAAACCCCAGTTGGCAAAAGGCCACCAGGAACGGTACTGGGACGGAGCGGACTGGCCCTGCGTGATGCTGGTGTTGGTATATTCCACCTGGGAAATATCCTTCAGGCTAAATGGCGCGATGCGCCCTCCATTGATGGTCAGTTCGCCGTACTGGCCGGTAAAACCGCCCGTGGCGCGCAGTTCCGCCCGGTCCATGGTCTGCACCAGAAAGGTGCGCGGCTGATTCACGCCGAGCAGCCAGCCAGCGTCGCCCAGCAGGCCGCGCGCGATGCCCAGGTCGGTGATCGCCTGCGGCAAGAGTTGGAGCAATTGCCCCACCTGCGTCTTCTCAGAGGCAGAAATGGGCAGCGAGTCCAGCGCCACGCCTTGTGAGTGCGCCTCGATATCCTTGAGCAGCGGCGTCACCTGGTCAATGGTCGTGTTGAGCGTATCGAGCAGCGCCTGCGTCACCAGGGGCTTGCCGGTCGCAGCCAGCAGCGAACCGCTAAACGTGGGCGCTATCTGGGCCGCGTGCTCGGTCGCTATCTGGCCGATTCTGGCCATGTCGATCCCGATCTGGCTGGCCTCCCGCGCTGATACCAGCGTTTCTCGATACCGCGGAAGATAGGTAGTAATAGTTTGCAGGGTAGATGATTGTTTGAGTTGTATTTGTAATTGCTGAAAATCGTGTTCCGAGGCAGCAAAATCCTGCCGCGCCCGCTGCAATCTATTTGTGTCCAGGAGTCCAGTAAGATGTGACTTATTGCTACTACTGCTGCTAAAGATATTTTTCACGTCCATCAGGTGGTTGACAGCGCTATGGGCCTGGTTGCTTAGATCACGATAGGTGTTATACGCGCTCAGGCCAAAGGTTACCAGGGCAATCGCTGGTATCAGAATGCTCGCCAGGACCGCGACCAGCACAACCCAGGAGACAATACGCTGGCGTCGCGTGCGCTGCCGGCGTGGGCGCTTCACGCGGCGGCGCGGAGCCAGCACAGGCGCGGGCACCGGGGCAGGATCTTGCTCTGGCCTGTCTTCCTCGCTTTGCTTTTCTTGCTCACCTACCTGCTGGTCCGCAGGCTCCTGCGCGACTGCTGGTACCTGCACGGTTGCCAGTTGAGACACATCTTCTGCAGGCTCCCCGCTGACGACTGGCACATGCGCGGTCGCCAGTTGAGACACATCTTCTACAGGCTCCCCGCTGGCGGCTGGCGCCGGAGCCGCTTCTGGCTCCTGTGGCTCTGGCGCAACGGCTGGCACATGCGCGGTTGCCAGTTGCGCCACATCCTCCACCTCTGTCTCTCCCGCGAGCGTCCCGCGGGCCGCTTCTGCCTGATCCTCGGCAACCGCTTCGCCGGACGAGGCCAGCGTGACCCCTGCTGGTTTATCTGTAGATGCTTCCCCCAAAGTACAACCCTCACTCTGCGCTTGTAAATCTGCTGGCTCGGCATGACTGCCGCTCGCCGATAAAATAGAAAATGCATCAAGCTCTGCCAGCGCGCTCTGAAGATAGACTCGCAGGTCGCTCAGACCCCGATCACTGGCGGTAAACGGATAAGCGGTCTCTGGTATCCCCTGGTTAGTGCACTCGGCGAGGAAGCGCGGCAGCAGATCTTCCGCCTGCCACTGCTCTCGCCCATAGAAAGCATTTGAAAGCCAGCCGGCAAGACTGGCATGGCGGGCAAGCAAATCCACAAAATCCGTATTTTGTCCCTGATTATTTGATGACGTAATAGACATACAACTTATGCCCCCCTGTCTATAACGTGCTCATCATAGGCTCTCTCTTTACCATAACAGAAGAGCACAAATGAGTTTCAGCAGGCGGTTTTTTCCTTGATTGGAACAGGCCTTTTCTAAGAAACGGCAGCTAAAGAGATCAACGTCAGTCTAAAAGAGTAAAAAGAGAGATCGACGCTGATATAGATAAAAAAGGAATAGAACATAGCAGTGCACCCATGCTCCGCGTTGAAAACATGAGATAGTGACCCTTCTCTATCTATTATATCGCAGAAAAGGCACCTTTCGTTTCATTTTAGCAGAAGCATACAAAATCTGGCTAATAGATAGCCGCAACGGGTCTGCTACAGTTTACGCGAGAGTCTGCCGCGAGGGCGCGACGAGGGCATATAGTTAGATGGCGAGGGGCTGATAATGTCTCCGATGCGTACCTGCACCTGGAGGTAGCGATAGGCAGGACGATGGTAGTGGGCAAAGAGCATGAGGATGTGGTGCGCGATCATGTCTGCTTCGTCGGTATGGCGCTCCAGCACCATCTGCCCGCCGATGGTCTCTTCCGCGGCGGTTACAGCGACTTCTTCTCCATGCTCGTCGATGACCAGCCGGCGCGTTTCGCGCCTGGGCCGATTCGGCCAGAGCATGAGCGCGATCACCCGCCCTTTCAAGCGCTGCTCGCGCAGGCGGTTGCTGAGATAATTAGAGAGGCGGCGAATCGCCTCACAGGCCTCGTCAGCATCAGCGGCGTGATGAAAGCGCACGCGGGCATTCTGGCTGAGCGGGGGAGCATCAGGCACAACCAGGCTGGCGTCATCCCCGTGGGCAAGCTGGTAGATCCAGGCGCCCAGTTGTCCCAGGCGACGCTTCAAACCCTCCTCGCCCAACAGCGAGATCTGCGCGAAGGTGGTGATGCCGAAATCCTTCAAGTGGTTGACCGTCTCGCTGATCGCCACCGCGTCCACCTGCTCGCTGCGCGCCTCAATCTCGGGCAGGCGCGAATTGAAGGGTTCGTGCTCGTCCAGATCAGGTAAGGCCGCGGGCAAACCCGCGCCGGCAGCCCGCACCTGGTGCAAGATTGAGAGCGGCAGCGTCTGCACAAACGAGGCCTCGCGCCCCGGCGGCACATAGAGCACCCCCTGGCGACCGTCCTTGCGACTCATCAGGGCCGCGAGTTCGGCGACGGCCTTGCCGTTCGCGATCCCAATCAACGGCACCAGGCCCAGTTCGCTGAGCTGCGCGCACAGCCGTTCGCCAAGCGTCACCGGCGAATCAAAGGCCAGCTCACAACCGCGCAGATCGATATACGCGTCGGCGAAGGGGATTGACTCGACAATGCGCGAATAGACGCGGTAGCATTCTTTGACCTGCTGGAGCACAGGTTGATAGCGCTCGTGGGAAGCCGGCAGAAAACGCGCGCGTGGCGCCAGGCGATAGGCACGCCGCAGAGGCATCCCCGGACTGACACCCAGGCGCTGGGCCGCGGGCGAGACATCGATCACGCGCCCCGGCTCGTTGGGCCGCCCTGTACCCGTGCCCACCACAAACGCCAGCCCACGCAACCCCGGCTCCGCCATCTCCTCCAGCGTGCAATAAAAATGGCGCAGCCGCACATGCATCACACCCTGGCGCAGGCGTGTCCGCTCAGCCGCGCTGATAGCATTGGGACCGGGGATAGACACCGTCTCAGGCACAGCCGCGACCGGCGGTGTGGGAGACGCCAGGCCATTGTGATGCTGCATCAAATCCGCCAGCATCTCTTCCAGTTGGCCAACTGGTCGATCTCTGTTCTGATCTTGCATAGACACTTTCTAACCGACTTCTATCTGGCTGATCTTTTCTCTTTCAATTATATCCCAAAAAGCGAACCCTTCGCGACGGATTTTCCGCAATCCCCTATCTATCGCGCGCAAATCGTTCCATCTCGTATCATCGCTATTAATAAAACGTTCCCAGGCCTAAAATCTCGCGGCTATCTGCGCACCGCCGCGCTGGCCGAGGACGATGCCGGGCAGAACGCCCAGGGCTCCCAGGCCTTCGATGGCCAGGCCGGGTGCGTGCTCGCCCAGGCGGCGCAGATTGGGAACCATGTCTGCACTGACGCTCAGGTCGACGCTCCACTTGTAGGCTGGCGCGCGCGTGGCCAGTTCGGGCAGCCAGTGACGCGCATTGCTGACCAGGCGTCGATAGTAGCTGGCCTCGTGACCACTGCCCCCGGCTTTGCCATAGCGCCCGCCGCTGACCGTCAGGCGACCGCAGCCCGGACGATAGTCGGCGTAGGTATAGGGCGCGGCATCCCAGAAAAGCGGAAAGGTATCGGGCAGGTCGGCTTCAAAGGCCAGAGCGTAGATGCGCGAGTTCGGCTGTGAAGTCGGCCCAACGGCATTGATTAAGCCGCGCGCCTCGATGCTCTGGCCGCTGGTCAGCACGAGACTCCAGAAAGCCGGACGACCCGCGGGCGCGACTTCCGCGAAACAGGCCACCTCGGCCTGGCCCACAATCTGCGCACCCGCTGCACGCGCCCGCCGCGCCAGGTGCGCCAGCAGAGTCAGAGGCTGCACGCGCCCCTCGTCCGGCAGCCACATCGCGCTGACCACCTGGCTGGTATTCAGCCGCCCATCCGTATGACGCGCCACCTGTTCGGGGCTCCACAACTCCGCCCGCGTGCCCAGCGCCACGCGCGCCCTGACCTCCCGCGCCAGCGCGCGGGCCGCGTGCACGCTTTCAGCCAGATTAAGCGAACCCGTCAGAGTGGTCTGCAACAGACTATCCGCCTGCCTGGACTCTTCCACCAGGTTCAGCAATACTTTTGTCGTCTCCGGCCAGAACTGAGCCTCCTCCCCCTCCGGCGGAAGCTCGGCTATTCCCATATTCACTCCAGCGCTCAAAATTCCAGCATTCCGTCCCGTCGCACCCCGGCCCAGACCTCGCGTCGCCTCCAGTAAAAGCACCTCCGCGCCCGCCGCCCGCGCGCTCAAAGCCGCGCTCAGGCCCGCCACACCTCCGCCAATCACCACCACATCCACCACGCGCCTCTCTCCCCGTTCCAGCGGCTCCAGGCACAGCTCGGCCCTCGCCTGCGCGCCCAGGTCCCGCCACCAGGGAATATGTGACTCAAGATACTCATTATTGGACGTAAGCAACTGTAATGTGTTCTGAGGTAAACTGTGAGGTTCCATAAAATCCTTGTATGATACGATTGCGATAGAAGATGAGATCGCAAAAAAGGATGATGCTCTGGCCACCGGAGAAAATGTGTGAGGATATTTGCACAGGCTAGCCCCTTTCAGGACCGTGTTCCCCGGTAACACTGCAAAGCATGTCCCGTGTATGGCACCCTTGCCACCGGAAAACTGGCGTGAGATCCGCGAAGATGCGGCACCCGTGCCACCTGTAAACTGGTGTGAGATCCATAGAAGACAGCGGTTATGACTGTTTTCAGAATCTATCTTTATCACAAAAGCTATTTTTAAGAAGGTTCACCCTTCTTCTTTATTAGGTGTACCATATTTTTTCATCTATTTCAAGAGAACCCAGATCCCATCAGGGCTACCCCTCGCGCCGCGCAGCGGCGCTCTTTTCTCAGAATATG
>DASVMX010000127.1:0-7793 GCA_036384215.1 Ktedonobacteraceae bacterium | reverse complement strand
TTTCGGGTGGACTAAAATGAGGGATGTTGCATGTGCCATTGGGTTGCTTGCTGAAAGGTGTGAGCGACACTCAAGACGGTGTTTTCACCCTGGCGCGGCCCGACTACCTGGAAGCCCAGAGGCAGGCCGTTTGAGCTGAAGCCGCAGGGGAGGCTGAGCGCGGGCAGGCCGTAATAATTGCAGAAAAAGGTGTTGTCAGGAGCGACTGCTTGCGCTCCTCCGGCTGTGGCAGCTTCGATGCTGGGGGGAATATCGGTCGTTGTTGGCAGCAGTAAGACGTCGATTTCTTGAAAGAGCGCCTGGGAGAGGGCGATGCGGTTAGCTTCTATATTGACGAGGTCGAGCGAAGGGAGTTCGACGGGGGCCTCGATCTCGCGGGTGCTATATCCCAGGGTGGCCAGGAAATTCATTTCCAGATGCAGGCCTTAACACGCTGGTTATGAAAAGCGCGGGACACATCGATGTTGATGTGTCCCGCGCTTTTTCATAACCCATCGTCGGAGCTAATCCGCCGAAATCTATTTACGCGCCGTTGCTCTCACTGACTTCGGGTACGCTGGACACGCTGGGCGCGACAGGCTGGCCGCAGACGCGGCAGAAGCGGACATCTGGCGCGTTGGTGTGGCCGCAGGGGGCTACCCAGGTGAACGGACTGGCTACGGTGGCCTCTAAGCTCTCAGGGGCTCTGGCGGCTTCGGGAACGACAGCTTCAGCAACGGCGGGTCTGCGCGGTACGGAGAATCCGCGGCTCTGGGATTGAGCCAGGACGGTTTTCTCTTCTTCGCTGGCCCCTGTCTCTCCGACTGAGATTGTGGGCCAGGAGGTACTGGCGGGCAGCCGGGTCTGCGAAGGCGGTACGGCCAGAGTCCAGGCGCTCATTGCCGCGGCCTGTTCGGCAGGCAGGGCATAGGTGGCGCTCTTTTCCAGTACGTCAGGCAGGGCTTCGACATTCTGTTCAGGCTTCGGCTCTGCCGGAGCATCCACTGGCGCGCTTGCTTGCGGTGTTACCTCTTCAACCACAGGGCGCGGGGTCTGCACAGGCGGGAAAGCCGCGTTCTGCCAGGGAGCCGGCGTGGGCTGGGGGGTCTGTGGGACAATTCCAGGCGCGAACGGTGGCGTCTGTGGTACCTGATTTGGCAGCGGTGTACCATAGGTGGCTGGCGCCGCGTAGTTCGGGTAGACCACGCCAGATGGAACAGGCTGCGGCTGCTGGCCGAACGGTACCGCGCCCGGCAGCGACTGAGGCCCGGTCGCGTTATAGCCCGTGGGCACAGGTCCGTAGATGCCCGACTGCTGCTGATACATGCTGGCTGGATATTGCGCGGCTGCCGGGGCAACAACCACCGGGCGCGTGTTCCGCCTGAAAACCCAGAAGAGAATGATGCCCAGGATGGCCAGCAGGATCACGATGATCAGGACGATCAACAGCGCGCTCGAACCACCAGATGAAGAGGTATTCTGCTCCAGTCCAGCCTGGTTCTTCGCGTAGTTCAGATACGCGCTCACTCCCAGGAAATTCGGATAGGCCTGGGAGATGCTCTGCAACTCGGTCTCGGCCTTCTGCCAGTGGCCGGAGTCCGAGGCGGAGTAGTCATTGATGGCCTGCGTCCAGGCTGTTTCAAACGCGCCGGGAGTGGTGTTGATGCCCAACTGTTTGATTAACGTCAGGGCGCTGCTGCTGGCTTGCAGGAAGCTGGTCTGGCCGTAATCGCCATTGACGCCGGAATAGCCAAAGCTCACAATGCCCACGATATGGCCGCTGTTGTCCAGGGCGGGACCGCCACTATCGCCATGCTCCACATTACCGCCCACCTGGATCACAGGCGCGCCACTATCGGTAGTCTTCAATGCGCTCACGTAGATTTTGTTAATGGACGAGGTCAACAGATTCGTGGGATTTTTGCTCAGGTCGGCCAGGCCGGGATACCCGATGAGGGTCAGGTTATCCTGCTCATTGACTGTGGCGGAGTTATCCAACTGAATGCTGGGCATGTTATCCATCCCGCTCACGTGAATGATCGCGACGTCGTTCTGTGTAAAATCGCTCTGCGCCTCGATGCGGTCGACCGGGGCTTTACTGCTCGCTGGTACTGTCTCCAGCTTGGCGGCGTTGATCGCGCCAACATAGGAGGTGCTCAGATAGGCCTCGCTGGTCGGCTGATCGTATGACGATGTAGATGGCAGCGCGCCACCCGCGAGGATAGCATAGGCATCGCTGGCGCTATATGGCGTGGTGACCTGGAAGTGCGAATTGATGAAATCCGCGACATCCTGCGCTGCGTGCTGGTAGAGATCCTGGTCCAGCCCCTGATCCTTTGGCGGATTGACCACGTGGTCCGCGGTCAGGATGTCGCCGTGTGCGCTAATGAAAGAGCCAGTTCCCGCCAGCATGAGCGAGTACGATCCGCCACCCTGCGGGAAGGTCGCCGAGACCGCCGAGGAGAAACGCACGCTCAAGCGGCCATCAATCGTTGTGATGATGCGCACTACAGCCGGGCGCGCGATATCCACCTGGCGTACCACGGGGTCCGAAACATTGCCACCGGGCGCGCTCAACGCCGCCGCTGACGCCTGGGGTGCGAGGGTAGTCAGACTAACAAGATAAGCTAATACAAATCCAAGGATGCATAGAATGCGAGGGGATGCGTAAAAACGGCGTCTGTGTGCCGGTGTTTTTTGCGTCAATTGCATTTGCCATAAGCCCCCATACAAAGAGTAAAAACAACAATTTTTTCAAGTGTACCATATGTAGCTCCACTTTATTCGGATCTAGCCTGGATAAAGCGTGTCCCACTGGCGGGCGAGCATACTATAGATTGCCAGATCGACAAAATGATCGTAGAGCCACTCACCGTCGCGCAAGATGCCTTCCTGAGTAAAGCCCAGGCGCTCAGGGATTGCCCGGCTGCGCGCGTTGCCAGTGGCGCAGAGAATGGAGACGCGATTGAGTTGCAGCTTGTGAAAAGCGTAATCCACTATAGCGCGGCAGGCCCTGGTCATCACGCCATGGCCTTGAAAATTAGCGCCCTGCCAGTAGCCAATTTCTACCTGGCGATTGGGCCAGTTGACCGTGTGAAAACCGACAATCCCGGCCAGTTGACCCCGGTAGTAAATACCCAGGTCAAAGCCATCATTATCCAGGTAGCGCTGCGCGGAGCGCCGAATGAAGCGCTGGCTATCAATGGGATCTGTATGATAATCCACCCAGGGCAGCCACGGGCGCAGGTGCTCGCGATTGCGGTCAATTAATGTAAAGAGTTGCTGTGCATCCGCGTCTACGAGGAGACGTAATTCAATGTCCGTGTCAACAGGAATAACAAAGTGGGGTTGCCTATCCATGTTTTCTCGGTGGCCTTTCTACGCGGTAGTATCATCGACAACGATGGTGCTGCACTATTCAAGCGTAGACTCTGCCCACGCTCTTCCCTGAGAGCCGCGGCCAATTCACCAGGGCATCGTGCCCGGTAGCGCCTGGCATGAGATACTATAGATTAGCTGTCAGGCCAGCTATCTCTGGCAAACGACTCAATCAATCTGGCCCGGAATAATTCCCAACCAGGGGGCACAAAGCAGATTATAACATGCCGGTCCAGTCTATTGACATGCCCCATCGTAGTTTTAAGCAATGGATTGGGCTAAATAGGTGTTCCACGCCTATTTAGCCCAATCCATTGCTTAAAACTACGATGGGGCAAATTTTGAAGAGAGAACAAAATCGCTTGACTTTGGCTGATCAGCTATGTTACCATCGGTTTATGAGCACAAGAATGCAGTACCGGGAAGCGCAAAGTAGAACCGCTATGCTCCCGGTCGATAGCTATCAATACAGGCACATCTCACATGTGCGCGCCGCATAAGCCTGGCACGTTTGCTTATGCGGCGGAAAGTGGTGCCGATGCCTGAGCGCCCTGACGGGTGGTCTCACAGGGTGAGATTCTCTGCTCTGTGAGCGCGGTCTCTATCGCGTATTGCCTTCTGTCCGGCGCGGGATCGTTTTTTCCACAACTTTCCTCCTGCTTGCTCACTTCGCTTAACCATATTCTCCTATGCATTAGCTGCCGTTGCCAGGAATCCTCGCCTTTTTTCTTTCCTTTTGTCCAAAAATCATGCCATACGTGTGGTTTGTTACGCGAGAAAGTTCCTGGCCTACGATGAACGATCTTTTTCTGGAAAAAAATGCTCAATCAGGTTCCTCTTCTGAACCTGCGGCGCCGGTTGCGGCATCTCCCTGGCGGCGCTGGTCGCGGGCTTTTGATTTCCACAATTTTACGACCTGCACGGCCTTCACGAACGCGATCTGGATGGTCTACCTGGCGGGCCATGGCTACAGCCCGCTGGACCTGGGATTGCTGGAGATGCTGTTCCACGTGGCGAAATTTGTGACCGAGGTGCCGACGGGCATCTTCGCGGATATGCTGGGGCGGCGCAAAAGCCTGGTTGTCTATTGCGCGATTCTCTCGCTTGAGTCTCTGCTCTTCCTGGCTCCTACGCCTCCCCTGATGATTCTCAGCTTTGTGCTCTCCGGCACGGCCTATGCTTTTCGCGGGGGCGCGAGCGAGGCGCTGCTCTGGTATATCGCGGGCAAGGCCGAGCCAGATCCCGAACTCCAGACGCGGCGCTATAGCCGCCTGGTCAGCCGCATGTACCTGGTGGCGCTGATTGGCGAGATTATCGGCACCACTTCTGGCGGCTACATGAATACTGTTTTGACAACACTGCCTTTTATTATGCGCGGCCTCTTCGCGCTGCTGGGGATTATTCCACTGCTCTTCCTGCCCGAACAAAAAGTGGCGGAGAGCGAGCGCACAAGCGCGCTGCGTCACTTTGGCCGGGGGATACGCGTGGTCTGGCGTTCGCCCGCCCTGGTAGGCCTGTTGCTCATTTCGGGCCTGGTCGATGGCTGCTGGCAGACGATCTATTACTTTTACCAGCTCAACTTGCACGACCTGGGCTTTTCAACTACGCTGATCGGCCTGGTGGTGGCGGCCAGCTCAATTATGAACTTTGGTTTTACCGCCCTGGCGCCCGCGCTGATGCGCTGGCTCAAGGAGCGCTGGCTGATCTCTCTGTTCGTGGGCAGCCAGGTGCTGGGCCTGGTGCTGATGAGCTTGCCCCAACCCTGGTTGAGCCTGTTCGGCTACCTGGTGAGTTTCCAGGCTTCGGTCGCCGTGCTGGACCCCGCGATCAGTACCTATATTAACCAGCGCGCGCCCGAGGCCCAGCGCGCCACGGTGCTTTCGCTCCAGACCGGCCTGTTCAGCGCTGTAATGATTGTGCTTTTTCCGCTCTTTGGCCTGAGCGTGACGGCAGTTCCTTATAGAATTGTCTATCTCTGGACCCTGGTCGCGCTGCTACTGGGCGCGCTGGGGATTCTGGTGCTTGTCTTCTGGCTGCGCGCCCGGCGCCCGCAGTCTTCTGGGGAGGAACAATAGATGTTACTGGCAAGTTTCACAAAAGTATCCAAAGATTTTGGCGGCAATCCCATTTTAAGCGAGATCGATCTTGAGATTATGGATGGCGAGCGCATCGGACTGGTCGGAGAGAACGGCGGGGGGAAGTCTACCCTTTTTCGCCTGCTGGCAGGCCAGGAGACACCGACCAGCGGAACCATCTCGCGGCGGCGCAACCTGACCATCGGCTATCTGACCCAGGAGGTCGATCCCGCGCAGAGCCGCCAGACCATTTTCGAGGTCGTCTCTGCGGCCTCGCCGGAACTCAACCAGCTCCCGGTCCGCCTGAGCGAACTCGAAGCTCAGATGGCCGATCCCGCCGTCGCCAGCGATCCCGCGCGCATGGAGCGGGTGCTGGCCGCCTACGGCAAGGCCCAGGAACGCTTCGAGGCGCTGGGCGGCTACACGCTCAATCACCGGGTCGAAGAGGTCTTGAGCGGCCTGGGCTTTGGTCCGACCTGGTATGATGCCGAGATTGGCACGCTCAGCGGCGGCGAGAAAAAGCTGGTCAACCTGGCCTGTATCCTCCTGCGCCGGCCCGACCTCCTGCTGCTGGACGAGCCCGATAACCATCTCGATCTACAGGCCAGGGCCTGGCTGGAGTATTACATTCAGACCTATCCCGGCACTGTCGTGATTATCTCGCACGACCGCCAGCTGCTCGATCACGCGGTCAAACGCATCATCGCCCTGGAAGACGGCGAACTCTCGAACTACGTTGGCAACTACAGCTACTACTTCGAGGAGCGCCAGCGCCGCCTGCTCAAACAGTACGAGCTCTACCTGCTTCAGCGAGACGAGATCAAGCGCCTGGAGACCAGTATGCATCAGCTCAAAGAATGGGCGAAGTTCAACAGCAAATTCGCTGGCCGCGCCGAGGAGATGGTCAAACGCATAGAGCGCATCAAAGCGCAGGGCGTCAGCAAGCCGATTCTCGACCGCGACAAGATTCGCATTACCCTGGACGCCGAGCGCAGCGGCAAAAAGGTGCTGGAAGTGCGCGATCTCGGCCAGATCCTCGACGGGCGCGTACTCTTCGAGCCATTTGATGTCACCATCCTCTACGGCGAACGCGTGGGCATCGTCGGGGCCAATGGCAGCGGCAAAACCACCCTGCTCAAAACCATGCTGGGGTTATTGCCTCCTGCCACGGGAGAGATCAAGCTCGGCGCCAGCGTCGTCGCCGGCTATTACGCACAGGAGCAGGAGACGCTGCCCTTCGCCAGCACGCCGCTGGACTTCGTGCGCCGTCTCAAGCCCATGACTGAGCCACGCGCCATCAGTTTCCTGCATGGCCTGCTCTTCTCGCTGGACGACATGCACACGCCCATCGCCCGCCTGAGCGGAGGCGAAAAGAGCCGCCTGCAGATCGCCCGCCTGATGCTCAACGACGCTAACTTCCTGCTCCTCGACGAACCCACTAACAACCTGGATATCGCCTCCACCGAAGTACTGGAGGCCGCACTACAGGAATTTGACGGCACCATCCTGACCGTCTCGCACGATCGCTACTTTCTCGACAGAATCACCAGCAAGACCATCGTCATCGAACCAGGCGGCCAGGTATGCATCTACCCCGGCAACTATTCGTATTCTTACGAAGAGAGTCGGAAGAAGTTATCTTAATCTCAACGAGAGAGATGGACATATCGGCCAGGTGTAGCCTGGCCGATATGTCCATCTCTCTCGTTGAGATTAAAAGGGGTGGGGAAAACAAATCTCTCTATGCTTGACGACTTCTATCCTATCTTCCTATCAGGAAGTATTCTCAGGACCGTGGGGCGTCGTATATAGTACGTATACAAGATGCGTCCACGAAACTATCGGCACTCAGCGGAGTGGTGGGCATGCTATAATACTGGTATGGACCCAGGCCACCTGGCAAGAGATGTACCACGAGGGGGTAGCGATGTCGAAGAAAATCTTAATCATGGATGACGACCCTACAATCGCCGACCTGTTGCGCGAGGCTCTGGCGGATGAGGGATACGAGACCCATATGACGACACAGAGCCTGCGCTTCTTTGATGCCGTCACTGAAGTCAAACCCGACCTGATTCTGCTCGACCTGATGATGCAGTACCTGGATGGGCGAGATGAGCTGAAATTGATGGAAATGAGTTCCTTCAATATTCCGGTTATTGTTGTCACTGCCTTTCTTGACGCCGATAAAGAGGCTGATGAGTTTCGCAAAGCGGGAGTGGTGCACATTGTGTACAAGCCTTTTGACCTGGATCAGCTTGTGGACCTGGTCAAAAGCACTATCGGCGAACCGTAAATTACTGTCTCCGTTGCCTTTTCACGAGGTTGTGAACAGGTAGAAGAGAAAAATTGAAAATTTTT
>DASVMX010000126.1:0-7210 GCA_036384215.1 Ktedonobacteraceae bacterium | reverse complement strand
AAAAAACTATCCCAACAGAGGCCAGTTCCATAGGCTGGTCTTTCAGGCGTGGCTTCACCAGCGTTTCCTGGCTGGTGCGTTCTCAGGAGGATTTTGATGAGCTTCTTCTTCAGTACGCGCCTATGGAACTGGCCTCTGTTGGGACCCTTCGGTTGATGCGTCTTAGCCGATGCTTGCCATCGGCTTGCTCTTTGAAAGGTATTGGAGAGCAGACTCTGACGCTGCCATCTGATCCACACCGGACCAGCGCGTCCGGTGTGGATCAGATGGCAGCGTCAGAGTCTGCTCTCCCCAATGCTCCGATGTGGTAAAATGAGCGAGAATAGACGCATATCAGCATTGACCCTGGGCGCGGTTTTTCTTTTTCGGGATGAGCAGACCGAGCCAGGATTCACAGGTCGCGGGGGACTATCTTGATTGTTTTGCATGCACTCTGGGAACGAGGGGACGGGGCCAGGCTCCATTTGTGGGCGGAGTCGTCGCTGCCTTCAGCGAGGGCGAGCAGACGGGGCAGGCGCTCGGGAAAAACAACACAGGCAGGCAGGCATCCTTTTGCCCTGGAGGCTGCGCTTTTGCGGGAGACGTTGGGAGAACTGGGCGGGAGCCTGCTGGCGCGTGAGGCCGCGCCGGGTGTGCTCACGCTGCGTCTGCCTTCGACCGCGCGTGGTCCGCAATCCTCGCCGGAGTTTGTGAGCGAGGAGGAGCCCGACCTGAGCGCGCCATCTCTCTCCTCGTGGGAAGTGCCTGCTCTGGCATTGGACGCGGGCGCGGCCCTGGATCTGCTGCTGGCGTTGCCCGTCGCGGCCCCCTCAGGGCTGGCCTTTGGAAGTTCGCTGTGTTTCTGGGTAGTCGCCGCTCGCTTCGCTTACGAACTCCTGAGCCGTCAGTGCTACGCGCCCGCGCTCCAGGAATCAGGCGAAGACGAGCCAATCAGCCTGCGCGCGGCCTGGGAGCCGGTGCTGAGTTCCGAGGATATCCCACGTGTCAACTCACTGGCCGAGCTCATGCCCCCGGTCTGCTGGTCGCTGATACCCGCGGGCCAGCCTGTACCGTTGCCCAGGATGCTGCTGATGGACTTTCTCGATCACACCATTGACGCCTTTGTGCGCGCCAGTCTGCTCTTTCGAGAGATCGCGCAAGTTCCTGGCAAGCGTGGAAACAGGCCCGTGCCGCTGCCCGAACAATGGCTGCGCGCCCTCTCTTCTCCAGATTCCCGCCTGGAAGCCTCTCCCCGCGAGCTTGAGGCCTTTGCTGATCTCATGTTCGACTGGTTTGAACTCTTGAGTCTCGGTCAGCATGACGCCATGTTCCGTACCTGCTTTCGCCTGGACCCGCCCGCGGAGGAGGACGACGAAGACCGCCTGGTCGCGGAAAATCAGGAGCATGGGATGGTTCCAAAGAGCAAAGGCAAACAGAAAAATGGAACGAGCAAAGAGAGCAAGGCGGGCCAGGGGTCAGCCGCGTGGCGTATGAGCTTTTATCTCCAGGCCAACGATGATCGCAGTCTGCTTGTGCCGGCTGAAAACGTCTGGCAGGAGCGTTCAAGCACGCTGACCTTTCTCAAGCGCTCCTTCGAGAATCCCCAGGAGCGCCTGCTGGCCGACCTTGGCCGCGCCGCGCGCCTTTTTCCGGCTATCGAAGAGAGCCTGAAGAGCGCGCGCCCTGGCGGTCTGCTGCTGAATACCGGCCAGGCGTACACTTTTCTGCGGGAGGCCGCGCCTTTGCTGGAACAGAGCGGATTTGGCGTGCTGATTCCACCCTGGTGGCGCAAACCGGCAGCGCGCCTGGGAGTCAAACTCAAAATCAGGCCCAAAGCCGGGTCTCAGACCTCTTCTGGCTTGCTTGGGATGCAGGGCATCGTGTCCTACGACTGGAGTATCTCGATTGGCAATATGACACTCACCGCCGAAGAATTTGAAAAGCTGGTCCAGCTCAAGCAGCCGCTCATCCAGGTACGCGGCCAGTGGGTCGAGCTGCACGCCTCCGAGATCGAGCGCGCCATCGCCTTTTTCCAGAAAAAGCGCCGCGCGGGCAGCATGACTCTCGGCGAAGCCCTGCGCACTGGCCTTGGCCAGGGACAATCCGAACTGGGCCTGCCTGTAACCGACATCGAGAGCGAAGGCTGGATCACCGAACTGCTGGCCCACCTCTCCGATAACAATAGCATCAGCTCCATTCCAGCGCCCGCGGCTTTCCAGGGTCAGCTTCGCCCCTATCAGCTCCGCGGCGTCTCCTGGCTCGCCTTCCTCCAACGCTTCGGCTTCGGCGCCTGTCTCGCGGACGACATGGGCTTAGGGAAAACCGCGCAGCTTATCTCGCTTTTACTCCATAAAAATGGCGAAGCGGATAAAAATTCCCCTGCCGGAACTGCGCTTGTTATCTGTCCGATGTCAATTGTTGGCAACTGGCAGCGCGAGATTCAGCGGTTCGCGCCTTCGTTGAAGGTGATGATTCATCATGGGCATGAGCGGCTATCGGGTGAGGCCTTTGTGGAGGAGGCGCGGCAGCATGATGTGGTGTTGACGACGTACGCGCTGGCTCTGCGCGACCGTGAGCACCTGGCGGGGCTGGAATGGGAGCACGTGGTGGTGGACGAGGCGCAGAACATCAAAAACGAGTCCGCGCGCCAGACTCAGGCCATCAAAAGTCTCAACGCCCGCCATCGCGTCGCCCTGACCGGCACGCCGGTAGAGAATCGTCTCTCCGAACTGTGGTCGATCATGGAATTTTTAAATCCCGGCTACCTGGGTTCCGCGACCGATTTTCGCCAGCGTTTCACCGTGCCCATCGAACGCTATCACGACCAGGAGCGCGCTGACCTGCTCAAGCGCGTCATTCAGCCTTTTGTCCTGCGCCGCGTCAAGACCGATAAGAGCATCATCGCCGATCTGCCTGAAAAGCAGGAGCTAAAGGTCTACTGCAATCTGACGCAGGAGCAGGCTTCGCTTTACGAGGCAGTGGTCAAGGAGATGATCGAGAAGATCGAAAAGGCCGAAGAGGATATCGAGCGGCGCGGGCTGATTCTGGCGACTTTGCTGAAGCTGAAGCAGGTGTGCAATCACCCGGCGCAGTTTGTCGCGGACAGCAGCAAGCTGCCAGGGCGTTCCGGCAAGCTGGCGCGCCTGGAAGAGATGCTCGAAGAGGTGCTGGCCACGGGCGAGAAGGCGCTGATCTTCAGCCAGTTCGCGGAGATGGGCACGCTCTTGCGCCGTCATCTCCAGGAAACTTTTGCCAGCGAGGTTTTCTTCCTGCACGGGGGAGTGCCCAAGAAACACCGCGACAGCATGGTTCAGCGCTTCCAGGAAGACCAGCGAGGTCCACAGATCTTCATTCTGTCGTTGAAAGCGGGTGGCGTTGGTTTAAATCTCACCGCTGCCAATCATGTCTTCCATTTTGATCGCTGGTGGAATCCCGCGGTCGAGAACCAGGCCACTGATCGCGCTTTTCGCATCGGTCAGACAAAGAACGTGCAGGTGCACAAATTTGTCTGCGTGGGCACGCTGGAGGAGCGCATCGACCAGATGATCGAGCAGAAAAAAGCCCTGGCGGACAACATCGTCGGCAGCGGAGAGAACTGGCTGACCGAAATGTCCACCACGCAACTGAAAGAGTTATTCGCCTTGAGTCGCGAGGCGGTAGGAGAGTAGTTTATGGGACGTTGGGACGATTTTGATGACGATTGGAACTACTACCGGCCAGGTCAGCCCATCAAAATCGAGGGCGGCCTCAAGGCCAGGAGCAAGCAGGGCGCAATTGGCGAGACCTGGTGGTCCCGGCGTTGGATTAACGTGCTCGAATCCTTTAGCATGGGCAGCCGTCTGACGCGTGGACGTGGCTATGCGCGCCAGGGGCAGGTTGCCTCAATCGATGTTGAGCCGGGCATCGTCAAAGCGCGGGTCCAGGGTTCGCAGCCCAGACCCTACAACGTCAAAATCCAGCTCAAGCCGCTGGCGGACCGGGACTGGGAGCGCGTCATTGACGCCATGGCGGCCCAGGCGCTTTTCGCAGCCAAGCTGCTGGCCGGTGAAATGCCCACGACCATCGAAGAAGCCTTCAGCGAAGTGAAGCTCTCGCTTTTCCCCACAACCGTCAAAGACCTGGTGACAAGTTGCTCCTGTCCCGACTGGGCCAACCCTTGCAAGCATATCGCCGCCGTCTATTATCTGCTGGCCGAGCGCTTTGACGAAGATCCTTTCCTCATCTTCAAGCTGCGCGGGCGCACCAAAGACGAAATCATTCAGGCTCTGCGCGCCAGGCGCACCGCGGCCCTGCCGCCCGCCAGCGGCGCGTCAGCAACCAGCGCGGATCTTGAGCCCTATGAGACAGGTATTCCGCTTGAAGAGTGCCTGGAAACCTTCTGGCAGGCCGGCGCGGGCCTGGACAGCTTCGCCATCCATCCAGGAGCCAGCAGCGTAGATAAAGCCGTCCTCAAACGCCTGGGAGACGCACCTTACTCCATTGACAGGCAAAACCTCACTGTCTTTCTGGCGCGGGCGTACGATGCCATTGACGCGGCCCTGCGGGAGAGCTGAGGCCAGTTCATCTTTTCGTCTGGAAGGAGACGTGGAACATGAAGCAGAAGCCTTCAGAGAAACGCAACCCGGCGGACTACGGTTATCCGACAAATGACATTGAAGCCCTGAAAGCGAAGGCAGCGGAAGTAACGCGGCGTTTGACCGAGCGCTATGGCGAGCTGCCCTTTTCAGACAAAGACCCCATGAGCCAGTTGGTAGATATCCTGCTTTCCCATCGCACCAAAGACGAGCAGACAGCGGCAGCGTATGAGAACTTACTCCGCATTTTTGGTTCCTGGGAAGCTGTACGTGACGCGCCAGTAGGACAGGTTCAGGCGGCCATTGAGAACGTCAACTGGCCAGAGGTCAAAGCGCCGCGCCTGCAAGCGGTCATGCGTCAGATTACTGAGGAACGAGGCAACTTGAACCTGGACTTTCTACGCGACTTGCCCATAGAAGAGGGCACAGCCTGGCTCAGCCGCTTTGAAGGAGTTGGTCCCAAGACTGCCGCCTGCGTGCTCCTCTTCAGTTGCCGCAAAGCAACCCTGCCAGTTGATGTCCACGTCCACCGCGTCTCCCAGCGCCTGGGCCTGATCGGCAAGAAAGTTTCAGCGGAAGCAGCGCACAAACTGTTGCAAGCGCTCTTACCGCCAGACGCCCGCAGCATCTACAACTTCCACAAAGCATTGCTGCGGCATGGGCAACGGATCTGCGTCTTCGAGCACCCGCGCTGCCCGCGCTGTCCGCTGACCGATCTGTGCGATTATTACCAGACGATGCTATCTCAAAAACAGTAATCCCATCTAAAATCCCGAAGAAGCACTGGCTTTTACCTTGAGTTTGAGGAAAACCTGATGATAGGAGCGAAAGTGCTTGCTTTTCACTTCGATATCAGATATGATTATATAGATTTACTGTTACATAAATATCCCTGTTATTGCTTTTGAATATCACTCAAGGAGTGTCGCGCATTCTGTGAGTAATGATATATGTGTATATATTGAAAGATGGATAAAGGAGCCTTCTTGCTAGGAGCCGGGGTGTCTCTGATTCTGGCTGAACGCCGACCGGGAAGAAGGATAATAAGCAATGGGGGAAGAGATAGAAATTTTTTGCTCTTATGCAAGCAAATACATATCAACGCTTCATAAAGAGGAATACATGCAAAGCAACACAAATAAAGATGACGGCTAGCCTCTTTCATAGGTATTTTTGTTGTCATCTGCTTTTAAGACTCCTGTTTTTCCTAGTTAGTAACGTCTTTTTCGGAAGAAGTGTTATTGTAGGAGAGGATGTGCTGATCACAAGATTCAGAGAGAAGGAAAACAGGAGAAGATGCCCTTGCATACTGCCCTTGTTCTTCTGGGAAAGAATATTGGGATAGGATCAAATCCCAATATCATTCGAAAAGATAATTTTCATTTGAGTAATGAGACTCGCCTTAATGTGCTAGCTGGTGGTATGTTGTATCAGCCAGATAGAGTTATTATTTGCTCAAGTGGTGAAACCACCGGTCCGCCTTCAGAAGCGCGGGCAATGAAGCGATACCTCCGAGCGCATTTTCCCAATATTCCAGAGAAAGAGATCATTTTAGAAGAACATAAGAATTCTATCGACACGGCTGGAAATGCTGAGGAAGTTGCCAAGATCGTCAGGGAGAAGGGGTTTAAACATGTCATATTGGTAACTGTTGGCTATCATCTTGCTAATGCTGCTACCTTGTTTGAAAGGTATGGCGTGCCGATTGAACAACGAATAGCGGCTGAAGATGTAGTACGAGGTCGTTCGCTTCGTCACACGCATTTCCTTGATATCTGGGAGAAAATTGCTAAAATCAAAATAGAAAAGAAAAAAGAGCTACTTAGAAGAAATTTATTATTTATTGACAGAAAAGGCAAATTAGTGCGCATTATCACGCGAATAACTTGCAAATAAACAACGAATAATAGAATTTTTTTTGCTACAGAAAGGGCACATACATGGAGCATTCTATTTCCCGGAGGGCGGGCGCGGCTGGCCAGCAGTTTGAGGCTGGAGAGCCGCTGGAGTTGACGGAGGGATTGCGCGAACTGGCTGCGTCGCCGACGCTGGCGATGAATGAAGCGGTGGCGAGGCGCAGGGCGGAAGGGCAGGAGACACTGCACCTGGGCTTTGGCGAGGCGATGTTTCCCCTGCATCCGGCGCTGCGCGAGGCGCTGGCGGCGGCGCTTGACAGCACGGGCTATGCGCCGGTAGCGGGTTTGTTGAAGCTGCGCCAGGTGATCGCGGGTTATATTGAGCGTACACGTGGGGTCAGTTGCGGTGCGGAACAGGTGGTGGTGGGTCCGGGCAGCAAGCCGCTGATCTATGCGCTGCTCCAGGTGCTGGATGGGGATGTGCTGGTGCCCCGACCCTCGTGGGTCAGCTATGGACCCCAGGTCAGGCTTGCAGGTCGCCAGGTGATCCCGGTCGCGACCGATCCCGCGGACCACCACCGGCTGACGCCAGAGGCACTGGATGACGCGCTCAGCGCCGCCCGCTCGCGGGGAGCACGTCCACGTGTGCTGATTGTCAATTCGCCCAGCAACCCGACCGGCGCGATGTTTGCGCCAGAGGACGTGGCTGTGCTAGGAGCCTGGGCCAGCGCCCAGGGGATTACCGTTATCAGCGAGGAGATTTATGCGGAGCTGGCGCATGGCTGGCGGGCCCATTTCTCG
>DASVMX010000125.1:0-9201 GCA_036384215.1 Ktedonobacteraceae bacterium | reverse complement strand
CATCATCCCCCGGATGCGGCTGCCCTTTGCCGGGGGACGCGCTGCCGGGGGCAGATGAAGCGACGGGGCTTCCTTTCCGAGCGGGCGAAGAAAGCTGCGATCAAGCAACTTGCCCGCTCGGAACAAGGAGCCAGTCCCCGCAAAAACCTCTTTTCTCTCTTTTTGCGAGCCGCCGCAGGCGGCGAGAAAGATCTTGCAACAGCCCTGGTCATCCTGGCGCGGACCCTTGACAGCGGTGTTCGCGCGCTATATAGTGAGTTCAAAGGTCAGGCAAAAAGCAAGAGAAGCCACACAAAGGACGCGGGATGGAACAGTATCAGACATGGCGCAAGCGGCTGGCGGCGCTGATTGAGAGGCCAAGGGAGAGAACGCGGCTGGCGCTGGTACTGGGCATCAGCGTGTCTACGCTCCAACGCTGGACGACGGGCGAGGCCAGCCCGCTCCCTCACCAGCGCGACCTTCTGCTGCAAGCCCTGCCTGAACATCAGATGCTTCCGGGCACCCTGCTCGCGGAAGAATTCGACGATCTCCCCGCGCTGCCGGGTCTGCCGGCGGAAGGCATTTCCGTGGCGTTTTCCGCGTTGATCTTCGATCTCCACGCCAGCGCGTCGGAGGAATCACGTTACTGGTCGATCTGCACCGCGATTCTCTCGGAAGCGGTCAAACAGCTTGATCCGCGGCGGCTGGGCATCTCGCTGCGGGTGGTCCAGGCCATGACTTCACCCCGGACAGAGAGTGTGCGCTACCTGCGCGCATGCGCCAGCCTGGGCACGCCTCCCTGGCCCGAGCAAATTGAGTTTCACACGGGCTTTCTGGGCGCTGAATCTCTTGCCGGTCACGCGGTTACTCTGGGTCTGCCGCAAACTGTCGCGGACAGCCGCCAGAAGCTGTACCCGGCCAGCTATCTGCCAGAGCACGCGGCAAGCGCCGCGGCCTTTCCCATCCTGCACACCGGGCGCGTCGCTGGCTGCCTGCTCGCCGCCAGCACTCAGGCTGGTTATTTCGCTGAACCGGCGCGTCTGGAACTGCTCCAGGGCTACTCTGCCCTGCTGGTGCTGGCCTTTGCCCCGGAACAGTTCTATCCTTTTGAGCAGATCGCGCTCCAGACCATGCCAGATCCCCAGGTCCAGCTCCCCTACCTCTCGAACTTCCAGCAGCGCGTACTGGCCACACTGAAAACTGCGTTCACTGTCAATCGCTCCCTCAGCTATCCAGAAGCGCAGCAATTTGTCTGGAGCCAGATCGCGGAAGAGTTGCTCCATCTGCCAATCATGTGACGACATTCCTGCGGACGGTTAGTTTGCTTGCAAACCCGACGCACTGTGCAACGCGGCTGCGGTCAACGAGTGGGGACAGATGGCCAGAGCGATAAAGTTTCAGCATTGTAACATATCAGCAAACTCACCGATACCCACTTTTATGCCGGATGAGGTATAAGTCATTCCTGACTCTTTGGAAAGCACCGAAGAAATTCCTGCTTCTTTTGCTTCTCTTACTCGTATCTCATCCGGCATAAAAGGCGTTTTTGCATAAAAACGAGAAGAAATCGTCTTTCCAAAAGACCCACAAAAGACTTAAAAGCCTCTTTCTTTTTGGCTCAGCCTATGATATACTCTATATCAACACCAATCGATCACCTCGCAACAGGCCCGAAGGGTACCGCGAGGCGATTTTGATTATAGGTGGGAAGAGGCCCCTTTGACTCCCATCTGCCGGAATGTACCGGACAGTTGCAAAGAGGGCATTAAGCGATAGCTCAAATTATTAGATGTAGCAGGCAAGGGACTACGTCTCGCCCGGCGGAGCCGCCTCTGGCAGACAGCCTGTTACAAGAGCGAAAAGGAGTGACCTTCATGGCTCGTGTCCAATTTAACCACGTCTACAAGAACTTCAACAAGACTGAAGTGGTCCACGACATCAACCTCGATATCGCGGACAAAGAATTTCTCGTGCTCGTCGGCCCTTCCGGCTGCGGTAAAAGCACCTGCCTGCGCATGATCGCTGGCCTGGAAGATGTTACCGATGGCGATATTATCATCGGCGACCGCGTTGTCAACGGCATCGACCCCAAAGATCGCAATATCGCGATGGTCTTCCAGAACTACGCCCTCTATCCCCACATGACGGTTTTCGACAACATCGCCTTCGGCCTGAAGCTGCGCCACGTTCCCAGAGAACAGATCAATAAACGCGTGAACGAGGCGGCTGATATTCTGGGCCTGCGCGAATATTTGAAGCGCAAACCGAAAGAACTCTCCGGCGGCCAGCGCCAGCGCGTGGCCCTCGGTCGCGCCATCGCCCGCGAGGACGCGCAGGTCTTCCTGATGGATGAGCCTCTCTCCAACCTGGACGCGAAATTGCGCGTTCAGATGCGCGCCGAGATCATCAAGATCCACCAGCGCGTTCAGACGACGTTTATCTATGTGACACATGACCAGACTGAGGCCATGACGATGGGCAGCCGCATTGCGGTGCTCAATAAAGGCGTGGTCCAGCAGCTCGGCACTCCGCAGGAACTGTATGATCATCCCGCGAACCTCTTTACCGCTGGCTTCATTGGCTCGCCCGCGATGAACTTCTTCGAGAGCGCTCAGGTGGTCGGCGATGGCGATAAAACGGCTATCGTACTGGAAGGCCTGGGCACGGTCGAGGTTCCCGGCAAATATGCCGCCCTGGCTCGCGAGGCCGCTGGCCGCCACCTGACCTTCGGCATCCGCCCGGAGCACCTGGAAGATCGCGCTCTGCTCAACGGCGAATCAAACAATTCCACCATCAACGCTTCTGTCGACGTGGTTGAGAATCTGGGCAACGAACTGCTCGTCTACCTGACCAGCGGCAACACCAACAAGTCGCTCCAGGCCCGCCTCAATCCCCGCGCGCAGGTGCACGTCGGTCAGGATGTCAGCCTGCAGGTCGATACCAACCATATCCACCTCTTCGACGCGGATACCGACCAGGCCATTTTCTAAAAAATCTGCCCCTCCGCTTCACCGCAGATGAGATAAAGACGCCGGACGAACTATAAGCTATCCGGCGTCTTTATCTCATCTGTTTACCAATGGAGATGATACAATACAGTAGAATGTATCGATCTTTCTCTCCATCGAAAGGACTCTACCGCTCATGAAGCGAGTGCTGGCACTGCAACAAACCTGGGACGATCCGCCGGGCTATCTGGAAGAACTCTTACAGGAACATGGGATTATCTGCGACACAATCGAGGTTGAGAAGATGCCGCTCCCGGATCCCGCGCTCTACCAGGCCATTATTGTCCTGGGTGGTCCACAGCATCTCTACGCGGACAGCCACCTGTCCTATATGGTCCGGCAGCAGGAACTACTGCGCCAGGCGGTCGCGCAAGATATTCCGACACTCGGAATCTGCCTGGGAGGTCAGTTGCTAGCCAGCGCGCTGGGGGCCGAAGTGCGCCGCCACGAGCGCTCCGAAGTGGGTTTCTACCGTATCCCGCTGACCGAGGCCGGGCGCCAGGACCCCCTGTTCGCCGGTCTACCCGGCCACCAGTTCGCCTTCCACTGGCATGGAGATGTTTTCGAACTGCCCGGCGGCGCGATCCACCTCGCCAGCAACGAGAACGCGCCCAACCAGGCCTTCCGTTACGGCCCACGCGCCTACGGCCTGCAATTCCACATTGAGATGAACGAAGAGATCGCCTCGATCTGGCTGCGCGACCCCATCTGCGTCAAAGAGATCAGCGAAACCCTCAACGATCCTGACGCGCCTGCCAGGCTCGCCCGGGAATGGCTCGAACACGCCCCGGCCTACCAGGATCACACGCGCACCCTCTTCGAGAATTTCCTGCGCATCGCTGAATTAATCTAACCATATTTATTAAATTCCTCAGCGCCTGCGGCGCTTCGCACTCTACTTAACTTATGCGAAGCGCCGCAGGCGCTGAGGAATTAACTCGCGATTATTCATGCAGATGCTTCTGCAAGCGCTCGCCGAGCAGCGTTTCCAGATAAGGGGTGACGCCCCAGAATTGCTTGAGTTCGAGGTATTCTTTGACAGCGGCAGCATTCGTGCCCTGTGGACGGCGAACAGCCCGGATCATCAGGTTTTTGTCAGTGTGTTCGGGTGCGACAAATTCGACGACATCGGCGCGATAACCCAGAATGCGCAGGACCAGGGCGCGGAAGGTATCGGTGAGGATATCGCCCAGGCGGTGCTTGAGAATACCGTCGTGAAAAAGCGCGCCAAGCGGAGCTACGACGTGTAGTTGCTGCTGGAGATGGTGATGACAGCAGGGCGCGCAGAGAATCAGCAGCGCTTCGTGGACAATGCCCTGGTAGAGGGCTTCATCAGTCGCGGTATCGCAGGCGTGCAGAGCCAGCACAATATCTGGCGCCGGCGCTGGTCGGTAGTCAAGAATGGCCGAGCGCTCGAAACAGGTCTGGGTAAAGCCCAACTGTGTGCTCTCGGCGTTATCTTTGCGAATCAAGGTTTCATTGACATCAATACCGACCAGGCGCGCGGGAATCTTGCGCACATCGTTGAGGTAGTGATAGGCAGCAAAGGAGAGATAGGCCGAGCCACAGCCACAATCGAGCAGTTCTATCTGCCTGTCCGGTAGGCGCTCAAGCTCGCCCGTGTGCTCTAATAACTTGAGGAATTCGTTAATCTGCGTAAACTTGTCGTGCATACTGGGCCGCACGTGGCCCTGCTCATCCATCACGCCAGTCGCCTGCAAAAAAGCATCTGGCCGCCCGGCTGGCAAGGCGAGCTGCTTGCTGGCATCGTGTGCCAGAGAAGACGCTTCAGCAGTAAGAGTGCCCTGGCCTTTGTGAAGAATGACGCCCTTTTTCGTCACCTGGAAGAGCTTCTCTCCGCTGGTAGACTGCACAGCAACACTGTAAAAGGGCAGAGCCAGCACCTCGTCGAGGCGCGCCTCTGCTTCGTTGTTGCGATAATTTTTGGTAATATCCTGCTTCTGATTGAAGTACGAGAATTGCAAATGACGGCCGCTCTTCAGCAGCACCGGGCGCACCACCACCTGGCGCCAGGGATTACTCTCCGCCACCTGCCCCTTGAGCACTAACCGTACAAAGCTCTCTTCATCCAGCACCAGAGCCTTTACCTGCGAACGATAATCTTTGGACATAGCCCTATTGTACACTACCCCTTTGGGTTTGCAAGAGGGCAATTTTCCCATCCCATCCGGCCTTTACCCGTCTGTACGGGCATAAAGGAGTTGCCTTTTCTGGTTATTTACTATAGTATATTGAAAAATCATGGAAAAGGGAGAAATTTTCTGCCAACTTATAGGCCTTTCTCTTTTCTTTTCCTATCGGTTTCTGTTATACTTGCAACCATATATAACCTGGCGTTGTGCCCGCCAGCCAGTCACCAATGTCAAAAATGTTAAACAGTATACAATGTGAGAAAAACGTGCTACAGCAAAATCAATTAGATGCACAGAGTTATCGCAAGGAGTACTCGACAGCGATGTCGGAAGAGAAAAAAAATCAGCGCAGGTTCCCTCCAGGGAGTCTTTACAGACGCCCATCTGAGGTTACCTCTACCTTGCGACTGCCTAACCGTCACAAACTATTCACGCACTCTCGGCTCCCATTCCAGATCGTTGGTTATAGTATCCCCTGCGAACGCCATCCTCTACGCAACGAAGACAGCTTTCTGCTCGATCCCAACAGCGGTATGCTCGCTGTATTCGACGGCGTGGGCGGCAGCGCCGCTGGCGAAATCGCGTCGCAGATCGCCGCGCACGCCGCTCGTACCCGCTGGCAGGAGATCCGCCACCAGCAGGCCAGAAGTCGCCACGACCACAGGCTATTGGAAAATTGCGACAAAATCGACTTCTACGCGCTTCTGCAACAATTGCTGGAATATGCCGACGAGCAGGTACGCACCGATGGCGCTCACCTGGCTGGCACAAGCGATCTGGCAACCACTGTTGCCATCGCGACCCTTTGCCGTCAGGGCGATTCCCTGCACATGTTCTACGCGCACGTGGGCGATAGCCGCGTCTACCTCTTGCCCGAACAGGGTCCTCTCCGCCGCCTGACTGTCGATGACGGCCTGCTAGGACGCCTGGTGGAAAACCAGATGATGAGCGAAGAAGACGCACGGCGCATCGACCAGGCCATGTATACCAGTGAGCTAACCGACCTGGAACTGAGCTACTTCAGACACCGCGGTGGCATCACCCAGGCGCTTGGCGGCCCTCTGCACCCCAGCATCCATCTCGATTCGACCCCCATCGAACTGGGTGATCGAGTCCTGCTCTGCACAGATGGTATTCATGATAATCTGACCGATAATGAAATTGAGCATATTCTGCGCAATACACCACGCAATCAGGTCGCGCACCATCTCGTCGCACAGTCGCTGCTCCGCTCTCGCGAGGAACGCCACACGACCATCCGCGCTAAACCAGACGATATGAGCGCCATAGTGTTGACACGCATCCATTAAATACAGACTGTCTGTATACTCAACCGATCAAGCAGAAGTACTACAGACACGCGTGATTCTGCGTGTTTTTGGAGGATGTGTGCTACACTGAACATGGTCTGTGGTTGAACATCTCACCCAGACAAGACGGCAAAAAAGAAACTGGACACGATGAAGGAGCATGATTCTGGTGAACAAGAGGTTCTGCTATCCGGTGTGTCTGTGTGTGTGCCTGTTTGTACTCGTCTCCTGTAGCTCAGCAGACCAGCAAGCCTCTGGCCATACCACCACTAAAAGCAACCCTCCCACCGGCACCGCTGCCACCCCAACCACCGCACCTTCTCCCGCTCTCTCGATTGTCCAGCAGGGCATCACGCCCACGCCAGTTCACTCCCAGGCAAGCGGCCCCGCGCCCTACGGTCCACCTCCAGCGCAAACAGCCCTGGAAACACAGTTGACACAGCAACTCTTCAATCAGATCAACAAGGATCGCGCGGCCCGCGGCCTCTACGCCTATACCTGGAACGCAACGCTGGCCAGCGGCGCGCTCCTGCATAGCTGGAATATGTACCACTGCGGCTTCAGCCATACCTGTCCCAATGGCGAAGATCAGTGCGCCCGCATCGCTGGCGAGGGTTTCGCAGGCTATAGCGACTGTGGCGAGTGCATTGGCCTGGCTGGCCCATCAAGCCCTCCCTGGAAAAATGTCTACTCGGTGCAGGAAAGCATGATCAACGAACCTCCCACCGGCTGGCACCGCATCCATCTGACCAGCACCACCCTCCATCGCGTCGGCGTCGGCATCTACGTCGCCCCCAATGGCTGGGTCTGGTTCACTGAAGACATGGTCAGCTAGCCTCCCCATTCACAAATTTAAGCAAATAAATTCATCAGGTTCTTTGCGCTCGCGTGGAACCGCCTCGCGCTCGCGCAGGGTGTCAGACAATTTTTCACAAGCCAGGTGATTGTACGATTGGAAAAAGGCGCGCGGCTTCAATACCGCTTGCTTGTTGTTCTGTTTGTAGGGGTGGGTAGAGTGAATTCGAGGGCAAGAATGCCCCGATATGTTGGTGGGGAGCTACGACAGGAGGGGAAACATGCCTCCTTCTCGTATCTGTCTGATCTCTCCACGGAGGCAAACAGAACAGTGTCCTTACTTTTACTTATGAGCAATGTGCTCAGAACACTGAAGAAGGAGAAACTCGATGTTGAACTTCGGAAAATTCCTGGCCGCTCTGGCCCTTGGCTTGATGTTGAGCCTGTCGCTGCTGATGACCAGTTCTTTCGCCGCTTCGGCGCACACCGCTACTCCGAGCAACCACGCGACCACCACGAATGCCTCGTGGGGTGGCTTCGGTGGCTTCGGTGGCTTCGGTGGCTTCGGTGGTTTCGGTGGCTTCGGCTGCTGCTGCTGCTGCTGCTGCTGCGATGACTGGGGCTGGGGCGGCTGGGGTTGGTGGTAACCTGCCCGAGTTAGCATAGAGTATGCAAAGGAAGGTGCCTCTGATATTGCCTGATAATATCAGAGGCACCTTCCTTCTCTGGGCTGGGGACTCGGTCTCACTGTCAGCAAAGAGATCGTACAGCGCCATGGTGGGCGTATCCGCGTCCAGTCTACCGAAAAAGGCACGACTTTTTTCGTACAGCTTCTTTTTTAACACGCTCCCCGAAACTTTACAATCGCGGTTGCTCTTGTGGTGAGAAGAGCATACAATAGAATAAAATCGCTCAAAGAGGGGGTAACGCACCATGATTCCACATGATGATTTCACGCCACACGGCTACCTGGATAATCCCTATCATTCGTGGAAACTCAATCCGAGCGGGGTGCTGCGTTCGCTGCCGCCGCTGGGTATGGGCTGGCACCATCCCAATCTGGGCAGCTATGTGAATAATCAGTTTCAATACACAGCTCACTTAACTGCTGGCATAAAGATCAATGACCTGGTGTTGATTACTCCCGAAGATTTTCGTCTCCACCGCTGCTCAATTAGAAGCACTGTACACACGAAAAATCGCTTTGCCTACACCTGTCACATTGCCCAGTATGATCTAACGCTGCATATATGCTATTTTCTGGTACAGGAGCACGCGCTGGGCTGCGTGATTGAGCTAGCCAGTACATTGGAGTACCCCCTACCAGTGACCCTGTATCTGACCCATCTGCACACGCATAATCCCCACACCAGTCGCCTGTGGGAACATGGCTGGTACGCGTTGCCGGGGCGCGAAGAGGGCTATGCTATATTAGGCCTGGCGAGCGAGGGCGATGTCTTTACCCATGGGGCACGGGCAGCGGGCGACACGCAGGTAACGTGGGGCGAAATGGGCTTTTGCACGCGCCTGACCGAGGTTGGCGCCTGGGCCAACGGGGCGCGCGTGGCTCTGCCGAATATTACGCAGCGCGACGCTGAGACGGGCTGGCAGTTGCGCGCGCTGGCTCTTCCCTGTACCCTGACGGTGGGCGCCAGAGGCGCGGAGCCGACGCGCCTGAACGCGGTCCTGGCGCGCGGCGTTTCACAGGATCAATCTTACGCCTGCTGGGACGATAGCCTGGAGAAGATTGCGCGCGCAGAGGCGGGACATCGCCAGGACGACGAGTTGTTCTGGCAAAGCGCGCCGCAGTTGCGTGGCGACTGGCCTGCAAGCTGGCGGCGCGGGCTGGTCTATGATCTGGAAACGCTGCGCATGACGCTGCGCCCATCCGCGGGCGTAGTGGGCAACACGTTTGATGGGATGCAGATTCAGGCACCCCGCCTGGTGCTGGCCGAG
>DASVMX010000124.1:0-3381 GCA_036384215.1 Ktedonobacteraceae bacterium | reverse complement strand
ACATATCGGCGAAAGCCGGTCTTTTTTTACGAACTGGCCAGCAAAGATACTGTTATTCGCTGGCCTTCTATGAACAAGCGTGTGAATCGTAGTTCCCTGACGGACACGCCTTCCAGCGTTACGCTGCTTGGTCACGGTATCCGCCCATCAGACCTGTTTCCCCAACAAGCCCGGTACCTCAACATCATCGTCGCCGAACGCACAGGCCTGCAACTTTACGATTTGCGCTAAAACGCGCCGTGAAAGCTCGCGGTAACTATTCAGGGCTTCTCGCCACCGCAGGCACTGAGGAGTCACAGAGCGAGCTTTCATAAAAAATTTACGTGGGCGCGGGCATGTTGGCGAGGGCTTTATAGACGGTATCGAGCAGCACATCCTGGGGGCAGGGCTTGCTCAGGAAGGCGTAAGCGCCCAGCTCCATGGCGCGCTGGCGGTGTTTATCGGACGAGCGCGAGGTGAGCAGGATGGTTTTGCAGTCGACGAAGCCGGGCTGCGAGTGGAGGATGTTCAGCAGATCGTAGCCGTTCAGGTTGGGCATCTCGATGCCAAGCAGCATGACGGTGGGCGGCTGGGTTGAAGAGAGGCATTCCAGCGCTTCAATGCCGTCGCGCGCTTCAATCACGACATAGCCAGCCCGCTCGAAGGTCTGGCGCAGGGACTGGCGGATGTAGACCGAGTCATCTGCGACCAGCAGGCGCGCTGGCTGGCGGGCATCGGATGTCTGGGGCGCGGCTTGAACGCCGGGATTGAGAGTTGGCTGCGACTGGCGGTTGAGGGTAAAGCGCACCAGGGCCGGCAGGTCTACGATCAGCAGCACATTGCCACTGCCATCAACTGCGGTGCCGACGATGCCTGGACGCTGGAGATGCTGATCCAGCGGGCGCATAACCAGTTCGATTTCGCCAATAATCTCGTCCACTTGAATAGCCACGCGTCGCTGCGAGCCAGCCATGAGAATCGGCGGCGGGAGCGTACTGGCCGTAGAACTGGGCGGAAAACTCAAGAGCGTGCCCAGGTGATAGATCTGCGCCTGCGTCTCCTGGCGTTTATAATCAATACCCTCGATATGCGGCAGGGGCAGCACCAATCCCTGCCCGCCAGCGTGCACCAGCAGACCCTGGATCAGACCCTGAGCGCGCGGGAAGCGCAGTTGATAGATCACGCCGCCGCTGGGATTGCGCCGGGCGGCGGATGTGCCGTGGATCTGCTGCATGGGGCCGCGCAACGCTTCCAGCGCGCCGCCGGGAATGGGCATAGAGAAACCCAGGTCGATCACGATCTCATTGCCCTGCGCCTGTGCCTGGAGCCAGATGCGGTCGGGCTCCTGGAGCGGCGAAAGCGGCACGGAGAGCAGGCTGTCAGCTACATTTGCACGGATCAGATTCACAAGCGGCTCTGCCAGGAATTCCAGGATGTCCTGGTCAATCTCGGTCGTCTCCCCGGCTGTCTCCAGAATGATAACACGCTTGTGGCGCTGTTCCAGATTCTGCACAATCTGCTGAACGCGGGTGAGTAGCGCGCTAAAGGGCGCGGAGCGCAGGCGCAGGGCATCGTTGCGCACCACCATCGCCTGGCGTGTCTGCTGTTCAAGATACGCGTCCATCTGCGCGTAGGCCGTTTTCAACTGAGAGGAAGCTGTTGCTACGTCCGCCACGGCCTCGCTAAAAGACTGGAGCAGGATTTTGTGTTCGGTAAAGCGATCCATCTCCATTTCATCCCAGAGCGCCGGTTCCGCGGGCACGCCTGGCTGAGAGAGAAGAGGAGATGAGGGCGGGCGGCGCGGCGCGGTTGGGCGGCTGGTGCGCTGGAGAATGCGCGCGACCAGCGAGGAGCCGGTAGACTCGTGGCCCTGGTCCGCAGCCACCATACCAGGCAAAGTCATCGCGGACAACACGCCTTCCAGGTAATGCAAGCGGCCATGAGCCGCGTGGAGTTCCATCAGAGACTGAGCAATCTGTTGCTGGATGCTCTGAAGTGGCGTGTTCAGCTCGATCAGGTGTTCTGTGTGCGAGATCAACGCGTGCAGATGGCGCATATCAAATGGCAGGGGAGCGGGCGCCGGAGCAGGTGGTTCCAGGTCTTCTCTTTTAAGCGCTTTTTGTTTATTGGTAATAGCTATTGCCTGGTCGTCCGCGGTATTCAGCGCGTTCAACTGCTGTATCAGCTCCTGTAGAGGCATAGGGCTCTCCTGCCCGTCATCCACCACGCTCTGCAAGGTTACTTCCAGCGCCGTAATCGCGTGCACCAGGGCGCTGAGAGCCGTGAGGACCGTAATTTTTTCGTCTTTCAGGAGTTGGATCTCTTCTTCAATGTGCCAGGCAATCGTCGACATCCGCTCGCAGCCCATCGCTCCAGACGTGCCCTTGAGCTTGTGCGCGGCCCTCCCCAGCGTGATCAGGGATGGCGAACCTGGCTGATTATCCTGTTCGAGGTCCACCAGCGAGCGCCGCATGGTGCCGATATCTTCCTCTGCCTCGCTGGCGAAGAGCATGAGCATATCTTCGGGACTTTCGACACTCGCCTGGCCATTATCCGGGGATGGCCAGTTTTCCGCTGTGCTTTTCTGCTGGCCATCCAGACTACCGGCAGCGGCCAGATCATTCGTCTCATCGAACATGCGGATAATCGCCAGGTCTTCGGCGGATAGTTCGTCTGAATATGAAGAAAAGGGTGTTTCATCCATGCGCGATGGCCATTCCTATTTGCTGGACCAGACTGGTCAGCAGAGCGGATATATTGAGTACAGGTATATCCGCGTACATCCCTTCGAAAATCCCGGCATCCTTCTCCGGCAGCGCTCGGGTAGAAGAAGTCAGAGAAGCAATCTCCTCTAACTCAACAGTTGTGGTCAAACCCAGCGCCGGCACCAGCAAGCCTAGCGCCTGGTCCGGCGAATGAACCACCAGCAGCACCCCCTCCGCCACCTGTGAAAGCCCGACGTGCTGGGGAGAGAGGAAGTAACTATTCAAATTAACAACAGCGATGGTCTCGCCGCGCCAGGCCATAATCCCGGCCATCCACACGGGCATGCCAGGCAGGCGCGCAAGACGATACGGAGGCGGCAGAACCTCCGCCAGTTCACTCAACGGAACCAGGCAAGCGCTGCCACTCAGCTTGCACTCTAAATATTCTGCGCGAGAGGGTCGCTCGGGAACAGCGTGTGCGCGCTGGCGCGCGTAGTCCCAAAACTCCTCGTCATTCATCCGCTCAAGATCCTGGATATTCAGCTCTGGGAGCGGGGTGCGAATATCCGTTTTGTGTTGTTCCGAAGAGAAAGACATAATTCTCGTATGAATAAAAAAACTTGTAATCCGTGAACCATCCCCATTTTTGAGCATGAAGCGTATGGCCCCACCCCGTCAAAGAAGAAACGTTGGGGTG
>DASVMX010000123.1:0-10502 GCA_036384215.1 Ktedonobacteraceae bacterium | reverse complement strand
AATTTTATGAACCTGGCCCACGTTTTGCTCAGCTTACAACAATTCGATCATTGAACTACTTCTACGGCGCGCGCCGCCAGCAGTTCGGCGTCTTCCTTGAACATACGATGCAGGAACTGGCCGGTGTAGGAGCGCGGTTCGTCGGCTATGGTCTCGGGCGTCCCCTGAGCTATCACGCTGCCGCCAGCGTCGCCCCCTTCGGGACCAAGATCGATAAGCCAGTCCGCGCTTTTGATGACTTCCAGGTTATGTTCGATTACAACAATACTATTGCCGGTATCCACCAACCGCTGCAAGACCTCCAGCAGACGATCCACATCCGCGAAGTGCAGGCCAGTGGTGGGCTCGTCCAGGATGTACATGGTGCGCCCGGTCGCGCGCCTGGCCAGTTCTGTGGCCAGCTTGACGCGCTGAGCCTCGCCGCCTGACAGTGTAGTAGCGGGCTGGCCCAGGCGCATATAGCCCAGGCCCACGTCGTTGAGTGTCCTCATCTTGTTGTAGATCGAGGGCACGTTGGCAAAGAAGGCCGTGGCCTCCTCGATCGTCATGTCCAGCACCTCGGAGATATTCTTCCCTTTATAGTGGATCTCCAGCGCCTCGCGGTTATAGCGTTTGCCGCCGCAGATTTCGCAGGGCACGTAGACATCTGGCAGGAAGTTCATCTCGATCTTGACAATGCCTTCGCCCTTACACGCTTCACAGCGCCCGCCCTTGACGTTAAACGAGAAACGACCCGCCTGGTAGCCACGAATGCGCGACTCCGGCACCTGCGCGAACAGTTCGCGAATGCCCGTAAACGCGTTGGTATAGGTCGCGGGATTGGAGCGCGGCGTGCGTCCAATCGGCGACTGGTCGATGTCGATCACCTTGTCCAGGTTCTCCAAACCCTCTACGGTGTCGTGCTGGCCTGGCCGCTCGTGCGCGCGGAAAAAGGTGTGCGCGAGCTTGCGGTAGAGGATGTCTGTCACCAGGGTACTTTTTCCAGAACCGGAGACGCCAGTCACAACGACAAACTTGCCCAGCGGGATCTCGACATCGATGTTCTTAAGATTATTCTCGCGCGCACCTTTGACAACTACTGCCTTGCCGTTGCCCGCACGCCGCTCAGCCGGCACGGGAATATGCTTGCGCCGCGAGAGATAGTCGCCAGTCAGTGAGTTGGTGTTAGCCACGATCTCGGCATAATTGCCCTCGGCGACGACGTGTCCACCATGCTCGCCCGCGCCCGGCCCGATGTCGATGATGTGGTCCGCTGCGCGCATGGTGTCCTCGTCGTGTTCAACCACCAGCAGAGTATTACCCAGGTTGCGCAGGCGCACCAGGGTTTTGATCAGGCGCTCGTTGTCGCGCTGGTGCAGACCAATACTCGGCTCATCTAGAATATAGAGCACGCCCATCAGGCCCGAACCGATCTGGGTAGCCAGGCGAATGCGCTGCGCCTCTCCGCCCGACAGGCTGGTCGCCGAGCGCCCCAGCGTCAGGTAGTCCAGTCCCACGTCGACCAGGAACTGCAAGCGTGCGCTGATCTCTTTGAGGATCTGGCGCGCGATAAAGCGCTCGCGCTCGCTCAGCGTCCCCTCGACCAGCGGACCATTGGGATTAATCGGAGCCAGCGGATCGGCTGGCTGGCTGCCGTTGCGCCCATTTTTCTTGCCGTTACCATTGCCATTGCCGTTCGCGTGCACTTTCTCCTGTGGCACGGTCCCCGCCTGCTCCAGTTCCTGGAAGAAACGCTGCGCGCGCACAATCGAGAGATGTGAAACCTGTACAATATTGCGCCCACCCACGGTGACTCCCAGCGCCTCTGGCTTCAAGCGCGCCCCGTGACAGTCAGGGCAAACGCGCGCCGTCATATATCCCTCGATCTCCTCACGGGTGCTCTCGCTGTCGGTTTGCTTGTAGCGCCGTTCCAGGTGGGGAATCACACCCTCGAAGTTGATGGTATACGAACGCGTGCTGCCGCTCTGGGGGCGGTAGCGAATCGTCACCGGCTCGGACGAACCATAGAGCATCATCTGACGCTGCTCCTCGGACAGGTCGCGCCAGGGCATGTCCAGGCTGAAATTGTCGCGCTCCGCCAGTGCCTCGGCGATGGCCGCGTACCATTTGCTGGTGTTCATCTCTTTGCACCAGGCCGCGATGGCGCCATCGCGAATGCTCAGTTCGGGATGCGTCACAACCAGTTCGGCGTCAATCTCCTGCTGCGTGCCCAGGCCGGTACAGGTCGGACAGGCACCATGCGGGCTGTTAAAGCTGAAGGTGCGCGGCGCAATCTCCGGGATGCTAATGCCACAGTAGACACAGGCAAACTTTTCTGAATACAGGATCTCTTCGCCGCCGATGATCGAGACCAGCACCACGCCATTGCCCAGCTTGAGCGTGGTCTCCAGCGAATCAGTGACCCGCTGGCGAAACGATGCGTCTTCGTTCTCCTCTTCTTCAGCAGCCGCGGGCGCGCCATGCGACTTGTTCGACTCGTTCGTCGCGTTGACATCGTAAAGCGCGGGCCGCTCGGCCACGAGCTTGCGAGCCGGTTGGGTTTCGCCATATCCATCCAGGCGGACAGTGGGCGCCGGGCGCCGGCCTTTGCGTATTGAGAGACGATCAACCACCACTTCGATGGTATGCTTTTTCTGTTTATCCAGCTCGATCTCGTCGCTCAGGTCATGAACTGTGCCATCCACGCGCACGCGCACGTAGCCCGAACGGCGCATCTCCTCAAAAATGTTCTTATATTCGCCCTTGCGCCCCTGCACCAGCGGCGCCAGCAACATGATCTTCGAGCCATCCGGCAAACTCAGCACCGCGTCCACAATCTGCTGAACCGTCTGCTGGCTGACCTCGCGCCCACATTTGGGACAATGCGGATGACCTACCCGCGCGTACAACAGGCGCAGATAGTCGTAAATCTCTGTCACCGTGCCCACGGTCGAACGCGGATTGTGCGTCGTGCCCTTCTGGTCAATCGAGATCGCCGGCGACAACCCATCAATATGGTCGACGTCTGGCTTCTCCATGCGGTCCAGGAACTGGCGCGCATAAGCCGAGAGCGACTCCACATAGCGCCGCTGGCCCTCGGCAAAGATAGTATCAAATGCCAGGCTACTTTTGCCCGAACCCGAAAGGCCGGTGATCACGACCAGTCTGTCACGCGGGATCACCACGTCAATATTTTTAAGGTTGTGCTCTCGCGCACCGCGTACAACGATCTTATCCTGAGGCATACAGCAAAAACCATCCGTCCCCCACAAAAAACAGAGTCGCACTCTCCCAGTTAAAACTCTGTCCGTGGTTTTTCTTTCTGATACATATGTTCGATTACCAGACATTATATGACGCTCTTCCCGCCATTGCAAGCCTGGCAAGGGTGCTCTGGCCTTTTTGGGTTTGCTCGCAAAAACGGAAGATGGCAGGCACATCCCGCTCCCTTCACACATCCTCACCAGGCTCCAGCAGAGTGCAAAAAAAGCCGATTTTTAGACCACTCCTATACTAAAACAAAGCGCCACTGATCTCTATTTCCTCTGGCAACGAGGACAAGAATCTGTAACGGCCCTCTCCTTCCCGGTGGGAAGCCGCTACAAGCAATGGACGCAGACCTGTTCAGTTCAAATTGTCTGATATTTTGCGCTCGTAACATGGAACGCACTTTTATTTACTGAGCAACCTGGAGGATTGATGAAACCAACACGTACACAAGAGAAACGCCAGAGCCTGGCGCTTGAAATCGCGGAAACGGTGTTCCTGACCCTGCTGATGTTCCTGATCATTCGTTTCGCTATTCAGAACTTTAATATCGATGGCACCAGCATGGAGCCCAGTCTGCACAACGCGGAACTGGTCCTGGTAGACAAATGGAGCTATCTCTTCCACCCTCCCACACGCGGCGACATTATTATTTTTCACGCCCCGCCCGAACCCACGCAGGATTATGTCAAACGGGTAATTGGCCTGCCGGGAGATAGCATTACAGTCAAAGGGACCAGGATAATTGTCGATGGGGTAACGCTCAAAGAAACCTATGTCGCACCTAAAGATCAGGGCATCCCTCCCGGTGCACGCACAATCACCAGGGAGATAGTGCCCCCCAACGATTATTTTGTGCTGGGCGACAACCGCGCCGTTAGTTCGGATTCGCGCATCTGGGGCTTCGTGCCCAAAGCGAATATCATCGGGCGCGCGGCTTTTGTCTACTGGCCATTCGGTGCGGACAACGGCGGGCTGATTCCTGGCGCGAATGACGTCTTCGCCGCTATCCACACTCATAGCACGCAAAATACCAACCCCCTTGTCTCGGTAGCCGCTCATGTCAACATTTTCTGGTTGCTGATTATCCCGGCTTTCCTGCTTCTCTTCCTGCTGCGCAAAGCCTTGAAACGCTGGCTGACACCCGTTTTTTCTAGAAAAGCCCCATCAGGCTCATAAAAAAAAGCACACCGGATGCGCTGATCCGGTGCTACATTGCGTGTGCGTCAGCGGCTCCGCTCTGAGCGCGCGCAGTGGGCGGTTGCACGGATGTTTCTCGTTGGCGGCCATCAGAGCCGTGCCTCTGATGCTGCCGCCGATGCAGCACCGGATCAGCGCATCTGGTGTGCTTTTTTTCGTGGCTGCCGGCGCTTGCGCGTAAACCAGACGCAAAGCGAAATTCCCGGCACCAGCGCCAGCGCCAGCGCGTCAGCGCTCACAAACCCCGGTCCGTTGCCTGGAGGATTGAGGGAACCTGAACCCGGCGAGTGCACAGTATCAAAGACAAACGCGTAATTTTTCAAAAAACCATTGTTGTCCTGGCCCCACGGCCAGTAGACAAAAGCCGCGCGCCCGATGATATTCCCTTTGGGCACAAAACCCCAATCGCGCGAATCTGAGCTGACAGCGCGGTTATCCCCCAGCACAAAATAATCGTTGGGGGGCACTATCTCGTTGGTGATATTCTTATATGCAAACTGATTGCCCTGATTTTGGGTAGCCACATACGGCTCGTTGAGCGTCACCCCATCCACAATAATCGTGGTATTACGCACCGTGACCACATCTCCCGGCAGACCAACCACACGCTTCACATAATCCATGTCTGGATGCGGAGGAGCCATAAACACAATCACATCCCCACGCTCTGGCGCGCGAAACATGTAGGTCCATTTATCCACAAGAATCAATTCTTTGTCATGCAGATTGGGCTCCATGCTGGTGCCCTCAACATTGAAGTTCTGAATGGCAAAACGAATGATCACAAACATTAGAAGCGTCAGCACAATCGTCTCGATGATTTCACGTACCAGACGATAACGCTTCTCGAAATCGAACTCAGGATTCATCTAGCCTCCCGAAAATCCTGCCGGTATCACTCTCCCGCGACGCGCAGGTGCTTACCTTCGCGGGCGTGGAATGCATATGGTACAAACAGGCAGTGTCTAATTAGACACTGTACCAGAAAAGTTCGTCCCCTCTCAAGTTTCTTTCTAAAAACAGGACTCTTCTGTAGCAATCCTTCTTATCAGATCACCACATTTTTGATCAGGCAAGCTGAACGTCCATTTCATGATCGAGCAGGGTTAGCTTCTCGATTTTGTGCGTCATCTGAGAACTGAAACGCTGTAGATTGTCATTTAACTCGCTGCTCAGTTCGTCATTCGACATAATCAAGTTCATCAAGCCCTGAACCTGTACATTTGTGACCTGTAGTTGTCCATTGCTGAGAATAGGCTGCGCTGAGATAGTGCAATTCTGGCCATACACGGAAAAACTCAGGGTCAGGCCGCCGGGTGCGATGGTCATATGCAGATTTTGCACCTGGTCGTTGTCATACCCGCTAAGACGCGTGTTCATCGCCTCTTCGGTGCTGCGAACCACCCGCAAGCTCGCGGGCAGCGAAATTCCGGGCGGGATGGCGCTCATGGTCAACAGGATCTGGTTTTCGGGCGTGCTTAAGGCCTGGTCCAGTTGCGTCTGGGCCAGGTTATGCAAATAGGGGCGAACCCCCAGAAACCAGGCGCCAACCCCCAGGGCCAGCAACAACACCAATGTGAGAAAAACGCTCAACAGGCATCCACCGCGCCTGCGCTTGCGAACGGGAGGTCGCTGCGCGACGGCATATCTATTCAAATTTCCAGCCTGCATAACCCCGTTAACGTCTGACTGTGGCTGATTGGCCGGTGCTGGCGTCCAACCTGAGCGCGCGGGTTGCGGCTGCTGCCAGGCACCAGCCGCGCCAGTTCCCTGCGCTGGACCCGGCTTCCCACCGGACCAGCCAGCCGGCTGCGCTGGCGGTTGAACTGGCTGCGCTGTCCACGACGCGGGCGCGGCGCTTCTCTGCGCGCCAGCCCCCGGCTGTCCATCTGACCACGGCGCGGCCAGCAAAGTGGCCTCGTTGTTCCCCAGCGAGTTTAATGGCGGCCTGATCTCAGGCCCATTTCCCTGCGCGGCAGGGATAGCATTTCCACAAATACCACAAAAACTGGCATCGTCAACCTGTTGTGCGTTACAACGAGGACATCTCATTTCTCTCTCCCTTTCCTCAAGGCTCTCTCTGTCCGGCCCAATCCTGCTTATTATAGCCGAATCTCCCTCCCCCTGCCTATGGCCTAATTCACACCCTGCTCACACTACTTTTCTTATCTTTACGCGAACCAGGCCCATCGGGTTGCGCCTCGCCCCGTTTGGGTCGGCAAAAATTGACTTTCATCTGCCCTGTTTCTCCCTGTTGCTCTTGTCCAAACACTACGATATAATGCATACGTCACTTCACACACAAAACGAAAAAGCTAGAGAAACAAGATCAGACAGGCCCACCTGCTGGCCAGAAAAACACGTATACATTTATGCACGAAAAAAGCATCCTTACACTAGAATACCCAAAAATCCTGGAAAAGGTAGCGCGTGAAGCCGCTTTTTCCGCCAGCAAGGCGCTGGTGATGGATTTACGTCCTACTCCTGATCTGGAGGAGGCCCGGCGCCGCCTGGCCTTTACCAGCGAGGCCAGCCACCTGATCGATCTGCGCAATGACGCGGGCGTTCAGGGCGCGCGCGATATCCGTCTTAACCTGGAACGCGCGGCTCGCGAGGGCGTCCTTAATCCTACGGAGCTCCTGGAAGTCCAGGCGACGGTGAAGAGTTCGCTCTTTGTGGCCCATATGCTGGAAAAACTGGAACCGCTGAACTTTCCTCTGCTGCGCCAGCTTGGCGCGGACCTTCCTCAGCGCCCACAGGTGGCGCGGCGCATTGAAGAGGCGATCAGCGAGGAGGGCGAGGTTCTGGATTCCGCTAGCCCGGCCCTGCGCAAGCTGCGCTTCGATATCCGCGGCGCGAACCAGCGCCTGCAAGATCGCCTGCGCACGCTGGTCCAGGAATTTGGACCTTCGCTCCAGGAGCCGATTGTGACGATCCGCAATGATCGCTACGTGATCCCGGTGCGCTCCGAGAGCCGGGGCGCGGTACGCGGCATTGTTCACGACCAGTCGGCCAGCGGCGCGACGGTCTTTATCGAGCCAATGGTGGTGGTCGAACTCAACAACAAGCTGCGCCAGTTGCAGATTGAGGAGCGCCAGGAGATCGAGCGCATCCTGCGCGAACTTTCGCACGTGGTCGGCAATGAGACTGACGCGTTGAAGCTGGACGTTGAGTTGCTGGCCGAGTTCGATCTGCAACTGGCCAAGGCGCGCTATGGACGCCTGATGCGCTGTTCCGAGCCGCGCCTGAACGCCGAGGGCCGGATTGACCTGCACAACGCGCGTCACCCGCTGCTGACCGGCAAGGTTGTGCCAACTAATTTTCACCTGGGACGTGAGTTCTTTATGGTGGTGATTACCGGCCCCAATACCGGCGGCAAAACGGTCGCGTTGAAAACGGTTGGCCTGCTGACTCTGATGGCCCAGGCCGGCCTGCACATCCCGGTCGATGAGCACTCGGAGATCGCGGTCTTCGAGGAGGTCTTTGCTGACATCGGCGACGAGCAGAGCATTGAACAGAGCCTGAGTACGTTCTCCTCGCACCTGAGCCGCATCATTGAGATTCTGCGCCTGATCGAGGAAGGCCATAAACGCGCTATCCCGGATATTCAGGGACGCCTGGCGGAAACGCTGACCGGCGCTGACCGGCGTCGCCTGCGCGCTCTGGTGCTGTTCGACGAGCTGGGTGCGGGCACCGATCCCAGCGAAGGCTCGGCCCTGGCCCGTGCGATCCTGACCTTTCTGCTGGAACGCCACGTCTCAACAGTCGCGACGACGCACTACTCGGAACTCAAAGCCTTCGCGCACGAGCAGCCGGGTGTGGTCAACGCCTCGGTCGAGTTCAACGTGGAGACGCTTTCGCCGACCTACAAGCTCAGCATTGGTCTGCCGGGACGAAGTAACGCCCTGGCCATCGCCAATCGCCTGGGACTCGACTCGGCGATTATCGAACGCGGGCGCGAGTTCCTGGGCAGCGCGGGCGTGCGCATGGAGAATCTGCTCGAAGGTCTGCAATCCGAGCGCAAAGCCGCCGAGGATGAACGCTTCAACCTGAGCCTGGAGCGCGCCGAAGTTGAGCACCAGCGCAAAGAACTGGAGCAGGCACATTACAAAATGGAGGAAGAGCGCGTGCGCCTGATCAACCAGGCCCGCGCCCAGGCCCAGCGCGAACTGGACGACGCCCGCAAGCAGCTCGCGCGCGTGAAAGTCGATGTCAGCCGCGTCAACCTGACCCGCGAGCGCCTCAACGAGGACCGCCAGCGCGTCAATCGCCTGGAGGAGAAGCTCGCGCCCCTGCCGGAGCCACGCAAACCCGCCAGGAAGCCTGAGCCAGTTGAGGAAAAGGCCGAGGGGCCGCTGCGCATCGGCGACACCGTACGCGTGCTCAGCTTCGGCCAGAATGCTGAGCTGGTCAGCCTCTCGCCCGATCACAGCGAGGCTGAGGTTAAGATGGGCGCGCTGCGCTTCCGCGTAAGCGTGGACAACATCGAGCGCCTGAGCAAACGCCAGGCAGAGTCTCAAGAGCGTGCCCAGCCACAGCAGCCCGCCGTGGTCCTGCCGAGCTACGAAGACCGCCCCGATGTCTCCATGCAGATCGACATGCGCGGCTGGCGCGTCGAGGATGCCCTGGCCGAGCTGGACACCTATCTCAACGACGCTGTCCTATCCGGCCTGGCTGCGGTGCGCATCGTTCACGGCAAGGGCACCGGCGCCCTGCGCCAGGCCGTGCGCGAGCGCCTGGCTCGCCACTCGCTGGTCAAATCCTACGCCTCCGCGCCCCCGCAAGAAGGCGGCGACGGCGTCACAGTCGTCAAATTCAGCGCATAAGCACCCGAATTATAACTACGCAAATTCTCAGTTGTATGCTACCTCAGCGCCTGCAGGTGCTGAGGTAGCATACAACTGAGAATTTGCGTAGTCACGCCCGATAATTTTTCGTCATATAGACGTTGTAGCATATAGAGAAGTCGTACAACGCGATTTCCTTACCCACTCGCCTTTGCAAGTTTATGCAGCATTTATTCTGGAGGGATCATTCTATGTCATCTGGAACCTACGACCCGGAAGCCACCATTATCAAAACCAAAACCAAAGGGACCACGAGCGAAACCGAAAGCTCAACGGGCGAAAGTGAGCTTGAAGAGATTATTGTCAAAGACGTTACAAAAATCACCAAGGGCGTCTTCAAAAGTCTGGAAGGTTTCCGCTCTTTTATTTTGCGCGGAAATGCTGTTGACCTGGCCATCGGTATCGTCATCGGCGCGGCCTTTACCTCGGTAGTCACTTCCCTGGTGGGTGATGTGATTACTCCTCTTATTCCTTTGCCCGGAAAAAACAGCCTGGGTATCCTCGACATCTCATTACCATCTTTTTACCCTAAAGGCTCTACAATTCATATCGGCAATTTCCTCAACGCGCTTATTAGCTTCTTGATCGTTGCCGCTGTCCTCTACTTCTTCGTAGTGCAGCCAGTCAACTCGCTGATGAAGCTCTACCACGGCAAAGAAGCGGAAAAGCCGAGCACTCGTGAATGCCCCTATTGCTTCCAGGCGGTCAACGTCAAAGCCACCCGCTGCCCTTACTGCACCTCGCTGGTGCCGCTGGATAAAGCCGCGAAAAAAGCAGAGGATGAGGTGGTGCTCATCCTTCCCGAATCGCTGGAAAAACTCTCTGACAAGCTCGCCGAAAGTATTGTCAGAAAGGCTACCACTGCTCTGGAGAAGAGCCCTGAGGGAAGCGTCACCGACGAAACCCCTCACTCAGAAGGTTAGACATAATCAGCCATTGCTTGCCAGATAGTCACCAAAAAAGCAGAAATCGCGGCTGGGCGCGATTTCTGCTTTTTTTGGTGACAGGAGTATACTGAAAGGTGGAATGTTATTTTCTTATCATTGGATGGGATTTGTAGTTATTTGGGAGGAACAAAAACATGCCTGCATCTTCAAGGCAATGTTGTGACGAATGGATTGAGGAGAGCACGAGATCTGGCTTCTCTCGTGCTCTCCTCAATCCATTCATCACAATACTGTCTCCACTCCTGACTTTCTCACGTGGCAT
>DASVMX010000122.1:0-4790 GCA_036384215.1 Ktedonobacteraceae bacterium | reverse complement strand
GGGATTGTTTTTCTGGCGCCGTCCCAGCACGGTAATCACCCGGCGCAGCTCGCGTTCGCGGCCAGAGGCGGGATCGAGCCGGCCATCCGCCGCCTCCCCGGTCAGATCGCGTCCATACTGATCCAGCGTAGGTGTCTTGCTTCTATTTACCTGCTGTTGTGCAGTCGCGGTGCCTGCCGTATTTGGCGCGCCCGCGGCCGCGGCAGCGTTGTTATTCATTTGAAAACCGAAAGGAGCAGATTCATCATTCCCCAGATCCTCCGACCCCATCTGTCCCATCGAACTCATGATTTCAACAACACAAGACTGGCAGAGGTAGTGAGGCTCCCTGTGGCCATTGACAATCTGATCAATGCGCACTTGAGCAGAGTTCTTCTTACAGCGTTCGCATTTCATTTTTTCTGTCAGCTCCTTCTCATAGGTATTAGCACTCGTATCGTAAGACTGCTAAATTCTAGCATATTTTTCTGCTGTTGTCTAGCACTCTGATGGTCCGATTGCTAGTTACTTATAAAAACACACCAGATGAGTGAGCTATTCCCAATTTTTCCCACTAACAAAAATACGATGGAACCGTGAATTTCGACTAATGCTTTGTCAAACTTCGTTTGAGGGGTGCGCCGCCTGCGGCGGCGCGGGGGGAGAAGATGCAGAGAGCTGCGCCCTCTGCACTCCCGCTTTTCTACCCCTCAGGAGAAGACGCAGAGGGGCTGGCGCCCCTCTGCACTCCCGCTTTTCTACCCCCTCAAATGAAGGTTGGCAGAACAGGAGCCTGCCTCCTGCTCTTCAGCTCTGCTGGTGCAGATTGCCGAGGAGAGAGCGGGCGATGACGACGCGTTGAATCTGGTTGGTGCCTTCGAAGATCTGGGCGACCTTAATGTCGCGCATGTAGCGTTCGGCGGGGTAGTCGCGCACATAGCCAGCGCCGCCGAGGACCTGGACGGCATTGGTGGTAACTTCCATAGCCATATCGGTGGCGAAGCATTTGGCCATGGCGGCGTACATGCCCGCGCTCTGTCCTTCGTCGAGTTTGTAAGCGGCCTCGTAGACCAGCAGGCGCGCGGCTTCAATTTTCATGGCCATATCGGCGAGCATGAACTGAATGGCCTGGAAACTGCTGATGGCCTGGCCGAACTGGGCGCGTTCGTGGGCGTAGCGCGTGGCGGTCTCAAAAGCGGCCTGTGCCACTCCCACGGCCACGGCGCCGATGTTGACGCGCCCGCCGTCCAGCGAGGAGAGGGCGATTTTAAAGCCCTGGCCTTCCGCGCCCAGGCGGTGCTCAGGGGAAAGCGCGCAGTCGTTGAAGACCAGTTCGCGTGTAGGTGAGGAATGGAGGCCCATCTTGCGCTCGGTCTTACCAAAGCTCAGGCCGGGCGTACCCTTTTCCACGACAAAGCAACTGATGCCAGCCGCGCCCCGTCCAGGCATAGTGCGCGCCATGACCATGTAGATATCCGCCTCGCCGCCGTTGGTAACCCACATCTTACTGCCGTTAAGCACATAGCCGTCATCCCGCGCCTCTGCCCGGCATTGCAGGCTGGCGGCGTCGGAGCCAGAGGCGCTTTCGCTGAGCGAGAAAGCGCCCAGCAGCTCGCCCGCGGCCAGGCGCGGTGTCCAGCGGCGACGCTGCTCCTCGTCGCCAAAGCGCGCAATCGAGCCTGTGACCATATTATGTACCGACAGGCCCACTGTGGTCGCCATGTCGCCCTGCGCCAGCTCTTCGTAGACCAGCGCGCCGGAGAGCCTGCTCAGCGCGCTCCCGCCATACTCTTCGGGCGTGGTCATGCCCATCAAACCCAGTTCTGCCATGCGCGTATACGCTTCACGCGGGAAGTAACTCTCCTCGTCCCAGGCACCCGCGTGCGGGGTAAGCTGCTCCTCCGTAAAACGGCGGGCCATCGCGCGAATATCTGATTGCTCCTCGTCGAGATCAAATTTCACCGCTTGCTCCTCTATTTTGATCGGTTTTACGACATCACTCTCTTTGTAGCATAGCAGCCTATCCTGTGCATACGCAAGAGGTATCTCAAACAGGGTTCCAACAAGAATGGCCGGGGTTGTGTTGGCGAAATTCACACCGAATCAGCGCATCCGGTGTATTCCTCGCCACGTTTTCAGGGAGCATTCCAGACGTAAACGCGGCAGTCGGAGCCGCCGGAGAGGATGGCGCGGCCATCGGGTGACCAGGCAACGGCCAGGATGTCGCCGACGTGGGCGCGGAAGGAGACGATGGTCTGGCCGGACATGGCGTCCCAGACATAAACGTTTGAAGCCAGGCTGCCGGAGACGATGCGCGCGCTGTCTGGAGCCCAGGAGAGAGCGGAGATGGGTTTCAAATGGTGATGATAAGTGCCAACCAGGCGGTTGGAGCGCACATCCCAGATGTGAACAATCTGGTCGTCGCCGCCTGAGGCCAGGTAGGCGCCGTTGGGCGACCAGGCGACGGCATTGACCGGGAAGCTATAGCGATAGTACATGGGTTTGCCGCGCTCTTCCAGGCGATGGATGGTAACATTCCTGCCCTGCCCCACGGCCAGGCTTTTGTCATCCGGCGACCAGCACAGGCAACGGCAACCAGCCGGGTATTTGCTGCGCAACTGCACAACCATCTCTACGGTGTTCACATCCCAGACAATCACAAACTTCGTACCAGCCGCTGCCAGGTAGCGCCCGGAGTTCGACCAGGCCACCCATTGGACAAGGTTGGGATTAAAAACCGAACTGGGATCGCCCGGCCAGACGCTGATCGTCTTGCCCGTGGTGCTATCCCAGATACGAATCTTGTTCTCTTCGCTGATCGAAGCGATGCGCGAGTCCACGGGCGAGCCAGCCATATGTTTAATCAGTCCAAGATGCTCGCGGTAAGAACAGAGGTTGCGCCCATTCTGCGAATTCCAGACACGGACAATCGCGTCGGTAGCCGAGGCTGCGTAGGTGCTGTCCGGCGACCAGGTGACCGCGCGCACCACGCCGTAGTGATGTTCGTGCACCAGCCTGGGCGGCGGAGAGGCGGCAAGGGATGGCATGGGAAAAGCCTGCACCTGGCGTGTCATGGGCGCGGCTGGCAAGGCCTGGCCCGCGCGCAGCACGCCGCCGGGCACAGGCGAGGCCGGATTATTCCTGACCTGTTCCAGCGCCTGTTTGACCTCCAACGCGCTGGTCGGGCGCCGGCTCTCGTCCATCTCCAGCATCTGCGTGACCAGGTGCTGGAGCGCGGGATCACGCTGCATGAGGGGCGCGTAGCGAAATGGCGAGAGCGAGGGATCGGCCCCGCTAAGCATCTGGTGGAGAATCGAGCCCAGGCTGTAAAGATCGGCGCGCGGCGTCGTCTGAGCCTTGCCATACTGTTCAGGGGCCGCGTAGCCTGGCGAGCCAAAGGCGACCGTGTCTTTGGCCTGGCCTGGCTTAAAGTGGCGCGCGATGCCAAAATCGATCAGAAACAGATTGCCCTCGGGGGTGAGGATAATATTGGAAGGCTTGAGATCGCGGAAAATAATCGGTGGCTTGCGGGTATGTAAATAGTGGAGCACATCGCAGAGCTGGAGCGCGATCTTCAAGGCCATAATCTGGGGCAGGCTGCCATCGCGCGCCTTATCCATGCGCTCCTCCAGTGTCTCCCCCTCGATATAGTCCATCACCAGGTACCAGCGCTCGTCCTCGGCAAAATGCTCGTAGATGCGCGGCAGATGCTCGTGGCGCAGACCTGCCAGCAGCAGCGCCTCGTTCTTAAAAGCCTCCACGCCATCGGCCAGCGCCTGCGGGCTGAGACTCAGCTGGCTCATCTCCTTGATTGCCACCAGGCGCTGGCCAAGGTCCGTATCCTCGGCCTTGTAGACTGCGCCAAAGCCGCCCTGGCCAATCTGCGCCAGCACCTTATACCGTTTGCGCACCACGTCACCGGCCTTGTGGACACCTCCAGATACCACCGGAATGGGCGTGGGCATGGACATTGTCATATCCACCTCCAGTTCCGCTTCAGCACCCATCGCCTGGCCGCAGGAGAAGCAGAACTTTGCGCGCGGCAGATTGCCCGCGCCACAATTCGCGCAAAAAACGGTCGAGGGTTTCATGCTCGCCCCCAATACTCTTTTCGACATTTTAATACTCTACAGTTGGCCAGCCAGCGCACGCCAGATGCGAACCGTCTCATCCGCGCCGCCAGTGACAAGATAACACCCATTGGGCGACCAGGCTACAGATAAGATCCTGCCCTTGTGACCGGCATAGGTATCACAATATTCATGCTCTCCTGGATATCGGCATCAGGTCGGCCAGCAGCAGCGCCTCCTGCTTAAAAGCGCGCGTGGCCTCCGTAATCTCCTGCGGGCTCAGATTATGCTGGCTCATCTCCTTCACCGCCACCAGGCGCTGCCCCAGGTCCTCGTCTTCCGCCTGATACACTGCGCCAAAGCCGCCCGTGCCGATCTGGTGCGCAATTTTGTAGCGCTGCTTCAACAGCGTATCAGCGCGCAGCGGTCCACCTTCTGAGGGCGCGGCAGCGTTGTCCGGCGTCTGGATCGCCTGGCCGCAGACATAACAAAACGCCGCCTGGGCCAGGTTAGCCGCGCCGCAGTGTGTACAGAAAAGCGAAGGCGAGATCATGTGTTTACACCCCAGAGATCGAGAACAAATCCAGTAAATACCCGGATGCATCTATATATTCATATAATACCATTGATTGATGACGTTAGAAAAGTAGTTTCTTCCAATCGTAACAGAATCGAAACGAGCGAACTGTGAACTTGTTCACATCTGGAGGCAAGCTCCAATTTTTCTGGAAGAAGCGAAGG
>DASVMX010000121.1:0-10666 GCA_036384215.1 Ktedonobacteraceae bacterium | reverse complement strand
GGCCGCCAGTTCCAGCAGCGGCCATTCCGGGAGATTGATGGCCCAGACGGCGATATGCTCTCCCTTTTGGAAGCCAAGCGCCAGCAACCCGCGCGCGACCGCGTCGACACGGTCGCGATACTCCCGGTACGTCCAGCGAATATCCAGCCCCCCGCTAACTTCGGGATAGCACGAATAGACCAGCGCTTCCCGCTCGGGCATCTCTTCCGCACGCTGATCCAGGAGTTGACCAGGCGTCATCTCTAACAAATCGATGCCGTCAGCTTCAGCCTGCCAGGACGACAGACCGTCGTTGGTTCTACCCATCGTTATTCTCCTTTCACCACTGCTGAGGCGAAGTCGAGACGCGTTCGCGCTGCCGCAGTGGTGAATTCCAATCTTTCCCTGAGAAAGACGAAAGACAAAGCACGCCTGATGTTCCACGCGAGAATGGTGCCTGTAGCATACGCTCTCTCAAGTCGAGTTGCAAGCCTTCGATGTATTGAAGAGGACGGGTAGAAGCATGAAGGAGGCCGAAAGCTGGGTACCTTTTCTGACCTGCGCTGGCTCCTTGAGATATCTTGTTGAGCACGGGAACACATTCCGTCCAGCCCGTCGCGATGTCGGTGAGCGTCAAGGTGTAGAGATAGCCGCCAAACACGTTGCCGCCACAATGCGCGACCAGATCCGCTTCCAAAAAGCCTGGCCGATGATCGTCCCACTGGGCAAACGTGCGAATCGGGATCTGATGCTTGAGCAGCATTCCTGGTTTCGTGGTCGAGAACCCATGAGGAGTGGGACGGCGCCGGGTGCTCAGCAGCCGCTCGGCGGTCCTCACACTCATCGCCAGCAATTGACGGCGCTGTTCCTCGCCAATCTGGAGGTGTCCATCTCGCTCCAGCACAGGAATCAGCTTGGGCAAAAAGGGAACCAGACGCTGGGCACAGGGATACTGGATCGTTCGCCAGGCCAGAAAGAGCGCCTCTTGCACTGCTGGACCATAGATGGGCAAACGCGGACGCAAGATATGGGAGGTGCCCTTATTCTTTTTCTCATCCTCCCGCCTTCGTTCCTGTCTGGATACCTCTTTGCAAAAAAGTGACGCGCCCCCGGTCTTTCTGGATATATCGCGCCAGAGCACTGATCGTGGGATACTGAAACAGATCAATAATAGAGAGTCGCTCATCAGACACCGCTTGCAGGCCCGTTTGAACCTGGACAAGGAGTAAGGAGTGACCTCCAAGATCAAAGAAGTTGTCATTGACTCCTACGCGCTCTAGATGCAAAACTGCTTGCCAGATAATTGCAATAGCCTGCTCTAGTGAAGTGCGGGGAGCAACATAACTGGCTTGTCCTCCAGGATCAAGTCCCTCTAGCGGTGGCAGCGCGGCGCGATCTATCTTCCCGTTGGGTGTCAAAGGCAGGGCTTCTAGCTCGACAAAAGCAGTTGGGATCATATAGCCGGGCAACCGTTCTTTCAAGTGATTGTATAAATCGTGCCTGGTGGATATCTTCGTCTGCTGCATGACCAGGTAGGCCACCAGCCGTTTCTCACCAGAGATATCCTCACGAGCTACAACGACCACCTCCTGCACATCTGGATGCTGACCTAACGCGATTTCAACCTCCCCTGGCTCGATGCGATACCCCCGCACTTTTACCTGGTGATCGCTGCGCCCCAGGAATTCGAGATTCCCATCGGGCAGGTAGCGAGCCAGATCTCCCGTTTTGTAGAGGCGCATGCCCGGTTCATCACTGAACGGATCAGCCAGAAACGCCTCTGCGGTACGTGCTGCATCCCCCAGATAGCCTCGACCTACCCCCACCCCTCCGACGTAGAGTTCTCCCGCTACGCCAATGGGCTGCAGGTTCAGCTTGCGGTCCAGCACATAGAGGCGCATATTTTGCACGGGACGACCAATGGGGATATGCCCAACCGTCTCCGGCAGCGGCTGTGTAAGCGGGAAGAAGCTCACATCGTCAGAGCATTCTGCCGGGCCATAGGCATTGAGCAGCGGGATACCTGGATAGCATTTCAGCCATCTACGGCACAGGACTGGCGGCAAAGCCTCTCCGGTGGGGATCAGCCAGCGTAGCCCCTTGAGAGGCAGAGACGGAGCGTCCTCAGTTGTGCTTACTTCAAGCATTCCTGCTAACAGCGTAGGAACGATTTCCAGGATCGAGACTCCGTAGCGCTCAATCTGAGCCAAAAGCCGTAGGGGGTCGCGCATAAGCTCATCGGAGAAGACCTGGATGCGCCCTCCGACCAGCAGCGCCGCCAGGAACTGCCAGACCGAGATGTCAAAGCATTGTGAGGCAGTTTGCGCCACGGTATCGGCTGCTGTTAAGTGCAGGAAGTTGACCATGGTCAGCAGATGATTAAGCATGCCACGCTCTTCGATCATCGCTCCTTTGGGCAGGCCAGTTGAGCCTGAAGTGTAGATGACGTAGGCAAGCTGCTGAGGTGCCTGGCGGACAGGCAAGTTCCCCTTGTCGTGCGCTTGCTGGAGGAGTTTATCCAGGGGCAAAATGCGTGGATGAGCGCTCGCAGGCATGCTCATAAGCACTTCAAAAAGTTTTGAGGCAAACTCTGGCATTACCAGTACCAGATCGCAGCGGCTGGATTCAAGCAAATAGCGAAGTCGGGTGGTTGGGTGAAATGGATCAAGAGGCAGATAACATCCACCTGCTTTGAAGATTGCTAACATAGCGATCAGCAAATTGCTTCCGCGTTGATCCAGCACTGCAATGAGTGACTCTGGCCTGACCCCAAGCGTGCGCAACTGAGACGCTATGTGATTGGCTTGCCGGTTTAGCTCTCGATAAGTGAGCTGCTCTTGTTCAAAGACTACCGCGATCGCGTCGGGCGTGCGCTGGACCTGAGCCTCAAAGATTTCTGGGAAAGACTGGTTCTCAGGATAGTCCGCGCGGCTGGCATTCCACTCAGTGAGCATCAGGCGCTTTTCGTCCTCCGTCAGAAACGGTATATCCGAGATACGCCGATCTACATCAGCAACGATCCTCTGCAGCAGTACCTGGTAGTGCTCCACCATGCGGCTGATAGTGGCAACCTCGAACAGGTCAGAGTTATATGCCAGTACTCCTCTTATATCTTGCTCAGTAACTACCAGAGACAGGGTAAGATCAAACTGGGCCACTTTTGTTTCTCCTGCCAGCAGGCGTACATCCAGGTCGGGGAGTTCTAGTGTGGACAGCAGTCCGTTCTGCAGTTCAAACATCACCTGGAACAGGGGGTTCCGACTCAGGTCCCGCTCTGGCTGCAACCGTTCCACCAGCATCTCGAACGGCAGGTCCTGATGGGCATAGGCCTGCAGGGTCACCTCACGTATGTGTCCTATCAGGGATCGGAAACTCGGGTTGTCCGATAGATCAATCCGCAAGACCAGCGTGTTGACAAAGAAGCCAATCAGTTTCTCTATCTTACTTTGTGTCCGATTGGCAATCGGCGTGCCTACCAGCAGATCTTCCTGCCCACTGGAGCGTGAGAGGAGGGTGGCAAAGGCGGCCAGAAGGGTCATAAACAGCGTCACCCCTTCCTTCCGACTCAGGTCCACCAACGCTGCAGAGAGGTCCTGTGAGAGGATGAAAAAATGGCGGTCACCCCGAAAAGTTTGTACGGGTGGTCGAGGCTGGTAGGTGGGCAAGACTAAGGCAGTGGGCGCTGCTGCCAATTGTTGCTGCCAATAGGCCAGATGTGCCTGAAGTACCTCGCCTTGTAGCCAATCTCTTTGCCAGAGCGTATAATCAGCATACTGCACGGGTAATGGCTGTAAGGGAGAAGGTTGTCCCAGTACAAAGGCTCGATAAAGACTCGAGAGTTCGCTAAGTAACACTCCTTGCGACCAGCCATCAGTGATAATGTGATGCATGGTCAAAAACAGCACATGCTCTTCCTGCTGCTGTCGTAGCAAGAAGAAGCGCAGTAACGGTCCTTGAGCCAGGTTGAATGGCCGAGTGCTCTCTTCTCCAGCCAGGCGCCGAATCTGCTCGTTTTGCTGGGGTACAGACAGGTGAGATAGATCGACCAGCGGCAACCGGATGAGCAAGTAGGGCGCAATCACTTGAACAGGCTTACCTGCAGGAGCCTCGAAGGTCGTACGCAAGGCTTCATGCCGGTGCACAAGCTCGTTGAGGCTCTGCTGCAAGCTAGCGATGTCTAGTTTACCCCTGAGACGAAGTACCATTGGAATGAGATAAGCGCAGTTCGCAGGTTCTAGTTGATCGAGGAACCAGAGGCGCTGTTGAGCAAAAGAAAGCGGTGGGTTCCCCACATGTGGAACGGACTCAAGGAGAGGAGTGAAGAAAGCTGGTTTATCTGAGGAGAGATTCTCCAGACACTGAGCCAGCTCGGCAAGGATTGGCGCCTCAAAGAGAGTTCGTAAGGGAACTTCTCTGTGTAGCACATCACGTAAGCGGGCAATAACTTGGGTAGCAAGCAGGGAATGCCCTCCCAGGGCAAAGAAATGGTCATGGGCTCCAACCCGCTCTCTTCGAAGCACTTCTCTCCAGATGTGTGCTACGATCTCTTCCAGGGGACTGCGAGGGGCCACATACCCTTCTTCTTGTGCGCTTGAATCTGGTCTCAGTGCCTGTAGCGCGCGGCGATCCACTTTCCCATTGGGGAGGAGCGGGAGCTGATCCAGCGGTACCAGCAGCGAGGGAAGCATGTAGTCGGGCAAGTGCCGGGAGAGCCAGTTGCGTAGTTCACTCATCTGGAGTGGAAGCTGCTCGGCCACCACATAGCCGACCAGGCATTTCTGTTGTTCCTGGTCTTCCTGCAGCACTACAGCGCAGGTCTGCACTGCCGGGTGCCCTTGTAGTATCACCTCGATCTCTCCTGGTTCAATACGAAATCCTCGCAGTTTGATTTGCTGATCGCTGCGCCCCAGGAATTCGAGATTCCCATCGGGCAGGTAGCGAGCCAGATCTCCCGTTTTGTAGAGGCGCATGCCCGGTTCATCACTGAATGGATCAGCCAGAAACGCCTCTACGGTACGTGCTGCATCCCCCAGGTAGCCTCGACCTACCCCCACCCCTCCGACGTAGAGTTCTCCCGTTACGCCAATGGGCTGCGGGTTCAACTCTCGATCTAGCACATAAAGCCGTGTGTTCTCGATGGGACGGCCAATGGGGATATGCCCAACCGTCTCCGGCAGCGGCTGTGTAAGCGGGAAGAAGCTCACATCGTCAGAGCATTCTGCCGGGCCATAGGCATTGAGCAAGGGAATATGAGGATAGACCTCTAACCATCTGCGGCACAAGACTGGCGGCAAAGCCTCTCCGGTGGGGATCAGCCAGCGAAGAGGCCTGAGCAGGGGTCGCACCGCCTTCCCATCTACCTCTGCTGCGAGCATTTCGGCTAACAGCGTAGGAACGACTTCCAGGATCGAGATCCCATAGCGCTCGACCTGGGTCAAGAGGCGCGTGGGATCGTGGCTCACCTCGTCCTGAAAGATCTGGGTGCGCCCTCCGACCAGCAGCGCTGCCAGGAACTGCCAGACCGAGATGTCAAAGCATTGTGAGGCAGTTTGCGCTACGGTATCCGCCGCCGTCAGGTGGAGGGCGCGGATCATGGCAAACAGGTGATTAAGCATGCCACGCTCTTCGATCATCGCTCCTTTGGGGAATCCAGTCGAGCCAGAGGTATAGATGACATAGACGAGCTGTTGTGGCCTTGGGTAGACAGATAAATTCTTCTCAGCAGACGCTTCCTCCAGGCATATGACCTGCGGACGTGTGCCTGGCGGCATATCCTGCAAGGCTTCGGAAAGGGTTGTTACCAGCGCTGGCGCAACCAGGACAAAGCCGCAGGCGCTCTGTTCGAGCAGGGAACGCAGGCGTGGAGCAGGAGAAAGCGGGTCAAGGGGTAGATAGCTGCCACCTGCCTTGAGGATTGCGAGCATGGCGATCAAGAACTGGCTGCCGCGCTGATCCAGCACTGCGATGAGGACCTCTGGCCCGATCCCAAGTGAGCGCAGATGATGTGCCTGTTGATTGGCGCGCCGGTTTAACTCTTGATAGGTAAACTGCTCATCCTCAGAGACAAGCGCAATAGCTTCGGGGGTTTGCTCGACCTGGGTTTCAAAGAGCCTGGACAGGCATTGATTTTGAGGATAGGGTGCCTGCGTGGCATTCCAGTCAAAGAGGATTTGCTGCTTTTCGGCCACAGTCAGCAGCGGCAAGCGGGAAATGGTTTGTTCTGGATCAATTACGATGCCTTCGAGCAGAGTTTGCCACTGCCGGGCCATGCGAGTGATGGTAGTTGACTCAAACAGGTCGGTGTTGTAGGCCAGAACCGCCCGCAGGCCCTGCGTCGTCTCCTGCACTGTCAGTTCCAGGTCAAACTTGGCCGTGGTAGACTCAACTACCAGAGGATGCAGACTCAGCCCGGGCAGATCGATGACCTCGCCGGGAGCGTTCTGCAAGGTGAACATTACCTGGAAGAGCGGGGTATGGCTCAGATCTCGCTGTGGCTGAAGGGCTTCGACCAGTTGCTCGAAAGGCAGGTCCTGGTGAGCATAGGCATCCAGGCAAACTTCACGCACACACCTTAAGAAGGCATGGAAACTGGGATTGCCTGACAGATCGCAGCGTAGCGTCAAGGTATTAATGAAGAGACCTATGAGGCCTTCTAACTCGCTCTGGCGTCTGTTGGCTATGGGGGTGCCAATGACAAGATCTTCCTGCCCACTGGAGCGCGAGAGGAGGGTAGCAAAGGCAGCCAATAAGAGCATGAACAGGGTGACCCCTTCCTGCCGGGCCAGTTCCACCAGCGCTTCTGAGAGTCCACACGGGAGGAAGAAGAGGTGCTGGGTCCCCTGAAAGGTCTGTACAGGCGGCCGCGGCCTGTCAGTTGGTAATGCTAAAGTAGCGGGTGCTCCAGCCAGGTGCTCTTGCCAGTAGCTCAAATGCGCTTGAAGCGCCTCTGCTTGCAGCCAGTTTCTTTGCCAGAGTGTATAATCAGCGTACTGGAGAGGCAAAAGCGGCAGTGGCGAGGGTTTCCCTTTCACAATGGCGTCGTAGAGCGCAAAAAACTCGTAAAGGAGCACACTGAGTGACCAACCGTCAGAGATGATGTGATGCATTGATAGCAGGAATACATGCTCTTCACGCTCCAGGCGTAGCAGATGTGCACGCAGCAGCGGTCCCCGGGTAAGATCGAAAGAAGACGCAGCTTCCGCCCGCGCTAGTCGCTGGACCAGTGTCTCACACTGATCCTTTGATAGCGTTGTCATGTCAGTAACTGATATCTGTATGTTCAGGGTTGGGCTGATGTGTTGCACCGCTTTTCCCAGAACAATGGGGAAGGCGGTGCGCAAGGCTTCATGCCGCCGCACGATCTCATTCAAGCTTTGCTCCAGTGCTGTTGCGTCGAGCGCTCCTCGCAAGCGCATTGCCGCAGGAATATTATAGAGCGGGCTGCCAGGCTCGAACTGGTCAAGGAACCAGAGCCGCTGCTGGGAAAAGGAGAGGGGCAGATCTCCCTCGCGAGGCAATGGTACCAGGGACGGGGCAGATAGCTCCAGTTCGTTTGAAGAGAGGTGCTCGATACGCCGTGCCAGTCCGGCGATTGTTGGGGCCTCAAAGAGGAGGCGCAAGGGGATCTCCAAGCGTAAGACATCGCGTAGTCGTGCGATCACCTGGGTAGCGAGCAGCGAATGGCCTCCCAGCTCAAAGAAGTTATCGTGGATGCTGACGCGTGCAATTCCTAGAACTCTGGCCCAGAGAATTGCCAGTACCTCTTCCATTGGACTACGTGGCGCCATAAAAGCTTCTTCCCGCTTGAGTTCAATGGTATTCAGCAGAGGGAGTGCTCGTCGATCCAGCTTGCCGTTGGGGGAGAACGGCAAATCTTTCAGATGCACGAAGGCAGTGGGAAGCATATAGTCGGGCAGTTTCTCCTGCAAGTACCTCCGCAGTTTGCTGGTTGTGAGAGGTTGCTCGCGGTGTGAGACTATATAAGCTACCAATCGCTTGTCTTCTGCCACCTTTTCTTGAGTCACCACCACTTCCTGGATGGCTGGATGCTGGCTAAGCAATGCTTCGATCTCTCCTGGCTCGATACGAAATCCTCGAATCTTTATCTGGTTGTCTCTTCTCCCTACATACTCGATACTTCCATCCGCCCGATAGCGTACCAGATCTCCCGTCTGATAGAGACGCATCCCCTGTTTGGGGCTGAAAGGGTCGGGTAAAAACCGCTCCGCCGTCAGGTCTGCTCGTTTTAAATACCCTCGGGCCAGGGGATCTCCTCCAATATAGAGCTCCCCAATAATTCCCACAGGCACGGGCTGCATCTGTTGATCCAGCACGTAGATCTGCGTATTGGCTATCGGACGACCTATCGGGATTTTCCCTCCGGCGCTTTCTGGCTTACAATGCCAGAAGAGGGTACACACGCTGGCTTCTGTTGGACCATAGAGATTGTATAAGTGGGCATTCAGGTGAGTAAAGAAGCGTCGCTGCAAAGTCTCTGGTAGTTCCTCCCCTCCGCAGTAGATATACCGCAAGGTTCGGCAGTTCTCCCAGCCTGGCTCATTCAAAAGAATCTGGAGGAAGGATGGAACTACTTTCAAAATAGTAATACTCTGAGAGACAATTGTTTCAACAAGGTATCTGCTATCCTGGTGTTCACCTGGTTGAGCCATGATGACCTGCGCACCTACCTGCAGCGGAGCATAGAATTCCCAGGTATGACCATCGAAGCTTACCGAGGCTTTCTGGATCATTCGGTCGTTTGCAGTAAAAGGCAAGTGAGAGCGTATCCAGAGCATATGATTGCAAATGGAATGGTGAGAAACCATTACTCCTTTGGGTGTGCCTGTAGAGCCGGAGGTATAAATTACATACGCCAGGTTCTTTCCCTGGACACTGCTCACCGGCTTCTCCTCATTTTCCTGAGCGATGATCTCCCAGTCAGTGTCCAGGAAAATGGATCGGGTTGTCTGCTCAGACAATCTGGTATGCATTTCACTCTGAGTAAGCAAAACGGGGGCACGGGCATCGACCAGCATAAATGCCAGGCGTTCCAGGGGATAGCTCGGATCAAGCGGGACATACGCCCCGCCCGCCTTCAGCGTGCCCAGTAGCCCGATAAGCAGTTCAAATGAACGCTCCAGACAGATGCACACAGGCACCTCTGGCCCAACGCCGGCTTTTTGCAGGTAGTGGGCTAATTGATTAGCGCGCCGATCTAACTCCTGATAGGTCAGCAGGTGCTCATTGAAAACCACAGCGATGGCTTCTGGCGAGCGCACCACCTGCTCCTCAAAGAGCTCATGCAGGCAGCGACCCCGGGCATCATCGGCCCCGGTGGCATTCCAGGTGTGCAAGAGGTGCTCTCGCTCCGGCGCGGTTAGCAGCGGCAAGCGGGAGATGGGCTGTTCGGGGCGGCTCACGATGCCTTCCAGCAGCGTCCGAAAATGCTCAGCCATGCGGGTCATACGGGCTGGCTCAAACAGATCGCGATTGTACTCCACCACTCCTTCCAGCCCGTGCTCCCTCTCTTGCAGCGAGAGCGTCACCTCGAACTTGGCCGTTGCTGGCTCCCATGCCAGAGGCCGCGGCGTGAGTCCGGGGAACTCCAGGATCTCTTCGGGCGATTTCTGCAACACGAACATCACCTGGAACAGCGGGGAATGGCTCAGGTCGCGCGCTGGCTGCACGGCCTCGACCACCTGCTCGAAAGGCACCTCCTGGTGAGCATAGGCCTCCAGTGCCATCTCGCGCACTCGCCCTAACAAGGCGCGGAAACTGGGATCGCCCGAGAGATCGGTGCGCAGCACCAGGGTGTTGAGGAAGCAGCCGATGAGTCCTTCCAGTGGCTCGTGGGTCCGATTGGCCACCGGGGTCCCGACCAGGAGATCGTCCTGCCCGCTGTAGCGCCAGAGCAAGGTCTGCCAGGCGGCCAGCAGGGTCATGAACAGGGTGGCGCCTTCCTGCCGGCTGAGGGCAGCCAGGCGGTCGCGCAGGGAGGTGGGCAAGCTGAAGGCGTGCTGAGCTCCGCGGAAGGTTTGCCTGGCGGGACGGGGGTGGTCGGTGGGCAGGGGAAGCACGTCGGGGGCTCCCGCCAGGCGGGTTTGCCAGTAAGAGAGCTGGTGAGTCAGCCGTTCTCCGCGCAAGGACTCCCGTTGCCAGAGAGCGTAATCGGCATACTGGATGGGCAGTGGGGGCAGGGGGGAGGGAGTGACGGTCAGGGAGCAGGCATAGAGGAGGGAGAGTTCGCGCCAGAGCACCTGGAGGGACCAGGCATCGAAGCTGATGTGATGGAGGCTCAAGAGCAGGAGATGGGTCTGTCGATCGTGGCGCAGGAGTCGGGCCCGCAGCAGTGGCCCGCGTGCCAGGTCGAAGAGAGTCAGGGCCTCGTCGCTGGCCAGTTGCCGGGCCTGCGCGTCTTGCTGCTCCAGCGGGAGTGCGCTCAGGTCGACCAGCAGCAGATCGGGAGGCAGCGTCGGATGGAGGCGTTGGACGGGTCGGCCCTGCAGGGAGGGGAAGGTGGTGCGCAGCACTTCGTGGCGGTGGACGATCTGCTCCAGGCTCTGCCAGAGGGCGGGCAGGCTGAGCAGGCCCTGGAAGCGGACGCCGCCGGACATGTTGTAGGAGGGGTTGGCCGGTTCCAACTGGTTGAGGAACCACAGCCGCTCTTGTGCAAAGGAGAGCGCAACCT
>DASVMX010000120.1:0-10058 GCA_036384215.1 Ktedonobacteraceae bacterium | reverse complement strand
AGGTGCATCTCGTCAATAAAGAGAATGATATCGCCGCCGCCCTCGGCCTCTTCCAGGACCTTGAGCAGGCGCTCTTCAAATTCGCCGCGATACTTCGTGCCGGCCACCAGCGAACTGGCGGAGAGTTCGATCAGGCGTTTGCCGCGCAGTTCAGGCGGCACTTTGCCGTCCGCGATCCGCTGGGCCAGCCCTGCGACAATCGTGGTCTTGCCGACCCCCGAATCGCCGAGCAGAATGGGATTATTGCGATCCTTGAGCATCAGTGTCTGGATCAACTGGCGCATCTCTTTTTCGCGCCCGATTAACGGCGGTAGCTGATGCATGCTGGCCTGCCGGGTCAAATCGCGTCCCAGCCGTTCCAACACCGAATTGCTGCCCTTGGGTCCCAGATCGGGGCTAATCCCCACGGGCAGCTCTACCTGAGCTGATGGGGAGCTGGCACTCACCGAGGGCACCAGTTCCAGAAGTGCTCGCGCGTTGCTTGAAAGTAAAAGTTCAATCAGGTTCGCCGGGTTGATGCCCATCTTGGTCAGCAGTTCATAGGTCACGCCATCGCGCTCTCCCAGCACCGCCTGCGCGATTGCGCGCTCATCCACCGAGGCAGAACCCGCCTTGAGAGCATTGCGTTCCGCGTTCTGCAAAATCTCTTTACAGCGCCGCGTGGGCAGGATCGGCGTATCGCTGGTGGCTTTGCCCGAACCCAGCGCCAGGCGAATCACATCGCGCACCTGCTTGGGCGAGAAGTTCAGCGTGCGCAGTGCATCCTGAGTGCAGCCGCCATCGAGCTTGGTCAGCGCGATAAACAGGTGCGGCGTGCCCAGGTAATCCTTGTGCATACGCCGGGCCTCAACCAGGGCCAGGCTGAGCACCTCCTGCAGGAAGCGCCGGTCCAGCGTATTCGAGGTGGGAAACATTGGCTGAATCAACGGCTCGTCATTAAATGCATCGAAGGACACGTCCAACGGCTGCTCGCGCGAGCCCACCACCCCGCTGGTCAGCGGCACGCTGGGGTCGCCAAACAGCACATACGACGCCCACGAGACATCCTCCAGGCGGCGCTGCGCCAGTGTCACGCGTGCCCGCCGCAGCGCCTCGCCAGGCGGCACGCCATCGGCAATCTCCTGGTAGAAAAGCACAATAAACTCGCACGCCCGCTGGTGATCCACCGGCCAGCGCATCGCCACCACCGCGCCTGCGCCTGAAGCCAGCAGCGAGGCCGCCAGCCCTTCCGTCTCCTCCGCAGTTAGCGTCCCCGCCTGGTCACCATCGTAATAACTCAAAAAGACCAGCGGGCGCCGGGGCAGACCCTGAAAGAACTGCGTCGCCGCGCTGCCATCCAGGCGCGAATTCCCCGCCAGGCTCAACATCGCGTCGCCCATCGAATTAATCTGCGGCAGCGGACCAGCATAGTGGATAATCTGCGGCTGCTCGGAATTCATGCGCATGCGCATCTCAAGCTGATTGGCCTGCTGGCGACAGAGGATAATGCGCGAAACCGACTCCGGCAAGGTCGTCGACAGAGCCGCCACCTCGCCCTCCGCCTGGGGACGATCATTCGTCGGGTTCACCAGAAACATCACATTCAACCCCTGCCCATCGCGCCGCCCCAGCTTACGCGTTTTCAAAAGCGAGGAAGGCTCGCTCATGCGATCGCTGATAAAACGGTGCAGCCCCCTGCCCGGTGTCACCTGGCGGCCCAGGCTGATATGCTGGCAGAGGAAGCGCCCCGGCACGGATTTATTATCGTAGAGCAGTTCCCAGGGGATATCTGGCGTATCCGAACTCACCAGCAACGGTGCGTCCAGTTGGCGCAACTGCTCCTGGAGCGCAGGAGGTAAAAGATTGTCAAATAAATAGCGTCCCAGAGCCAGCAGCGCGTCGCTCGCGCCCCCCCGCCTCTGCACCTTGAGATCCACCGCCTGCTGCATTTGCTGGTTCGCGGCCTGCAAAAGGCGCCGCAACCGCTCGCTCATCTCAGGAGTAACCTCAGCCGTGTACTCCTGCACTGCCTGGCCGGGCAAGACCTGGGTATGCCCGCTCTCAGGAAGATCCAGACGAAAACGATATGCCGTCTCGGTGCGTATGATGTTTAATAGAGCGAGTTGTTCCATAGGCCTTCAGCTTCCTCGATTCTTCTCTACCACTACCGTCTACTCCCCCATTCCTTATCTCTTTCTCCTGTAATATTACTCAGCAAAAAGAGGCTCCTGGCACGTGCCGCTTACGTCCTGAGATGAGCATGTGCCAATAGTTGCGATTACCTACATTTACCGTGTCTGGTTTTTTTGTTTAGCAAGTGCAACTATAGTATCACATCATAGCTCACCCTACAAGCCTTATGGTCCGGCCACTCCTCTGGCATTCTTCCTTTCCCGCAAACCCGCGCGAAATGCCAGTTCTGCCCGATCAGCCTGCCTGTCAATTATACAGCAAAATCTGGCAAACGCCAAAAATCAGGGAGCACACCGGACGCGCCATATCCGGTGCCCTTCTCTGTTCTTTTGTACAGCCCCGAACTGTCCTCTCGCCCAATGTACCCCGCCCTCCAACGCGCTACAGTACATGTAGCAATCAGACTCGCACGCGAACAATGAACAAGGACGAGTGGGTATATGAAACAGATACCAATCCTTTTATCAACAGATTATAACGAGGGGCTGCCTGGGCTCCCTTTATTAAATTTTGCTCTTGCGCCGGAATTAGAGGCCAGCGAACCGCCGGAGGCGCGCGGACTGGCGCGGGATGAGGTGCGCTTGATGGTCTCGCGCATCGCTACAAATGAGGTGACGCATACCAGCTTTCGCCAGCTAGGGGATTTTCTGGAACCTGGCGATGTGCTGGTGATTAATACCAGCGGAACGCTGAATGCCGCGTTGCCAGCTCGCAGGGACGATGGGCAGGTGTTTGAACTCCATCTCTCGACCCATCTGCCCACGGACAACTGGGTGGTCGAACTGCGCGCCTTTCTCAGTGAACAGGAGAAAACGACCAGGCCGTTTTACGAGGTGAAATCAGGCGAGACGCTGACTCTGCCCGCGGGCGGGCGCGTGACCTTCCACAAGCCCTACGTGCCTGGTCAGGTGCTGCCGCGTCTCTGGGTGGCCAGCCTGGATCTGCCCGCGCCGTTGCACCCTTACCTGGAGCTCCACGGCTCCCCTATTCGCTATAGTTATGTCAAAGAGGGCTGGCCGCTCAGCTACTACCAGACGATCTACGCAACCGAAACGGGCAGCGCAGAGATGCCGTCCGCGGGTCGCGCTTTTACGCAGGAACTGCTGACTCGCCTGGTCGCGCGCGGCGTACAGATTGCCCCGCTGCTCCTGCACACCGGGGTAGCCAGCCTGGAAAGTCACGAACCGCCTTACGAGGAATATTATCACGTGCCCACGCCCACTGCGCGCCTGGTTAACGCGGCACACGCAGCGGGGCAGCGCGTCATCGCCGTTGGCACAACGGTTGTGCGCGCGCTGGAAAGCGTAACCGACGCCAGCGGGCAGACGCGCCCCGGCTCCGGCTGGACCCGCATCGTGATCACGCCCCGGCGCGGCATTCGCGCCGTCAATGGTTTGCTCACCGGCCTGCACGAGCCGCTCTCGACCCACCTGGCCATGCTGGAAACTCTGGCCGGGCGTGCCCACCTGGAAATCACCTACGCCGCAGCGCTCGAAAAACGCTACCTCTGGCACGAATTCGGCGACCTTCACCTGATTCTGCCCTGAAATCGCGGCCAAAAAAGCGCAAACATTGACAAGTTTTCCTGAAAGTTTGTAGGATATACATAGCAGGAAAAGATAGACTTTGGAAAATCCGGGTTGATCACGCAGCTGATCCCGAAGGATTTGGGAGATTGCTGCTTTCTCAATTCCAGGGAAATTGTGCAGACACGGGGTACGCGTTATCTAATGCCAGACGCCCCTTTGCTTCAAGCGAAAGGGTGAGAAGAGTGTATGCCCCTCTTCATGGTAGAAAAGGTGCCTTGCCCAGGGGTCGGTAAGTATATTTCCTGGAACACTCTTGTCAAGGAAGCGCCAGGTATATGAGAGACATCCCACAAAATCAGAAAACAACTATTGGTTCTTACCGCCTTTTACGGTTCATAGGAACCGGCCCGCTCAGTCACATCTATCTGGCTGAACACGGCGCTCATAATCAGCAAAAGCTCGTGGTGAAAATCCTCCAGGCGGTGCCGCTAGAGTTCGTAGGCACACAGCAGCAGGCACTGCTGGAAGCGCGCAGGCTGACTCTACTGAGCCAGCGCCATATTCTCCCTCTGCTAGATGCGGGTATCGATGAAAAGCAGTTCTACCTGATTTACCCCTACGCGGAAGCCGGCTCTCTGGCACAGCGTCTGACCAGAACAGCGCTGCTCTCCACAAAAGAAGCGCTGACAATCCTCAAACACGTCGGCGAAGCGCTGCATGTTGCTCACCTGCAACAGTTTGTGCACGCGGATGTGAAGCCAGAGAATGTGCTCTTTCTTCCCAATGGAGAGGCGGCGCTGGCAGATTTTCGCATTCAGGCACTGGCGCAGGCCGAACAAAGCGCGCGCGACTCTCTGCTGGCGAGCGCCAGTTATATGGCCCCTGAGCAATTTCAGGGTATGGTGACCTCGTTCAGCGACCAGTACGCGCTGGCTTGCCTCGCCTACCGTCTGCTGACAGGCCAGCCGGTCTTTCAAGCCAGCGATGTAGAAACCCTGGCCCGCAAACACGCGAGTGAGTCGCCCGTGTCTCCGGCACTGGCTCAGCGCGAGAATATCCAGCATCTCACTCCTGTGCTGCTGAAAGCCCTGGCGAAGCAGCCAGAACAGCGCTATCCAGATGTCACGGCCTTTCTCGCAGCTCTGCTGGCTCCGCCACCCCTGAGTACCCTGATCCACACGTACAAGATGCCGCAGGTTCAAGCGGCATCCGCTGCCACGCTGGAAACCCGGAAACGCCCAGACGCGAATGCAAACGGCGTGGAGCAGGCTTTATTCGCCGGAGTTGAGCAACATCCCTTGTCCACACCACCCATTCCACACACACCAGCACCAAACTTCCAGCCGCCCGCGGTTGAGACGCGCACTCCCGATCCCGCTTTGAACGTGACCGCGCCACCCACGTCCGGCCCACATGCCGCCGTCCCTCCGCTGTCCACAAATGGCACGCAGAAGCCAGTTCAAACGCCCCAGACTGAAGATGAGAGCAAACGCGATCCGCGGCCTGCCATACGTATTCCCGGCCAGGCTGCTGCCCCGGCCTCTCTGCGCGGAAATTCAAAACGCCGCGTCATGCTGATCGCGCTCTGTGTTGCTTTCGCGCTGCTCGCCAGCCTGTTCGCGAGCCCGCTGCTCTCAAACTCACCTCTTTTCCACCACATCGAGGCGTCTCAGGCTTCTCCCTCGCATACCCCCACAACCACGCTGGCAACAGCCACCAGTCAGAGCACCCCCACGGCCACGCCGACCACGCGGCCTACAGTCGCGACCCGGCCCACCGCGACCCCGACGCCCGTGCGCCCCACGGCCACGCCCACTCCCAGGCCCATCCCTCCTACTAGCTATGAAGCGGAGTCAACGGCAAATACACTGGGAGGCAGCGCGGTGATTTTTTCCTGCCCTCCTTGCTCTGGCGGCAAAAAGGTTGGACGCCTGGGCCAGGGTGGCACACTGCTCTTCAACGGCATCAGGGCTGGAAAGACCGCAGCTTACAAAATCACCTTTTACTTTGTCGATGGTCGCGGAGATAGGTCGGCCAGTATCAGCATTAACGGAGGTCCGGCCCTGGCTTACACATTCCACGGCGCGAATGACAACAACTGGAATGAAGTTCAGACCCTGACCATCACCGTCCAGTTGACCGCGGGCACAAACACCCTTTTTATCTCCAACCCCTCGGCCAGCGCCCCGGACATCGACCGCGTCGTTGTGAGCTAGAACCTATGAATCACGAGATTGCCCGCGCCGCGTAGCGCCCGCTGGGTAATTCGCCTGTGATGAGTTTGACGAGACCGGGCACGCTGACCTCTGGCAGCGGTCTATCCGTAATATCTTCTCCTGGAAAGGCCTCCTGGTGCATCTGAGTGCGCATGTCACCGGGATCTACCCAGTAGACCCGCCATGCCTCGTTTTCGACAGCCAGGATGTTAGAAAGCTGTTCCAGCGCGGCTTTGCTCGATCCATAGCCACCCCAACCGACGTACTGCTCGACCGCAGCGTCGCTGGTGATATTGATAACGCATGCTCCACCTTGTAAGTAAGGACGCATCTCCTGAATGACAGCCAGGGGAGCAATTGTGTTCGCACGATAGACCTGTTCCAGCACATCAAGAGGGTAGTCCAGCAGAGCAGGCTGCGGGCTAGGCCCAAGAATACTGGCATTATTAACCAGCAGATCAAGTTTGCCCGCATTGCGAACAATTTGCGCAAGGGCTTTTCTATGCTCGCTGCTGGTTACATCTCCCGCGATAGCTACCACATCCGTCCATTGGATAAGCTCCAGGCGAGCCGTTTCCAGCTCTTCAGCGCCGCGAGCATCAATTATCAGATGCCAGCTCTGTTGTGCCAGTTGGCGGGCCAGTGCTAAACCCAGGCCACGCGATGCTCCTGTAATCAAGGCAATAGCAGATGTTTGGCTCATCTTATTGTTTCCTTTCGAGTTATGCAGCTCATTTCATTGCAATTACTCTACATTACAAAAAGGATGCTTTGTATTGTGCAAGAGTACAGAAACAAGCAGGTCTTTTGGACAGGTTTTTTAGCGATTTCATCGATTTTCTATTTAACAGAGATAACCGTGATTGCATACTGCCTGAGAATTGCTTATACTTAGAGAACAAAGACTGCTCTCTTGCCTGGTAGTCCTTAAAAATCCCCCTGTATAGTATTGTACTCAAGACTCACGAAGAGGTGTGCGATTATGTACGACTATATCATTGTTGGAGCTGGCTCCGCAGGGTGCGTGCTGGCCAATCGCCTGAGCGAAGATCCACAGACGAGCGTGCTTTTATTAGAAGCTGGCGGCGACGATAAGCAGATGGAGATCCATGTGCCCGCCGCGTTCTCCAAGCTGTTCAAAACGGCCTGCGACTGGGAATACTACACCGAGGCCGAGCCGGCCATGGCCAATCGCCAGATGTACTGGCCGCGCGGCAAGGTGCTGGGCGGCTCCAGCTCGATCAATGCCATGCTCTACGTGCGCGGCCATCGCCAGGATTACGACGGCTGGCGCAACGCGGGCAACGATGGCTGGGGCTATGCCGATGTCCTTCCCTATTTCAAAAAAGCCGAAAACCAGGAGCGCGGCCCCAGTGAATACCACGGCGTAGGCGGTCCGCTGAATGTGGCCGACCTGCGTTATGTCAACCCCCTCTCTCGCGCCTTTGTCGAGGCCTGCGTGGAGTCGGGCATTCCCGCCAACGATGACTTCAATGGCGCGGTCAATGAAGGGGCCGGTATCTACCAGACCACGCAGAAAAATGGTGCGCGCTGGAGCACGGTCAACGCGTATTTGCAGCCGGCACTGCGCAGGCCCAATCTGACGGTGCGCCCACAAACCCAGGTCGCGCGCGTGCTGATCGAAAATGGCCGGGCCACTGGCGTAGTCTACACGGCCAATGGACAACCCGAAACCGTGCGCGCTAACCGCGAGGTTCTGGTCTGCGGCGGCGCGATCAATTCTCCGCAGATTCTGATGCTCTCCGGCATCGGACCCGCTGAACACCTTAAATCAGTTGGCATCGATATTGTTGTCGATCTGCCAGGAGTGGGCGAGAATTTGCAGGACCACCTGGTAGCGGGCGCGGCGTACTTCTCGACGAAGCCGGTCAGCCTGTTCGATGCTGAGAAGCTGGGCAACCAGCTCGCGTATCTGCTCTTCAGAAAAGGGCCATTCACTTCAACAATCGCGGAGGCTGGCGGTTTTGTGAAAACGCGCTCGGAGTTGTCCGCGCCAGACATCCAGTTCCACTTCGCGCCAGTTTTCTTCAAGGATCACGGCGCCACGCCGGCGCCCGGTCACGGCTTCACCATCGCGCCGACCCTGCTCCATCCCAGGAGCCGCGGGCGCGTGCGCCTGCGCTCCAGCGATCCGCTGGCACATGCGCAGATCCACGCCAACTACTTCGCGGAGGAAGAGGATATCCAGACCCTGCTGGCCGGACTCAAACTCTCCCACGAGTTGGCGCACACCAGAGCCTTTGCCAGCTTCCTGGGCGCGGAAAGCGATCCGCTGACGTGGGACAAGAGCGACAGCGAAATGATCGAGGCCATGCGTCAGTCAGGCGAGACTCTGTATCATCCCGCTGGCACGTGCAAAATGGGCAGTGACCCCCTGGCCGTGGTCGACACCCAACTGCGCGTGCGTGGGGTCGAAGGCTTGCGCGTCATCGACGCCTCGATCATGCCCAACGTCGTCGGCGGCAACACCAACGCCCCCACCATCATGATTGCGGAAAAAGCCGCGGACATAATCAAACACCCCGTCGCGGTGAAACAGGCCGAAGAGGTAGCATAAAACAGCGCCAAATGGTCCTGTGAATGTAGTGGCGCCCTTTACGCGCCGCTACATTCACAGGGCATTTTTATGCTGGATCAGTATCCTCCGGGACGGATACCAGCGGCCTGGGAGGCTCTGTCAGCTCGACAGTGGGGCTGGCGGCGACTGGCGGGATCGCTCTGGCCGGTAGTTTGGCGGACGCCAGGACTGGCCTGAGCGACGGCAGAACACGCGTACGCCAGGGGCGCTGGCGGATCAGCCAGATCAGAATGCCTGCTGGAATAATATAAACGCTGAAAGCGAACAGCCAGACCAGGATGGAGACCAGCACTTGCCAGACCGCCCCAACGCCCGACCACGCTCCCTGCCAGACCGGGATGACGCTCCACGGGCTCGGCGGCGCCGGTGGTGGTGGCGCTGACCCCACGGGCTGCACAATTACCGTGACGGGATAGAAGGTTGTCTGCCCTTTCAACGCGTTGAGATGCGCCTCGATCTGGTTGATCTGTCCTTCAACCTGCGTCAACTGCTGCTCGATGCTGACCGCGTCATTCACATTCTGAGCCTGGTTCATAAAACTCAGCAGGCGCTGCTGTTCGGCGCGCAGGTTGGCCAGGGTAGACTGGGTATCAACGTAATCGTTGGTGACATCCTGGACCGTCTCTTTCAGACTATCCAGCGTGTGACCTTTCTGCACAGCATAGCCGCGCAAATAGTCCTTCACCTGGTTATAGTGCTCGACATCGATCAGAAAAGTCAGCGTCACCGTGTACTGGCCATTCCCCGCGCTCTCATAATCCGTTCCGTCCGAGGTAGACTGCGGATCAGTAAACGCCACCCACTGCTGGAGATCGCTGGCTGACAGCATCGGATTCAGTACCTCCATCGTCACCTGCAAATTCTTCACCAGGTACTGCGGCCCGTATTGTCCAGTGCCATGCTGCTGCGCCGAGGCCGTGGACTGAACTTGCGGCTGCGACGCTGCCGAACTCTTCTGCTGCCTGTTAAAGCTGCCATTCGAGTTGCTGTTTGATGGTGCGCTCGTCATCCCCGACGACGACGCGCCACAGCCAGCCAGTAACAAGCCAATCAGGCCCAATCCAGCTAAGATAGAGGTAATCCTCTTACGCCGTCCATTGAAATGTCGCTTTTTCGATTTTTGCCACATAATGCTGCCTCCTTGTCTTTTAGCGTGCTTCCTTATATATACGCCCTTGCCCTCGGATACCTTCACACCTCGCTATTTGTATCCATACAGGATATTCATGGCTATTGACGATAGAACTCAAGCAAAAGTTCCCGCGCTAGCGCCGCCCCGGCCCGCCTCTGAAAAAAGCCTGACCGGCCTGCTTTCGCCTCCTTTTTCAGTCAAAACAGGTTACAGGACTATTTTCTGCTGGTAATGGCAAAATGCTTGACGAATCGCAAGGGAAATTGATATGATAGAGGGCGAACATTCCATCGCGGAATTGCGCAAACGAGCGCCCATAGCTCAGTGGATAGAGCAACGGTCTTCTAAACCGTTGGCCGCAGGTTCGAGTCCTGCTGGGCGCGTTCTACAAGCGTTTGGAACTGGTTCAG
>DASVMX010000119.1:0-4842 GCA_036384215.1 Ktedonobacteraceae bacterium | reverse complement strand
ACCGTCCAGATTTGCCCCTTTCATGCTCGCTTCTGCACTCTGCCTCCTGGGATTATGCGCTGCGGGTGCGCAGTTCTTGCAGGAGGGCCAGGCGCTCGCGGGCGACGGAGCTGCCGGGATTGACTTTGCCCAGGTTTTTGTAGACGCGGCTGGCCTGCTCGTATTCGCCAACCGATTGATAGGTCTGACCGAGCATGTCGTAGGCGTCGAAGTTGTTGCGGTCCAGCGCGATGAGCTGCTGGAGAGCCGCGACGGCTTCTTTGACCTGGTGGGTGTCAAAGTAGTAGCGCGCGATTTTCTCCTGGTAGATATTGGCTTCCGCGGGCCGTTCGAGCTGGTAGCAGTAGCCAACGACCTCGCGTAGCAGGTCCATATTGGTGGGATCAAGCTCGACGGCGCGGCGCAGGTTCATAAACGCTTCCTCGGTGCTGCCCGTTTCCGCGTAGACATTGCCGATGCGGCGCAGAGTCTCGCTGGCCTGCTCCAACTGATTACGGCGCAGGTGAATGTCGGCCAGCAGGCGCAGTTCCGCAATGCCCTCGTCGATCATACCGCGATTGATGTAGATGTCGCCAAGCTCGGCGTGAGCGCGGGCATCCTGCGGAGCCATGCGGATCATCTCATTCAGCACGCTCAGGGCGTTGTCGACCTGGCGTTTGCTGCGATAGTGCTGCACAAGGTCGGCATACTCGGAGAGGGCATCGGTGACATCGCCGCGCCGCGCTGAGATCTCCGCCAGGGCTGAAGAGACTTCGTCCTGGTGGGAGGTCTGCTGTTTGACCTGGCGCAGGATGGCCTGCATCTGTTCTTGTTTGCCGACGCGTCCGTAGACCCTGGCCAGCAGCAGGGAAATCTCCACCTCGGGGGCCTGGTGCTCCTCGCCTTCTTCGCGGGGACGAGCGGCCCAGATCGAGGGATCGACCGCGCTGCCGGAGCGGCGGACGGCCTGCAACGCCTGTTCCAGTTGCTGGATAGCCGCCTCGGGCTTGCCCTGCGTCAGCAGGCACTGAGCACTGCTGCAACGCGCCAACACCTCGTAGGAGCTGTCGCGCATCGCCATCTGGTAGGCGTCGATTGCCTGATCGAAGTAACCGCCCTGGTGATGGACCTGGCCCAGCGAGAAACGCACATCGGCGTTATTGGGATAGGTCTCCGCAGCCTGGCTGTATTCGCGCGCCACGAAATCATAGTTTTTCAGACCCTCGCCGCGCAACTGCCAGCGCACGCGGGTCATGACCTCCAGGGCCGTCGCGCGTGTTGAATTGGTGCCGGTAATCATCGCCACGTGCCAGCGCACCAGGGCGATCAGATTGGTTGGATCGACCTGCAAAACGCGCTGATATTCGGCGGTGGCCTGCTGGGCGCGGCCCAGCTTTTGCAGGGCCAGCGCGTAGTTCAGGCGAGTTGGCACGCTGGTCGGACTCTCCTGTAACGCCTGCTCCAGCTCGGTCAGGGCACGGTCCATATAGCCCAGTTTGAGATAGGACTCGGCGGCCAGGGTGCGTTCGCGCAGCAGTTCTTCTTTATCGCCCTGCGAGGCCAGCAGACCGATCAGGCGCACTCGATAGGTCAGGTTGTTCGGCTCCAGTTGGAGAATGCGCCGGTAAGTCGAAACCGCGTCATTGACGCGCCCATTGGCCATGTAGGTCTCGATCAGAATGGCGTACTTGGTAATTGCCTGCTCGACCTTCCCCTGGCGCACATAGATCTCGCAGAGCACCTGGTGAATATCCAGGTACTGCGGAGCCATATCTATCACGCGCAGGCATTCCTCGGTCGCGGGCGTCAACAGACCATGATTGATATAGCGCTGGATATCCTGCATGGACTGCACCACCTGCATGCGGATATTCTCCGGCAGCATGGCGGTACTGGCGACGACCGAATCGGCCACCTGTTTCAGCAGAATTTCATCGCGCGACGACCCGGCGATCTGACTGAGCAGAGCCTCGGCGGACGCTCTGGGCGCGGGCGCGGGGGGGGTCTGCAAAATCGGGCTCATCTGCTCCACGGACAGAACCGGCGCGGGCGCGGCGGGCGGTGCCACTGGAGGCACAGCGGCAGGAACCGCCGGCGCGGGATAACCCATCGCCGCGGCTGCCTGGGCGAGCTGATCCGACGCGATCATCATCGTTGCTTCGTTCGAGAGCGAGGGAGCCGGGGCCGCCGGAGCGCTATTGCCACCAGTCAGCCAATCTGGGGCAGCGGGCGCCACGGGGGCTACCGGGGCAGGTGCCTGCTGTCCCACAATCATCGTCGGCTGCGCGGGCGGCAGAGGAGCCGATGGCGGCTGCCCGGCCTGCGCTTTATCAGCGTCGCTGAGAATACCTGTCAACCAGTCGGGCAAATCGCCCAACGAGTTCGGATTGGCTGGCATAGCCTGGGCCGCCTGGGCCGCGGGCGCCATTGGTGGCTGCGCGGGCGCCTGGGGCATCTGTGGCGCGCCCTGATTAAAGATCATCGTCGCGCCATCCTGGTTCGGCGGCATCTGCATACCCTGGTTGGGTGGCATCTGCATAGTCTGCATGCCCTGGTTGGGCGCCATCTGCATTGTTTGCATCTCAGGTGGCAGCGCGCGCGTCGCGTTCCCCTGCTGAGGAGATGGCTGCTGCATTGGAGGCGGAGTTTGCGGCACATTCTGCGCCTGCTTCATCATAAACTCCACCTGCGCCACCTTATCGTTCCAACCGCGGCTGCGCAAAAAGCCCAGCAGCGCGTTATAGACGGTCAGCGCCTGTTCCTGCTCGCCAAGCTGGCGATGGGCGTCGGCGGACTCCTGGCACAACTGCACCAGTTGATCCGACTCCTCAAGCGTCAGAGCGTCCAGATTGACCCGGTCCACCGCTTCATCGAAATGCATCGTTGCTGTACGTAAATCGCCACGCGCGCGGTAGCATTGCCCCAGCGCGTAGTAGCAAGAGAGAGCGTAGTCAGGATCGTTTAACAATGTCTGGAACTGGCGAATCGCCTCGTCCCAGCGCCTCTGCTCTTGATACAACCAGCCCAGAAAATAACGGGCGTCAGGTCGATCAAAGCCGCTCTCCAGGATCTGCTCGCAGAGGGCGATAGCATCGTTAAACCGACCCTGGGTCTGAAAGGTTTGCGCCTGTTTCAGCGCGCCTGTGACCTGAGAGGCTGACATGCGTTGACGAGGGGCAGAGGTCATACCACCGGCCATACCTGTCGCAGTCATTGCCGGACCTCCACCAAAGTTGCCCGCGCTACCCATATTACCCATGATGCTAGAATTACCTCCGCTTGAATTGTTCAACATAACCATATCCGTGGCAGGTGTGCCGGGAGCGGCTCCCTCCTGGGTGAGCGAACCCTGAGCCCGCTGCATAAGCGCCCTGATCTGAGTGAGCAAGCGCTGAGCCTGCGCGTTGGTGGCATCGAAGCGCAACACATCTTCACACTGCGCCCTGGCCGCCTGGCTATCGCCGCGTTGAATATAGCCCTGAGCCGCCGCCAGCCGCTCCTGGATCATTAACGCGACATCTTTTTTACTAAAGTAGTACGCGGCGAGACGCTCATGTGGCTCGGGATTGCCAGGAGACAACTGGACTGTCTTCTGCCAGGCAGCTTCCGCGCGCGCGCCCTGCCCCGCCTGTGAATACAGGTCCGCCAGGTGCAGATATGCCCGGTACGCCTCTTCGCGCCGATTTAGAATAACAAAGAGTTCCGCTGTCTTACTCAGCACAATCACGTTACTGGGATCATTGGCCAGAACCCGCTCGTATTCTTCCAGGGCTGGCAGCCACTGTTTCATCTGCATATAGCAGAAGCCCAGTCCACTGCGCGCCTTCGCGTCATCCGGGAACTCTGCCAGCGCTTTTTGATATTCCTGCGCGGCCTGGACCCACTGGCTATCCCAGTGGTAGCGGTCGGCGGCGTTCATTGCTGTCGTGAAAATGCGTTTGTCCCCAGGCATGAACGACTTTCTTCCTCATCTTTTGCAGCGCGGGCAAAATTTTATCTAGTAGAGACTAGGTTACTACAAATCTAGCCCATTTGAGCTATCACTTCTGGTTTTTGGTACTAAAGTACCTGAAACGTACCATTCACAGACCCTGTGCCATCGAGTTACATCTGATCACACGGAGCACCAGCCTGACCTCCTGTGAATGGGGCAACGCCGCGACATTCCAGCCTTATCCGCGGTAATTGGTAAACTGCAGAGCCACTGGCAGGTCTTTCTGCTTCAAAAAGGAGATGACCGCCTGTAGATCGTCGCGGCTCTTCGCCGTCACGCGAATGGCCTCGCCCTGGATTTGCGGCTTGACCTTGGGAAAGCTATCGCGGATCTGTTTATTAATATCCTTGGCGAGTTCCTGCGAAATCCCTTTCTGGAGCGTGACTTCCTGGCGCACCTTGCCCGCAGAAGCAGCTTCCTCTTTGCCGTACTTGAAGATCTTCAACGAAAGCTGGCGTTTGACCGCTTTGGTCTCAAGAATATCGCGCACACTCTTCAAGGACATTTCGCTATCCGTCAGGATTGTAATCGTCTCTTTGCCATGAGCAATCTCTGTTTTGGTGTCCTTCAGATCGTAGCGCGTCTGAATCTCGCGCCGGGTCTGATCGAGAGCATTCACCAATTCCTGCTCATCATATTCGGATACTACATCAAATGAACAATCGCTGGCCATGAATTTCCTCTTTTTCGTATAAAGTAGGACAAAAGGTCTTTTTTTGCAAGGGACCGGGCTCTGCGTTCCAAACGATACCAGGGTGTCGTTTCCCTTGCGCATTGTAGCCTATTTTGGCGCGTTTTGCCAAACTGTTCACCAAAATGGGTCTACAACGAAAGCAAGCTCCGTTGCCGCATAGCGGGTGAGAAGCAGG
>DASVMX010000118.1:0-7043 GCA_036384215.1 Ktedonobacteraceae bacterium | reverse complement strand
GCTTCTGCTTCATCAGTAGCCCTTTTCCTGCCCTCTCTCTTAAAACAAAGGGGGGAGTGGAGAATGGCAGGCAATTGACAAGCCCTGAACGGCATCAGACTGTTCCCTTTTTACAAGCCGAATATGATACACTTAGCAAGGAAAAATTTTCCACCGGACGAAGTGTAACACACCCAAGGAATTATCTAAAGAGCAATGATAGAACGTTATTCACTACCAGAGATGGCTGCTATCTGGTCGGCCACGCATAAGACGGATACCTGGTTGCGCGTTGAACTCCAGGCATGTGAGGCCTGGGCGCGCGAGGGCGTGATTCCCCAGGAGGCTATTGAGAAGATTCGCCAGGCGAAGTATAACGCCGAGCGCATGCAGGAGATTGAGCGCGAGACGCACCACGATATTATTTCGTTCCTGCGCTCAATTCAGGAGCAGTTGGGGCCGGAGGGCCGTTTTATCCACCTGGGCCTGACCTCCTCCGATGTGCTGGATACAGCACTGGCGCTGCAAATCAAAGAGGCGGGCGCGCTGCTCCAGGCAAAGTTGTCCGAACTGATCGACGCCGTGGCAAAACAGGCGGTTGAACATAAATATACCCTGATGGCCGGGCGCAGCCATGGTATTCACGCCGAACCCATGACGTTCGGCCTCAAGCTGGCGATGTGGACCGATGAACTGCGCCGCCAGCAGCATCGTCTGACGGACGCGCTGGAGCAGATTGCCGTGGGAGCCATCTCTGGCGCAGTCGGCACCCACGCCACGGTGCCCCCACAGATCGAGGAATATGTCTGTGCCCAACTCGGCCTGGGTGTAGCCCTAATCTCCAACCAGGTCATCCAGCGCGACCGCCACGCGCACTTTATGACCACCCTGGCCCTGATCGGCAGCTCGCTGGAGAAGATGGCCCAGGAGATCCGCCATCTCCAGCGCACGGAATTGAGCGAGGCCTTCGAGCCTTTCGGGTCTGGCCAGCAAGGTTCGTCCGCCATGCCACACAAGCGCAACCCGGAACTCTGCGAGCGCATCTGCGGCCTGGCTCGCATCCTGCGCGGCTTCACTACAACTGCGCTGGAAAACGTAGCCCTCTGGCACGAGCGCGACATCAGCCATTCCTCAACCGAGCGCATTATCTTCCCCGATGGTTGCACGCTGCTGCACTACATGCTCCACATCTTCACCAACGTGATCAGCGGCCTGGAAGTCAGCAAAGAGCGCATGCTGGCAAACCTCAACATGACTGGTGGACTGGTCTTCTCCCAGCGTATCCTGCTGGCCCTGATCGATAAGGGCGTGGGCCGGCAGGAGGCTTATAAGATGGTGCAGCGCAACGCGAAAAAAGTCTGGGGCAAAACGTTCGCTGGCGTGGTCACAGACGAGCGCGGTCTGCTGCCTCTGGCAGTTCAACTGAGCAACGATCCCGAGGTCGCGCAGTACCTTTCCACGGGCGAGCTCAAAGAACTGACCAGCACGGATTACTACATTAAATACATCGATACGTCATTCAAACGGGTGGGGTTGTAGCAGCGGGTTCCTCTTCTTCCGCTCTGGCAAAGAAGGCACAGCCAGCTATTCGCCAGAGCGGAAGAAGAGGACTGTTAGTCGAAAGGATGCGTCTTTCTATGGCTGACGAAGTCAAGCAGCGCAAGGCGGAACATGTCCGGGTCGCTTTGCAACAGGATCTATCCGCGCCCCAGCGAGCTGGCTGGCACGATGTGCGCCTGCTGCACCAGGCGCTGCCAGAGGTGGATCTGGACGCCACGGATACTTCGGTGAACTTCCTCGGCCATACATTGAAATATCCTCTGCTCATCTCCGCGATGACCGGCGGACATCCCGACGCCATCGCGATCAACCGCAACCTGGCGCTGGCCGCGCAACGCTACGGGTTAGCTCTGGGCGTGGGCAGCCAGCGCGCGGGCATCCTCAATCCAGAGATGGTCCGTAGCTATACGATCACACGCGAAAGCGCGCCTGACGCCTTTCTGATCGCCAACATTGGCGCGCCGCAATTGATCCCCCAGGCGCGTTCCGCACCCTTTACCCTTGAGCAGGTCCGACGCGCCATTGCTATGATCGAGGCTAACGCCCTGGCCGTTCACATGAACAGTCTACAAGAGGCCGCTCAGCCCGAAGGTGACCGCCGCGCGGTAGGCGAGATACGCGCGCTCAGCGCCCTGATTAAACAACTCGACCTGCCCGTTATCGCCAAAGAGACCGGCGCGGGCGTCAACCGCGAACAGGCCCTGCTCCTGCGCTCCTGTGGGGTCGCGGCCATCGACGTTGGCGGAGCTGGCGGCACCAGCATGTCAGCCATGGAAGCCGTTCGCTCGGCGGAGCGCGGAGACAGGCGAGTCCACGCTATTGGTCAGCTCTATCGCGACTGGGGCATCCCCACGCCTATCAGCCTTGTCGAAGCCGGAACCAGCCACCTGCCACTGATCGCCACTGGAGGCGTGCGCAGCGGACTCGACATCGCCCGCGCTCTCGCCCTCGGCGCCTCGCTCGCCGGCATAGCCTCCCCCTTCCTGCGCGCCGCCAGCGAGAGCTTGGAAGCTGTCTGCGAACTCATCGAAGGCCTGATCCTCGAACTCAAAGTCGCCATGCAGCTCAGCGGAGCTACCAACATTAGCCAGATGCGCCAGGTCAATGTCATCGTCAGCGGCGAAACCTATCACTGGCTCCGCCTGCGTGGCTTTGAGGAGACGCTGACTGCCTTCGCCAGACGTCACTCCTGATCCTAAGAAAGGATTCTCCGCTTTCAAAGCGTCTTTTCCGGTGCTTGTACAGGATCATTGGAACATTCCCTACTCTCGCAATCCTTTCTTTCTAGTGCTCTGTCAAACTTCGTTTGATGAGTGCGCCGCCTGCGGCGGCGAAGGAGAGAGAAGACGCAGAGGGCAGCCGCATCCGGGGGATGAAAAAGGCAGCAGCCCTCTGCACTCCCGCTTTTTCACTCATCACGAGAATATATGCTTTTCCCTTTATGCACAAAGGCGAAGATGAGACCTCCGATGAGAACCAGAGCAATCACCAGTGCCGAACCAAGCCAATCCAGTTTCAAAACCATCAGAATAACTGCTCCCAAGGCGGCCAGGCCGGGGATGGGTGTGTAAACCCGTAGCACAGGGTCAGAGATGGCCTTTCTGAGCGCGGGGGGGATCTCACCCATGGACGCGGCTTGCGCTGCCATATGAATGGCCTTCATGCGAGGTCCGTTGATCACCGGTCCCAGGATACCCATGAGCACGAGTAAGCCCAGCGAAAGCTCAATCCAGGCGTGCTCCCATCCCCATACCGTCAATGTGAGCGCCAGTCCGCTGATGAGAATGAATGCAGCGGAGACTGGCAAAACCAGGTCGATCACACGGCTGAGTGTGAGCCATTCGTGGACCTGGGTTGTCGTCTTTGCCGCGCGCACGCGAGACACGATGACGAACTCCAGGCTCAGAGCGATAAACAGGCCGAGCACGCCTACAATGTGGAGTAAAAGGAGAGAAGGATAGAACGTCATGATATCTATCTCCTTGATGAGTGATATTGTTTACCTACGTTTGGTTTGTGACCTTTGGTAAATAAAATGGCTATTTCACCAGGTTTGTTCCAAATGGAATGAACCTAGAGAGAGGTTCCATGGTCGGAGGGGGAAGTTGGGCGAGCGGTATTCGCCTCACGTTCCCAGGCCAGCAACATGTCTTGAATGGCCCGGTCGAATAAGTGTGTTGCCTGCGCCTGCCCGCCGCGAATGCGGTCTGCCAGCGTGAGTGTCACCAGCCCATGACCGGTTCCCCAGAGAATATTTACCTGATCGGCCAGGTGCTCTGTTGACCAGCCATGCGAATCAAACACCTCTTTGAGAGTGAGTGCCACCACATCCTCTATTCGGAGTCCCTCTTTCTCTGGCTCTGAGATGCTGAAAGTGACGCCGTCCAGGCCATACATCAGGCGGTAGAACTCAGGAGAACGCCAGGCGAATTCGAGATAGCCACGAGCAATGAGCCGCATCGCCTCCTCCGGGTCGTGGGCTTGTGTTCGGGCTCGCTTCAGGTCTGCCTCCAGCAGGCGAAAGCCTTCATGGACGAGCTCTAAGAGAAGCACATCCTTGTTTTCAAAGTAGTCATAAATGGCAGCATGGCTGTACTCAATGCGATCAGCGATCTTGCGCATCGTCACATTGCTCCATCCTTCAGCCAGAGCGATGGCGCGCGCCGCCTCCAATATACTCTGCTTGAGCTCTTGCTGATCCCGCAATCGGCGTTCTTTCCTTCCCATGAATTTACCTTTGTTATTTTTATTTACCATTGGTCATTAATAATATAACAGAAAGAGAAGGGGATGTCAAGCCTTTTTCCGGGCGGTTGCGATGACGAGCTCATTTACAAACCACCAAATACCTAACACACTCAATCCCCTTGCTACCTACTGCCAACAGGGATTTTCTCTTTGTGCTAAAATTGGACAGGGCGGCATGCCTGAAGTAGCGGAAAACCCACTGAATTGTCGGACTTTTTCCGCAGATCCAGTGGATTTTTCCGTAGGCATACGAGGCTCCTTCACAGAAAAAGTCCTATCCTTGAGGTTTTGCGCCGGACTTTTTCCGAGAGTACAATAGAAAGTGATATTTTCAGAGGTTATAATGAAAATCTCACAAGAAGGAAGCGTATTTTCAGAGAAAGGCCGATGTCTATGGACCCACAATTGAAGAAGCAGGTTTTGCGTACCTTTACGTATGGGCTCTACGTGGTTTCGTGCGCGGACGAGGGCGAGGTAAACGCGTTTACGGCGAACTGGCTGAGCCAGGTCTCCTTTGATCCGCCTCTGGTCGCGGTTTCGATTGAGAATAAGACGAAATCGCTGCCAATGATCCTGCACAGCGGAGCTTTTGTAGTGAATGTCTTGCGCACTGATGCGCAGGATGAGCAGAAGCCCAATCGCGCGCTGGCCGGAACGCTGGGCCGGTCTGCGTTGAAAGTTCCTGATAAGCTGGTCGGTATTGAGTACGAGATCGGACCAGACGGCGCGCCGATTTTGCGCACGGCTCTTGCCTGGGTGGCTTGCAAGGTTCGGCATACCGTCGAGGCTGGGGACTCCACGCTGGTGGTTGGCGAAGTAGTGGACCTTGGCATGCTCGGCGAAGGACAGTCGCTGACGATGAACGAGGCTGGTTTCCGCCACGCTGGATAGAAAACAGGTAGCATGTTGCGTCGATTTACAGCCAAAAACAGGGCCGGCGCGCGCTGGCCTGCCCCAGATCCAGGACAAACGATTTCCCATCTGCCTGTACCACCCAAGCACGATCTGGAACAACTCGCGCCGCGCGTTTTGCGTGAACTGAGCGAGATTGTGGGAGCCGAACATGTGCTGAGTTCCGAGGCCGATCTGATCGCCTATTCGATAGATGGAACCTGGATAGAGCGCCGCCCACTTGCCGTGGTCTTGCCCGCCAGCGCCCAGGAGGTCAGCGCGATACTTACACTTGCCAATCGCGAGCGAATTGTAGTGGCACCACGCGGCTCGGCCAGCGGCCTTTCCGGGGGGTCAATTCCGCTGGGAGGCGGGATCGCGCTGGCGTTGACGCGGATGAATCGTATTCTAGAGATCGATTGCGTGAATCTGCTGGCGGTGGTTGAGCCTGGTGTGATTACGGCACGCTTACAGGCCGAGGTAGAGAAAGCAGGCCTGTTTTATCCGCCTGATCCCTCCAGCCTCCACGTCTCAGCCATCGGGGGCAACGTGGCCGAAAACGCCGGAGGAGCACGTTGTCTGAAGTACGGTGTGACTTCCGACTATGTCATGGGCTTGCAGGTGGTACTGCCCACCGGGGAGATTATTCGCACAGGCGGGCGCGTGGTCAAAAATGTCACGGGCTATAACCTGCGCCAGTTATTCACAGGGGCCGAGGGCACGCTGGGCGTAATTACTGAGGTCACGCTCAAACTGCTGCCCCTGCCAAAATGTCGCCTGACCGCGCTGGCAATCTTCCCGCGCCTGGAGGACGCGGCGGAGGCGATAAGCGAAATTATGGGCTCGGGCCTGTTGCCCGCCAGTCTCGAATTGATGGATCAGATTACGGTCCAGTGCGTCGAGGAACTGCTACACGCTGGCTTGCCCACGGACGTGGAGGCGTTGCTCTTGCTGGCGTTTGATGGCAATTACGAGCAAATCGTGGTTGGCGAACTGGCCGCGGCCAGCGACATTTGTACGCGGCGCGGCGCGCGGGCAGTGCAGAGCGCAAGCACGCCGGAGGAGAGCGAGCAATTGTGGAAGGCCAGGCGCTCGATCTCGCCCGCACTGGCCAGGAGAAGCCCCAACAAACTGGGCGAGGACATCTCTGTGCCGCGCAGCGCGGTGCCGGAGATCATTCGCCGCGTTCGCGCCATTGCCGCGCAGTACCATCTGACCATTCCCGTCTTTGGCCACGCTGGCGATGGAAATCTGCACCCCAATATCCTCTGCAATCGTAATGATCCTGAAGAGATGACGCGCGTGCGCGAAGCTGCTGCCGCGATTTTCGCCGCGGCCATCGCCTGCGGCGGCACTCTTTCGGGTGAGCATGGGATCGGTCTGCTAAAGAAGGAGTTTATGGAACAGGATCTTGGGCGCGAGACCATCGAAGCCATGAAGAAGATCAAACTGGCCCTCGATCCCCACAACCTTCTCAATCCCGGCAAGATGTTTCCCAGTGGCAAAAGCGAATGGTGAACACGCGTCTGGTTTGATAAATGAGCATGATAAGCGTCAGGATAACAGATCAAAAAGCCTCACGCGAGTCAATAAGAAGAGATAAGATAAGCTGTCAGCCTCGTTTCGCCGGAATTTGACGGACAGCGAGAAGCGGTATTCAAAGTAGGAAGGAAACAGACATATGCAGAATAGCACGCGAGCGCCCCTGGAGAACGCCGGCCAGCGACCTGATTGCACCTTTTGCCAGAGGAGTGAGATCAGCGATATCCTCAAAGAGACCTCGCACTTCCTGCTGGCAGCCGACCACGCGCCCCTGGTTGAAGGGCACCTGCTGGTGATTCCCAAGAACCACTACGCCTGCTATG
>DASVMX010000117.1:0-3272 GCA_036384215.1 Ktedonobacteraceae bacterium | reverse complement strand
ACCAAAGTCGCGACTTTGGTATGAACGCTTCCACTCTGTTTGCGCCTCCCGTGGAGAGCTATTCCATTTCACGCACCTCGCGCACCAACAATGGGAGAAAGTTGACAGAGAGGGCCAGCAGCCCGCCCAGGAGGAAGACATTGGCCGGACCGAGCTGGTCGGTTAAGATGCCTCCCAGAGCCTGAGAGAGTGGGATCATGGCAAATGAGCCGAGCAGGCTCAGGCTGAGCACGCGCCCCAGTTTGTTGCCGGGAACCAGCTCCTGCAAGATGGTAAACCAGTTGGTATTAAAAAACGCCCCGCTCAGGCCGAACAGCGCGCTGGCCAGCGGCCCGGCGATGAGAAAGACCGTGGCCGGCCAGGGCAGACCAAACAGCACAATCCCCACTCCAGCCGGGATCAGCGAGAGATACGAGACCAGGCCCCGCCGCTTCAAACGCTTCGTCTGACCCACGAGCACCAATCCCAGCAACGAACCAACCGCCCCCGCTGAGCTGATGACGCCCAACAGCCATGGCCCCTGGCCGTAAACATCGCGAATCAGCCTGGGCATAGCCACTGTAATTGGCCCGGCCAGACCTATGCTGCCAAGCGAGAGACAGAGGATGCTTACCCAGAGCCAGCGCGAACCCCTGATATACTGTAGCCCTTCCCACACATCCGCCAGCACACGCGCAATCCCGCGCCGCTGATCATCCGCGCCCCAGTCTTCCCAGTCCACCGCGCTCTCCCAGCCTGCATTCTCCGCTGACTCGCCCTCTGCGCTCGCACCCTCCGCGCCAGATGTGCCCCCCTGCCAGGAATGTGCCTGGACATGGCGCTCATGAATCTGCACGGACAGCAGGCAGACCACCGAGAGTACAAAGCTCAAGCCATTGAGGGCAAAGACCCCCATCGGCTGGACCAGAGCGAGCAGGCCAGCGCCCATTACAGGCCCGATGAGCTGAGTCAGGGTCTGGCTGACCGAAACCAGGGCATTGGCCGAAGGGAGGTCGTCCTTCTCCACCAGGTCAGGCGCAATCGCCATGACCGCCGGTGTGAAAAAGCCGTCCACTAGGCCAAAAAGCAGCGCCTCGACCACCAGTTGCCAGAATTGCAACAGACCCGCGAAGCCCAGCGCGCTGATCAAGAGCACAACCGCGCCGCGCCCTCCATCGGACCAGAGGAGAATCATCCGGCGTGGCAAACGGTCAGCCGTCACCCCACCGATGAGTAGAAAAACCAGGCGCGGGATCGTCGCAGCTGCCAGTACAAGGCCCATAGCCGCGCCCGAATGGGTCATCAACAACACCTGCCAGGCCAGCGCGATTGAGAAAATGCCATCGCCCAACCCTGAAAGGCTCTGCCCCAGCCAGAACAGCGCGTAAGGCCGCGATTTCAAGGCTCGCGCAAAACGCAGGCGCTGCGTCAAAGTAACAATCATATGCCAGAAAACTCCTCCCTTTGCCGCTCCCCCAGCCTGTTCCTGTTCATTTCACAACAACAGGCCAGCAGAGCGATCCAAATATCCAGTAATCAGCAATCAATCATTCAGGTGCGCGCACATGTCGTAATCCAGGCGGGCCAGGCCTCTTTCTAGATCACAAAACCTACTGTACAACACCGATGCCCAACTGGAGGGTTTGATGGCTTCGCTCACCAAAAACTGAACAATCCCAGGATAAAGTTTTCGATGAGCGTAAAGGCTGATCTATTTGCGCAATTCCCTGCCTCTATGTTGTATAAAGAGGGAGGATCAATCGGGGAAAGTCTCTTAAAGCACGTGAGGGTTTTGCATGACAGTTTGTACATATTTGCGTACCATTGACCTGGCACAGGCTGGACACATTAGCGTTCAGCAGGTACGCAACTACGAAGCTGGTGGGTTTCTCCCGCCAGTCGAACGCGGCTCTAACGGCTATCGCCGCTATACGCCGCGCCATCTCGCCGCGCTCAAAACCGCCCGCGGCCTGGTCAGAGGCTATGGCTGACAGCAGACGCGGATAATTATGCAGGCGTTGCACCAGAACAAACTCTCAGCCGCACTCGCGGCCATTGACGAGCGCCACGCCGAGCTAGCCGCCAGGCGTCTCCAGGTTGAACAAACCCTGGTCGCTCTGGACACGCTGGCCACACAATTGCCTTCCCCGGCCAATTCATGCCAGCCTCGACAACTGCGCGTGGGAGAAGCAGCGAAACAGGTGGGAGTGCGCGTCTCGGCTCTGCACTTCTGGGAACAGCAGGGCCTCTTGCAACCCGGACGCGATAAAAACAGCCGCTACCGCCTCTACGACGAGTACCAGATGAGCCGCCTGCGCGTTGTGGTTCTGCTCAGAGAGGCTAGCTACGACTTCAGCGTCATCCAACCAGTGTTGGACGAACTGGCTGCGGGCCGGCCAGAACTGGCCATCAGAGCGGTGGAAAAGAGACGCGAGGACCTGGCTCACGCGAGTTGGGCCTGCGTCGAAGCTCTAACCCTCTTCCAGAGCTACGTCAGCGAGTTTTGCGCCCACCTTCTCTAAGAGCACGCGGGCGCAGGCTTTTCTCAAGTGTCGAAAAGGAACAATATGGAGGTAACCATGCGGAAGATTATTGTATCAGAGTTTGTGTCGTTGGACAATGTCATACAAGCGCCTGGTGGCGCAGAAGAAGATACCGAGGGCGGTTTTACCCACGGCGGGTGGACAGGGCCGTTCTGGCACGATGACATTGGCACGCACTTCTTCGAGGAAATGAGCCAATGTGACGCGCTGCTTCTGGGGCGCAAAACCTGGCAGACCCACGGCGGGGTATTTGAACCAATGCAAGCCGGTGACCCTTTTGGCGATGTCATGAATGCCGTGTCGAAATACGTTGTTTCCACCACACTGACAACGACCTCAGCCTGGCGCAACTCAACCTTGATTAGCAGCAATGTGGTCGAGGAAGTACGTGCCCTGAAAGCACAGCCTGGCAAGAACATCCTCATCGATGGCAGCAGCGTGCTGATTCACACCCTGGCCGAGCACGACCTGATTGACGAATATAGCCTGTTTGTTTACCCGGTGGTGCTCGGCAATGGCAAGAAGCTGTTCTCTCAGGGGCTGCACGCTAGTCTGCGCCTGATCGAAGCCAGGCCACTGCCATCAGGTGTTGTGCTCATACACTACGCGCGCGCCTGATGGCCAACCTGACCCACCTGGAGCAGTTCAAACAGGGAATTGAGCATTGGAACCATTAACATTTCTGGCATTACCTGGAAAGATCCAGCCGCTTCCCTCTAAGGTCGCGCAAAGCAATCTGGTCCCCACCCG
>DASVMX010000116.1:0-1696 GCA_036384215.1 Ktedonobacteraceae bacterium | reverse complement strand
CCCCACCACACCATCACACCTGCGGGAGTCCAGAGGGCGCAGCCGTGTTCGGATGCCAGGAAAGGGACTTTTGAGAATCACTGTAGAGGAAATAAGATATGTTGCAACTGGCGTTAATCTGTTGCATAATAGAGGTATCCTCCAGGATCACCCCTCGCGGGAGGACATGTGCCGGTGACGCGAACATAGAACGTGCTAGACGTACATTTGAAACACTGGAGCCAGTTCTAGCGTATGAAGAGTAGAGCTATCAAGCTTGTGAATCAGGGGGGAAAGTGGTTGATGGACATCTCCTTACAGGTTAGCCCGCCACTGACGAACGGGGTTTTCTAACTGGCTTGATCAGTGAGAGGAAGTACATGCTCGAACAAACCCAATCCTACAGTAGCAAGACGCAGCAGAGCGCACCCGGTCCGGCTTATCTCTGTTTGCATGGGCATTTCTACCAGCCCCCGCGCGAGAATCCCTTTACCAATCAGATCCCGCCCGAACCGGCGGCGACGCCTTTTGCCAATTTTAATGAGAAAATTACATCGGAGTGCTACACGCCAAACGCGGAAGCCGGCAACTTCGACGCGCTGAACTTTGATCTCGGCCCGACGCTGGCTTCCTGGTTAGAGCAGGCCTATCCCGCCGTGCTGGCGCGCATTATTGAGGCGGACAGGCGCCACGTGGCGCGCTATGGCGTGGGCAACGCGATGGCCCAGGCGTATAACCATACAATTCTGCCGCTGGCGACGACGCGCGATAAACACACGCAGGTGGTCTGGGGGCTGAGCGATTTCCGTCAGCGCTATGGCCGCGAGGCAACGGGCATGTGGCTGGCCGAGACCGCGGTCGACCTGGAGTCACTGGACATCATGGCACAGTACGGCATCACATATACTGTGCTTGCTCCCTGGCAGGCAGCCTCGCCGATTGATCCCTCAGAACCCTATCGCGTGCGCCTGTTCAATGGACGCAGCATCACCGTCTTTTTCTACAACGCGCCGCTTTCCGGCGGGGTCTCGTTCGATTGGAACACCACGAGCAACGCGGACCTCTTTGCGGGCAACTACCTGCCAGATCAACTGGTGCGGGAGAAACGCGATTCCGGCCAGCCCCAGTTGATCTTGATCGCGACCGATGGTGAACTCTATGGGCATCACCGGCCCTGGCGCGATAAATTCCTCTCACACCTGATCAACGTGGGCGCGCCTGCCTCTAGCTTTGAAATCTGCACGCTGGAGCGCTACATGAAGATGTACCCGCCCACGCGCGAGGTCGAACTGCGCCTGCCCAGCGCCTGGAGTTGTAGTCACGGGATCGCGCGCTGGAATAGCGGCTGTGAATGCACCGAAGGAGATAGCTCCTGGAAAGGCGCGCTGCGCCAGGCTCTGCATAACCTGGCCACGCGCGGCGACCAGTTGTTTGAAATGCACACGGCTGAGACCCTGGCTGATCCGTGGGCCGCGCGCGACGCCTATCTGCCCGTGCGCAACGACTGGGAGCCCACACGGAACTTCTGGCAGCGCTTTGGCAAAAACGGGCAGCAGCCAGCCGAGCACCTGACCTGGCGCACGATGCAACTGCTGGAAGCCCAGTACTATCAACAGTACAGCTTCACCAGTTGCGGCTTCTTTTTCGAGGACCTTGACCGCATCGAGCCGCGCAACGACATCGGCTTCGCCCGCCGCGCCATCAGCCTCTACTGGCA
>DASVMX010000115.1:0-3287 GCA_036384215.1 Ktedonobacteraceae bacterium | reverse complement strand
TCACTGGCGTGGTTCAGCACGAAGGTATAGATCTCTGCGTGGCCGTGGCGCTGGATGATTTCGACTTGCTCTGGTGCCAGGAGCGAGCTGGAGATCTGTAACTCGTTGCTCAGAAAGGCTACCAGGGCTTCGATGAACGCGTCTTCGGGGCGGGTCGCAACGTAGAAAGCTCGTCCGGCTCCGAAGCGATGTTCAGTGACAGCAGGCGAGCCCGCGTAGAAGTCGGAGCCGAAGCGGGCCAGTGCCTGCGCGCCTTCCAGGTGAAGGATGTCGCACCAGCGCTGGCAGTGATAGCTGCCAGCGGCCAGGTCGGAGTTCGCGGGAACCACTACAGTGTTCGACATCTCCGGTTCCAGGGGATCGAATTCTTCCACCCAGATGCCCAGTGTTTTGCGCAGCGGGCCAGGGTAACCGCCCAGCCAGGCCAGCGCGTGCTCGTTGACCACGCCGCTGAAATAGCTGGTCACGAAGGTGCCGCCGTTTTTCACATAGTCTTCAATGATCTGCCCCTGGCGCTCGCTGACCATGTTGAGCAGGGGCGCGACAACCAGGTCATAGCCGGAGAGATCAGCCTCCGGGAAAATGATATCGACCGTGATATGCGCCTTCCAGAGAGCGCGATAGTAGAGGTGTATCTCGTCAAGGTAGCTGATCTGGTCGCTGGGGCCGGGGAGAAATTCTACATTCCACCAGTTGGGCCAGCTAAACAGCAGCGCCACCCTGGCTTTTACTCGTGAGCCCAGCAGATCCGAGCCGGGATTACTGCTCAGCGCGTGAAGTTCCGCGCCCAGTTCGGAGACTTCCCGGAAGACGCGCGTGTGCTCGTGGCCCGCGTGGCTGACAATCGCGCCGTGGTACATCTCCGCCGAGCCGCGCGACTGGCGCCATTGAAAATATTGGACCGCGTTTGCGCCGTGCGCGATGGCCTGGTAACTGAGCAAACGCATCACGCCGGGTCGCTTCAAGGGATTCTGCTTCATCCACTGTACCTGGCTGGGTGTCTGTTCCATCAGGATAAAAGGTTGCCCGCCTTTCAGACCGCGCTGAAGATCATGGTTGAATGCTGTCTCAGAGGGGTGCGTGGTGCGCGCCGGATAGGAATCCCACGAAATAATGTCCAGGTGCTGAGCCCAGGAAGAGAAATCAATAGGCTTGAATGTGCCGAGCAGATTATTGGTAATCGGAATACCTGGTGAACTCGCGCGCAGCATCTCGGCCTCGTTCAGATAACATTCCAGGTACATATCCGAGACAAAATGTGAAAAATCGAGCATCTGGCCCTGGACGCTGCGGTCAGTGTTGGGACCGGGAATCTGAATCTGTTCCCAGGAAGTATAGATGTGGCCCCAGAAGGCCGTCATCCAACTACGATTCACTTCCTCCAACGAGTGGTAACGCGCACGCAGCCACTGGTGAAAGCGTCCCTGGCAGCGGGTGCAGTGACAGGGGTAGCCGCGGTCGGTAGCGCCGCCAAAGTACTCATTGCCGACATGCCAGAGCACCAGCGCTGGATGATCGCGATAGCGTTCGCCCAGACGTCGGGCCATTTCACGAGCCAGGCGGCGAAAACTGGGGCTGGTCGGACAGTAATTCTGGCGCTCTCCATAGCCGCGTTGCGCACCTTGCGCGTTCACCGGCAAGGTATCGGGATACGTCGTTGCCATCCAGGCGGGAATGGACGCTGTGCTGGTCGCCAGACAGGCGAAGATGTCATTTTCATGGAGAAGGGTCAGGATGCGATCCAGCCACTCGAATGTGTATGTATGTTCGTCTGGTTGCAGGGCTGACCAGCTAAAGACGCCGATAGTCGCGATATTGACGTGCGCCTGCTGCATCAAGCGTATATCATCGAGCCAGACCTGCTCGTCTTCGTAACCAAAAAAAGGAGTCCATTGTTCCGGGTTATAATCAGCTCCAAAATAGAAGGCGGGCAGGCGCGGATGAAACGGAGCGGGAGTTTTTCCCTGAACTGAAGGGCCGTGCATAGAGAAGAACCTTTCTTATTGTTGCAAAAACACGTGATCTTTTCGACTTTCCTATGTATCCTTACTCAAGGCGGGAGCAACCTGGCTGAGGCAGGATATCGATTCGCTTGAGGATACTGAAATTATCTGCCAGAAGCGAAAAGAAACTGGCTCAATACAAGTGCTCCCGCGCCGCGCGTCCAGCTTTCGTAGCCAGACCAGGGTTCGAGGATCACCTGTAATGAGCGCGCGAGTTTGGAAAACGCGTGCTGGTGGAGCATCTGTAGGGCCGGCTCAAAGAAGCGGTCGCCGTATTCAATTCCCTCGCCGGTAATGATAATGCACTCGGGATTGAAGAGATTGACGAGATTGGCCAGGCCAGCGCCGAAAAGGAGTCCGGCTTTCTGGAAAGCCAGGCGCGCCATCTGATCTTCGTGTGAACTCTGGAGAAATTGCTCAAGCGTTGGTTCTGTTTGCTGGAAGCCGCCGGCGCCGAGCAATTCTTTATAGGTCGCGAGCAGCCCGCGGTGAGCGACGTATTCTTCCAGGCAGCCATTGCTGCCGCACTCACAGCGCCTGCCATCAACCACGGCTATCGTGTGGCCAAATTCGCCCGCGCCGCCTGTTGAGCCGCTGAAAATCTCGCCGTTCAGGACAATTCCCAGGCCCAGTCCGCGTCCCAGAGCGATTGTGAGAAAATTTTGATAGGTCTGCCCGCGTCCAAAGAGATGTTCATAGCAAGAGATACAGCCAACATTATTGCTCACAAGGACGGGCATGCGCAGGCGCTCGGACAGAAGCGGGCCAAGCGCGAAATCGTGCCAGCCCAGTTGCCAGGAATCGATACAGATGCCGTTCTGGCTATCGATATAGCCGGAGACCGCGCAGCCAACACCGATAAAACGCCGGGATGTGCTATTGTTCTGGCTGATCAGCTCTTCCACCAGTTGCGCGATGTGCTCAATGGTCTGCGCGCTCTGTTCAACGAGGTTCAGATGCCAGTGCAGCGAAGAGATCACCTCGCCATGTAAGTTAACGATAGATCCTACCGCCTCATATTCACGGATCATCAGACCAAGCGCATAGTAGCCCGCGGGATCGATCTCCAGCAGCGTGGGACGGCGCCCGCGCTGCGCGCTGGCCGTTCCCTTCTCAACCACCAGGCCGCGTCCCGCCAGTTCATTGGTCAGAGCAAGCACCGTCGCAGGACTCAAGCCAGACGTCGTTGCGAGTTCCGGGCGGGAAACCGGCGCGTTCAAACGAATGAGATTGAGTAAACGATTCAAATTGCTATCGCGCACACCTCTCAGGTCAGTTACCATC
>DASVMX010000114.1:0-3126 GCA_036384215.1 Ktedonobacteraceae bacterium | reverse complement strand
AGAGTAGGATTGGGCACGAAAAGAAAAAGCGGCGCACGTGGCGCCGCTTTTTCTTTTCGTGCCCATTCTTGCCGAGTTTATGCTTCGCTGGCAATCTCCGTCAGGGCCCGGTCGAGTTTCTCCGCGGCTTCGTCCAGATCGCTCTGGCTGACCACCAGCGGGGGAATGATACGCAGGGTGTTGCCGCCGAGCGCGTTGAGCAGTAAGCCCTGGTACATGGCCTTTTCGACAATCTTGCCGGCCAGGTCGCGTTTGACATTGACCGCGCGCATCAGGCCGATGCCACGCGGGGCTTCGATGAAGTCGTATTTCGCGCACAGTGCCTGCATCTTGCCGTGCCAGTATTCGCCCATCTCGCGGGCGTGCTCCAGCAGGTTGTTGTCTTTAATTGTGCGAATGGTCGCGATTGCCGCGGCGCAGGCAATCGGGTTGCCGCCGAAGGTCGTGCCGTGGTCGCCTGCCACGAAGAGGTCGGCGCGCGGTCCCGCCAGCATGGCACCAATCGGCACGCCCCCGGCCAGACCCTTGGCCATAGTCACGATATCGGGCGTAATCCCATAGTTTTCCCAGGCAAAGAACTTGCCTGTGCGGCCCATGCCCGCCTGTACTTCGTCGCAGATCATCACCAGGTTCTGCTCGTCGCAGAGCTGGCGCACGCCCTGGACAAATTCAGGCGAGCCGGCCCAGATGCCGCCTTCGCCCTGCACAGCCTCCAGAAGAATACCCACGGTTTTATCGCTGGCCGCGGCCTTCAAGGCTTCCAGGTCGTTGTAGGGTACCTGCTTAAAGCCATCCGGCAGCGGCGCCCAGGTGGCCTGATAGCTTGCCTGGCCGGTCGCGGCGGTCGTGGCCAGGGTGCGCCCGTGGAAGCTGCGCTGCATGCTGATGATCTCGAAGGCGCCATTTTTCTTCTCGCGCCCATATTTGCGCGCGAGCTTGATCGCGCCCTCGTTGGCCTCCGCGCCGCTGTTGGAGAAGAAAGAGCGCATCCCGTTGCTCAGCAGACCCAACTGCTCGGCCAGCTCGATCTGGCGCGTGTTGTAGTAGAGATTCGAGACATGGACCAGCTTCGTTGCCTGCTCTTGAATTGCCTCGACCACCGCTGGATGGCAGTGGCCCAGCACGTTGACCGCGATGCCAGCCACCAGGTCCAGATAATCCTTACCGTCCGCGTCCCACACGCGTGTGCCTGCGCCCCGCACAAAGACCAGCGGATAGCGTTTAAAGGTACCCTGGTAGTACCTGTGCTCCAGCTCCATCCAATGCTGCTGTGCGCTCTCAAAAGTCTGATGTGACATAGACATGTTTTTCGGCTCCTTTAGTGTAGAGAATGTATGAAGGACATTAGCGTGTGTACAGGCTATTCTCATCGATATAGCCATAGGTCAGGTCGCAGCCCCAGGCCGTGGCTTCGCCCGTGCCGAGGTGCAGATCAATTGTGATCGTCACCGCGTCACCGGCCATGGCCGCCTTCGCCGCGTCCTGGTCGTAGTTCGCGGCCATCCCGGCTTGCATCAACTGAACATCACCCACGAAAATATCGTATGTGTCTTTGTTGACCTCGCTGCCGCTGGCGCCCAGGGTTGACGAGATGCGGCCCCAGTTGGGATCGCCGCCAGCCAGCGCGCACTTCCAGATCGGCGAAAGCGTGATCGAGCGCGCGGCGCGCACCGCGTCGGCTTTATCCTTTGCCCCGCGCACATGTACGGTCTGGACCTTCTTCGCCCCTTCTCCGTCGCGCACCTGCTCAATTGCCAGATATTGCGTCACACGGCGCAGAGCCTCGCGGAACGTATCCGCGTCGGGATGCTGGTCGTTCAGGGGGGTATTGCCCGCCAGGCCATTGGCCAGCAAAATGCAGGTATCGTTGGTAGACATATCGCCGTCGACCGCGATCATATTAAACGAATCGTCCACGGCGGCCTTCAGCTCCTTGCGCAGCCAGCCTTCCTCAAGCGCGGCATCGGTCGTGATATAGCAGAGCATCGTGGCCATATTCGGGTAGATCATGCCTACACCCTTGGTCGCGGCTCCCAGGCGTACCACTTGCCCCTCGATCTCGAACTCCAGCGCGATGCGTTTGGGGCGAGTATCCGTGGTCATAATGGCCTCGGAAAATGTATGGCCGCCCTCACTGCTGATCTCAAGCGCCTGTACACCAGTGGCGATCTTCTCAATCGGCAACTGGCGGCCAATAATGCCGGTTGAGGAACAGAGCACCAGCTCCTGCGGTAGCCCGAAGCGCCGTGCCACGTACTCCGTCATCAGGTACGCGTTGCGCAGACCCTGCTCGCCGGTCGCGCAGTTCGCGTTGCCGCTATTCACAATAATCGCCTGGGCTCTGCCGCTCTCCAGGCGGGTCTGGCAGACTGCAACCGGCGCTGCCGCGGTTTTGCTGGTTGTAAACGTGCCTGCCGCCATGCAGGGCACATCCGCGATGAGAATCGCCAGATCCTTACTACTGGTATCGGACTTGATTCCGCAAGCCGTGCCGCCCGCGCGGAAGCCGCGCGGCGCGGTGACACTGTTGCCTACTTCGCGAAAGAGATTTGCCAAGGAAAAACCCTCCTCTAGAAAACCATCTGCTTGCTACGCGCAACATCCCGTTCCAGGAGAACGGGCAGATATGCGTGCTCGTTTGGGGAAGAAGCCAGGCATGAAAAAACCCTCGCCCCCTCCTGACGCTGCTGAAGGGACGAGAGTGTAGAGGATCGAATTATTCTACACACCCGCGGTGCCACCCTGATTGCCACTGCCCGCTCCATAACATACCCTTCACCTCTTTGTGATGGATAACAGAACGTGACCACTTATTTGTGGTTCTGCGCGCCGCGTGGGAACCATCCACCCCGCCTACTTATCTCCACTTCTCCAGAGAGGGAGATTTTCTTCGGCGGACCGCTCGCGAAGGCGTTCGAGGAAAACTACACCCTTCCGAACTCGCACTCTGCTTCGGATCGCTGTTGGGAGTTCCTGCCCCTACTCTGTTCGTTCAACGCGGGCTGGCTATCATTCTCTGTTGTGCTTCACAGGATACCAGTCCCGCGCGAAAAAGTCAAACGTCGGCTCAGGCCGGATTCCACCAACAATTGGGGGTTGAGGAGCAAGGCGATGGCGAGCATCGCC
>DASVMX010000113.1:0-5224 GCA_036384215.1 Ktedonobacteraceae bacterium | reverse complement strand
GGCATCCCGCACCACGCCGCCGATGGCTATATCTCACGCCTGGTCGGCAAGGGCTATCGCGTGGCTGTCTGCGAACAAACCTCGGACCCGGCTCTGTCGAAAGGGCTGGTTGAGCGCGAGGTGTTGAGGATCGTCACGCCTGGCACGGTCATCGACCCGGCTATGCTGGCGGCGAAACGAAATAATTTCCTGGCCGCCGTGGTAGCGGGCCGCGAGTCCGTGGGCATCGCCTATGTAGATATCACGACTGGCGAGTTCGCGACCACCCAGTTCTCCACGCCCGAACCAGAGCTGGCCTTACAGCAGGAGATCTCGCGCGTTGGTCCTGCTGAGGTGCTGATCGAGGCGGACTATAGCTATCGCGGCAGCCGCAAACGGCGCTGGCTGGCCGCGGTAATGAGCGAAAAAAGCGTGACAAAGTTGGGCAGCAACGGCAATCCCAACGCCGACCTGGATGAAACGCTGGCCACCGCCAACCGCCATCACGGGCACGACGAGCAAACCAATGGCTTGTCTGCGCCAGCAGACTCTGCGGCCCTGCTCGATGATGACGAGGACGATTTCGCGCCCCTGGCGAAGCCGCTGAAGGGGCTGGCCGGGCATATCACCCCCTACGACGCGCGCTACTTCACCGAGGACGACGCGAGACATCGCCTGCTCACCCATTTTGACGTGGCCTCGCTGGAAGGCTTTGGCTGCTCGCATCTGCCCCTGGCCGTGCGCGCGGCTGGCGCGGTGCTTGCCTATCTCCAGGACACCCAGAAGGGGTTGCTGCGCCAGTTGACTGCGCTGGAGACCTACCTCGTCAACGAATACATGACTCTCGACCCGCATACCAGGCGCAACCTGGAACTCTTCGAGAGCGGACGCAACGGCACGGTCAAAGGCTCGCTGCTCTGGGTGCTCGACAAAACGCGCAGCCCGATGGGCGGGCGCCTGATCCGCCGCTGGATAGGCCAGCCCCTGCTCGATCTGCCAATCCTCCAGCGCCGTCAGGAGATCATCGGCGAACTGCTCAACGAACCGCTGATGCAGGCGCGCCTGGCCGAAGGTCTGAAAAAGACCAGCGACATCGAACGCCTGATTAACCGCGTGCGCCAGCGCATCGCCACGCCCCGCGACCTCGTGGCCCTGGCCAGCGGACTGCGCGCGGCTGGCGAGGTCCGCGCGAGCATCTCCGACGAAGACCAGGAGCGTCTGCCCCATCTCATAGAACTGGCCCAACGCCTGGCCAGCAACGACGAGATCATCGCCCAGATCGAAGAGGCTATCGTCGACGAACCACCGTTGAGCACCGCTGAAGGTGGCGTGATCCGTCCCGGCTACAGTCCAGAACTCGACCAGGTCAAGGACGCGGCCAACGGCGGGCAGAAGTGGATCGCCGAAATGGAGCAGCGCGAACGCAGGCGCACCGGCATCAACAATCTCAAGGTCGGCTACACCAAAGTCTTTGGCTACTACATCGAGGTCACCAACTCCAACCTCAACCGCGTACCCGACGACTTTATCCGTCGCCAGACCCTGACCAACGGCGAGCGCTTCGTCACGCCCGAACTGAAAGAACAGGAAGCGCTGATCTTGAACGCGCAAGAGCGCATCGGCAAACTGGAGAGCGAAATCTTTGCCCAACTGCGCGCCAGCATCGCCCAGGACGCCTCAGAGCGCATCCTGGCCACCGCCCACGCCGTCGCTGAAATTGACGTCTACCTGAGCCTGGCCCAGGTGGCCGCGAAATACAACTACTGTCGGCCCACGCTCGACGATGGCGACACCATCCACATCGTCGCTGGTCGCCATCCCGTCATTGAGCAGGCGCAGACCGACACGCCTTTTATCCCCAACGACGCCCAGATCGCCAACTCCAGCGCGCAATTGTTGATCATCACAGGGCCCAACATGGCCGGCAAATCAACCTACCTGCGCCAGGTCGCTTTGATCACCCTCATGGCCCAGATCGGCAGCTACGTACCCGCCGAAGCCGCGACCATCGGCCTGGTTGACCGCATCTTCACACGCATTGGCGCGCAGGACGACCTGGCCACCGGTCAGAGCACCTTCATGGTCGAGATGGTCGAAACGGCCAACATCCTCCATCACGCCACACCGCGCAGCCTGGTCATCCTCGACGAAATCGGGCGCGGCACCAGCACCTACGACGGCCTGGCCATCGCCCGCGCCATCGTCGAATATCTACACAACAACAGACGCTGCGGAGCGCGCACCCTCTTCGCTACCCATTACCACGAACTCGTCGAAGTCGCCAAAACCCTGCCACGCATCCAGAGCATGAACGTCGCCGTCACCGAAGAGGAAGGACACGTCGTCTTCCTGCACAAAATCGTCCCTGGCGGAGCCGACAAAAGCTACGGCGTCCACGTTGCGCAACTGGCCGGCATCCCCAAACCAGTCATTCACCGCGCCGAAGAGATCCTTACCGAACTTGAACACAAAGGCGACGAAAAAGCCCGCCGCAAAACCATGCGCGACCTGCAAACCCCCACCGTCATGCAGATGACCCTCTTCTCCGCCGAAGAACACCCGCTACTCACAGACTTGAAACAAATGGCCATCGACGAGCTAACCCCCATCGAAGCCATCAGCAAATTGTATGAACTGCAAAAACGAGCGAGAGAGGGATAAGCGAGCGATCTGGCATCGCTATGCACATTAAGAGCAGAGGAAAATCGGGAGCTGGAGCAAGGCGATGGCATGAACTTTGACAAAGAAATCGGGGGGATTGAGCAGCAAGGCGATGCTTGCCATCGCCTTGCTCCAGCTCCCGATTTTTGGTGGACTAATTCTTTCCTCGACGTTGTAGTATGCGCCCTTTTGGTGTTATTATGGTGAGAGGAACAATGGTATAAACACAACACTGTGCGGAAGCCAGGGAGACTTACTATTTTTCGACAAGAACTACTAAATCAAGTAAGACCACAGAAACTCAAAGGAGTTTTTCATGACCAACCCGTTATTACAAATCAAAACGCAGGGACAGAGCGTCTGGTACGATAATATCGATCGCGCACAGCTCGCCTCCGGCGAATTCAAACGCATGCTGGATGAGGATGGGATCGTGGGCGTTACCGCGAACCCGACCATCTTTGAGAAATCGATCAGCAGCGGCCATGCGTATGACGAGCAGCTCACGCAGTTGATCGGCGAGGGCAAAAGCACCAGCGAGATCTACGAGGCTCTGGTAATTCAGGATATTCGCACCGTGGCCGACCTGTTGCGCCCGATCTATGATCGCACCAACGGCCTGGATGGCTATGTCAGCCTGGAGGTTTCGCCAGAGCTGGCCCACGACACCGAGGGCACACTCAGCGAGGCCCGCCGCTTCTGGAAAACCGTCGCTCGCCCCAATCTGATGATCAAGATCCCTGCCACGCCCGCAGGCATTCCCGCCATTGAGCAGGCGTTGACCGATGGGATCAACATCAATATCACCCTGATCTTCTCCCTCGATAGCTATAAAGCCGTGGCCGAGGCCTACCTGAGCGCGCTGGAGAGCCGCAACGCCGAGGGCAAAGATATCAGCCATATCGCCTCCGTGGCCAGCTTCTTCGTCAGCCGCGTCGATACCCTGGTTGACAAACTGCTCGAAGACAAGATCAAGGCAAGCAGCGATCCCAAAGAGCAGGCGCACCTGAAATCCCTGGAAGGCAAGGCCGCAATTGCCAACGCGCGCGTAGTCTACGAGGAATTCAAGCGCATCTTCGGCTCCCCGCGCTTCGAGACCCTCAAACACAGCGGCGCACACGTACAGCGTCCCCTGTGGGCCAGCACCAGCACCAAGAACCCGGCCTACCGCGACGTGCTCTACGCAGAAGAGTTGCTCGGCCCCGACACTGTGGACACCATGCCGCTGGAGACCATCGTCAACTTCCGCGATCACGGCGTAGTCGCCAACACGGTTGAAAAAGATCCCAAAGGCGCGCAGGCCGCACTGGACGAGCTTGAAAAAGTCGGCATCAGCTACGACAAAGTCACCCAGCAATTGCAGGACGAAGGCGTGAAAAAATTCGCCGACTCGTTCCGCCAGCTCTTCCAGGGCATCGAAGGCAAGAAAAAAGCCATCCAGGAAAAGCAGACCGTCTAAACAGATACGACAACGCAACAACAAAGCAGAGGCGCCCGGTCCGGGCGTCTCATTATGGGCCAAACAAGGCACGCGCCAGGTTCTCAAAAGGGCCAGACAAGGACCAGAAAGTTTCCCGCCTCGTTCGTTAAAGTAGAATAGAGAGGGAAGAGTAGAATAGAGAGAGAAACAACCCACGAGTCAATCCCTTGTTTATAAAAGCCGTGTCGTTCGTGAATGAAGTAAGAATCAGCAGCCAGGAAAGGGTTTACGTCAGAGATGTTGCTCGCTGGAACCCGGTCCAGCAGACCGGTTCGCAGGCGTGGGATCACAATGGAGGCAAGCGCCGTTGTGATCCCACTCAGCGGAAAAACACTCGTTTCCCCGGCGTGGAAACTGGTTTCCCCAGAGCTGCGTTATATAACATTAAATTAGGAGCTAAATCATGGAAATCGGGTTTATTGGATTAGGGCGCATGGGCGCTAATATGGTACGTCGTCTGTTGCGCGACAAGCATCGCGTAGTAGCCTGGAACCGCACCGCGGCCAAGACCGACGAGATTGTCTCCGAGGGCGCCGAGGGCGCTTACAGTATTTCGGAGTTGGTAGAGAAGTTGCAGACGCCGCGTATCGTCTGGGTGATGGTCCCAGCGGGACAGGCCACCGACGACATGATCAACGAGGTCGTGCCGCTGCTCTCCAAGGGCGATATCATCATCGACGGCGGCAACTCGAATTTTAAAGATTCGATCCGCCATGGCGAAGAGCTGAGCGCCAAAGGCTTCCAGTTCATGGACGCCGGCACCAGCGGCGGCATCTGGGGCCTGAAAGTCGGCTACTGCCTGATGGTTGGCGGCGAAAAGGCAACCTTCGAGCACGTCGAGCCCCTGCTGAAGACCCTCGCGCCGCCCGATGGCTACCTGCACTGCGGTGGCTATGGCGCTGGCCACTTCACCAAGATGGTCCACAACGGCATCGAGTATGGCATGATGCAGGCCTACGGCGAAGGCTTTGAGATCCTCAAGAAGAGCCCGTTCAGCCCCGACCTGTATAAAGTGGCGCACCTGTGGAACCAGGGCAGCGTCGTCCGCTCATGGTTGCTGGAACTGGCCGAGGCTGCCTTCCAGAAACACAGCGACGACCTGAG
>DASVMX010000112.1:0-9856 GCA_036384215.1 Ktedonobacteraceae bacterium | reverse complement strand
TCCTGAAAACTAGTGGCAAGAATTGAACGAGGCGCACCATATATGTAGTGCTTACCACTCACGATCTGCCCAAAAGTCTGGAACGCTGCTTTAATGCTGGGATCGGTCCAGGGGATCTGGTGCGCCACCCATTTGTCATACATTGCCCCACCGTTCTGGCTTAAATAGATCTGCGCAATCCAGTCCGCAGCTGGCCACCCACTGGCGGCTCCGCTGGAGAGCCCCACCGACCAGGGATACTTGCCGCTTTGCGCAATCTTGTCCGACAACGCGATCATCTCAGCCCAGGTAGCTGGTATATGATAGCCGCTCGCCGCGAAGGCTTTGGGATTATACCAGATAGTTGCTTTATTGGCGGCTTTGTAGAAGAGCGCGTAGAGATGGCCGTTGTACGTGCCCATATCAATCCACTCGTGGGAGTAATCTCTTTTAATCTGGTCCATATCCAGGAAACTGTCCAGAGGAATCAGCTTCCCCTGCGCGGCTAGCTGACGCATCTGCGCGGGATTGGGTAGCACAACCACGCCTGGAGGATCGTTGCCACGCATACGAATGGTCAGTTCAACTGTCAGGTTGCGCGTGGACTCCAGATTGATCGCAATACCAGTCGTTTTCGTAAAAGGCGCAACCACTGCTCGAAAGGAGTCCAATTCCTCGCCGCTCCAGACATTTAACAGGTCTATTGACGCGGGAGGCGTACTGCTCCCTTCACAGGCCGCCAGCAGTTCAGTGGCCGTACTTAAGCTCAGACCCGTTGCCAACGCGCGCCGCAGAAAAGCCCGGCGCCCCAACCGCTGCTCAAGATAGGCTTCCACCAGATCATCTACTTCCCTCTGACGCTGACGATATACAATGAGCATACTACCTCCTTCGGAAAACGGCGCCTCTTGCTTGCTGCTGACAACATCGACAAGCAAACGCATATTACCCTCAAAGCATACTCTATTTGGCAGAACTTGAGTAGGGGTAACTCACATTTCCGCATTTCGGTGCAAAGCGCAATCGTACCCCTCAGTGGAGGTTCATTTGCCAGCAAATGAACCTCCACTGAGGGGTACGGTTTATGCGTTCTCGTCAAAAGCAGGGGTGCAGGGGACGGCGAGTCTCTTGCCGGAGCACGAGGGGTCCTCGTAACAACCGCTTTTTTTTGAGCAAGCCGCCGCAGGCGGCGAGTTCGGAGAACGCATAAACCCTGCCCAGATGGGTGGTCTTTCTTGACTGGCGAAAATATCCTCGTTTATACTGTACAATGGTACAATTTACTGATCTGTTTTGATGTTCTGAGGCCAGGAATGTAGATGTGGTCACATTGTCCAGGCCAGGGGTAGGTTCTGTTGCCTGGATGGCCTGGCTTTCGTCATCCGGTGCGCAATGACAGGCTTTGCCAGGTATTGATTCATCCTTACGCATGAATTCCTTGTTTGGTCTGCAAATGGGTATTCTTTCCCCTGCTGCCAGAAAGCAATCATAGTCAGGAAACCACATCTCGCTTTTCTTCATCTCAACAGATATCTTTGGGGAGAATCTATGCGCAATTTTAGCAGGAACGCTCTTGCCGCCCAACCTACCCGGCCATTGCCAAAGCTCGCAATTCAACCAATGCCTGGAAGCAGCGGCTCTGTATCACCGAATCAATCTATTCCTTCCTTAGAAGGACTACGTGCTTTCGCTGCTCTGGGAGTAGTTGCTCTTCACACCGCATATCTGGTTGGACATAGTATCTTCAACGCATACCAGTATCCATGGCTCGCTTTTTTTACTGTTTTTGGCAATACCGGGGTGCAGCTTTTTTTTGTGTTGTCCGGTTTTCTGCTGTTTCTGCCATATGCCAAAGGTTTATTGTTTCAGGAAAAATGGCCCTCGACGCGCGTCTTTTATCTACGTAGAGCGTTGCGCATCCTGCCTGGGTATTATTTTTCTCTGTTTGCGCTCCTGATTTTTGTGCAGCGCAGCTATTTTCGCCCGGATCACTGGAAACAGTTGCTGCTTTTCCTCTTTTTTTTCATGGACTCCAGCAAAGCGACTTTTCAGCAGATCAACGTTCCCTACTGGTCTCTGGCGGTAGAAGTGCAGTTCTATCTGCTTTTACCACTGGTTGCGCTCGGCATGTCTCTGCTTGTCAAACGCCTGGCACAGGCTTCGTCGCGTCGTTTATGGGTTGCCATCGGTGCCTGTCTGTGCGTGATTGTTGTGAGCTTGATTGTGCGTTCTATTGGATTGCAAATGGTTCATCAGCCACAAAGCAGATCCGATTTTGCCCATGTACTCCTGGCAGGCGCGCAATTTGTGTTCTTTGGGGTCTGGGGCAAGTTCTGGGAGGATTTTGCTCTGGGCATGATCATTAGCCTCTGCTTTGTCTATGCTCAGCACGGAGAAGCTGGCCTGGCTTTCCGTCATCGTCTCCAGAGGATGAATCCATGGACAGGCCTGGCTGCGCTGGTGGTGCTGATCTTCTGCGCGTTGTGGAACTTTCGCTCCAGTTATCCTGTGGCGCAAATGAATTTCTTGCAGCCGCTTGTCCCTTATGATGCCTGGCTCATGGGCTTTTTTGCCTCGTTGGGATGGGGATTGCTGCTGCTGAGTATTTTATCTGGCAATAGACCATATCGCGCTCTCTTTGAGTGGAAGCCATTGCGCACGTTAGGAATTATTTCATATACCATTTATCTCTGGCATCTGCCAATGTTAACTCTTTTCAAGAAGTATATTTTTGTACACCTATCAGTCACAAATGTCTTTCTTTCTCATTTACTGTACTGGTCTTTTTTCGCAGTAGTGATCATTCCCTGGTGTATTTTCGTCCACTGGCTGGTTGAAAAACCTTTTATGCGTCTCAAAAAGAAACAGAAGTAAATATGATTATTCTATGTCCATGACGCCTGCTACCTGTATTACAGGCTATACCCTGCCCAAAAGGAACCGTTTCCTCTAACGATTCCATTTTCAGACCCTGCAAAAGACGCGAGGTCTGAAAATGATTGCTGGCAACAGTTTTCATGAACAATTTTTAAAAAGAGTCCCAAATTGTCATATTCCTTGCTCCAGGCCTGTCATTATCTGTTGAAAGCGAAAATTTTCACCACGCTTGAGAAAAACGATTAAAAATAAGTGAAACGTACGTGTCTGTCCAGAGGTGTTTGAGATGTTGATGTCGATATCAGGAGGTCGAAGGATGCGACAAGAGCAAAGAACTATCAAACTGGCTGCACATGATCTGTTGCGCCAGGAGCGCCAGCGGCGTGGTTGGTCACGGGCATCTATCGCTGAGAAGATTGGGGTGGCCGATCCCAAGACTATTGGACGCTGGGAACGGGGAGACGCCTTCCCCAGTGCTTATTTTTTACAGCGACTCTGTACTCTGTTTGAGATGCCCGCGGAGAAATTGGGCCTGTGGCAGCGCGACGGTCTGCCTGAATCTGTTGAGAGCGCACCAACTTATTTTCTTCAGCACAGCGCTTCTCAACCTCCAATGCAACCATGTGTAGATGATCCTGCCCTTCCGCCCGCGCCAGACGAAGATCTGGTGGGACGCGAGAATCTTCTGCTGAGTCTGAAAACACGGCTGCGTGGAACTGGTCGAACCGCGGTGGCAGCGCTGAGTGGTTGGCCTGGCGTAGGGAAGACCGCGCTGGCAATTCGCCTGGCTCACGACCGTGAGTTGCGCGAACACTTTCGCGATGGCGTGCTCTGGGCCTGTCTGGGGCCAGACGTGGACCTGCTGGATGAATTGCGCCGCTGGGGCCGCGTGCTGGAGATTGACGAGAACTCGCTGGTTCATCCCGAAAGCATTGAGGAGTGGAGCCGGGCTATTCACGCTCGGATCGGCACACGCTCACTGCTACTGATCATTGATGACGCCTGGACGTGCCAGGATGCCCTGGCCTTCAAGATAGGCGGTCCCAACTGCGCATATCTGCTGACCACGCGTATTCCGGCTGTGGCCCTGTATTTCACCGAAGCGGGCGCGTCCACGGTAGAAGTGCTCAGTACAGAGGAGAGCCTGCACTTGCTGGCACGCTTCATCCCCTCTATTGCAACGCAAGAAAGAGCCGCGCTGCGTGAACTGGCCCACCTGGCTGGCGGCCTGCCGCTGGCCCTAAAATTGATGGGTACACATCTGCGCACCCATCTGTATAGCGGCCAACCACGGCGCTGGCACGCGGCTCTGGAACGCCTGAAGCAGCCAGAAGCGCGCCTCCAGTTGACCATGCCGCGCGCGCCGCTGGAGCATCAGATGGGCTTGCCCGCTGACGCCCCGATCTCGCTTTACAACGAAATTGAACTCAGTTATCAACGCCTGAGCCCGGAAGATCGCCTGGCTCTCCAGGCACTGGCCAGCCTGTCCGGCAAAAATGGCTCATTCTCCGAAGAGGCCGCGCTGGTTCTCAGGGGTGTCACCCTGGAAGCGCTGGACAATTTGCTGGATACCGGGCTGCTTGCAAGTACTGGCCTGGGACACTACACTTTACATCAGACCGTCGCAGACTTCGCCAGTTTTCAGGAAGAACTGGCCCAGAACAAGGGGGAAATCCCGCCGCAACTCTCCGTCCTGCGCCAGTTGCGTGGACATGGGAACTATCTGGCCGAACGCCCGGAACACCAGCAATACCTGCCGGGGGAGGTGATGCCAGCGCTGGCTCAAGGTTCGGGAGAAACTGTCATAATATAATCGTCTCGCTTGTCCTAATGAAGTACAGGTATTTTGCGAGATGCCAGAAGGAGTTCAGGCATGTCTTACAGGATAGGCGATCCACCCGCCAGCGAGGCCGGGGGCTTTCCTGATGAGCGCGACCTCGTGCTGCGCGCGCAGCGCGGAGACCAGCTGGCGTTTGAAAAACTCTATGAACGCTATAATGATCGCATCAGCCGGTATTTATTTCGCATGATCGGCGATGACGGCGTAGGCAGCGAATTAACCCAGGAGACCTTTCTGAAAGCCTGGGAAGCCTTGCTGAGCCTGCGCCAACCCGAACGGTTCGCCAACTGGCTCTACCGTATCGCGACCAATAATGCGTATAACTATCAGAACCATGCGCGGCTCGTCCGCACTATTCCGTGGGAAGAGTACGTCGAGAACTCTCCAGGCCTGAGTATTTCTGGCCCGGAGAAACAGATAGAGGAAACCGAACTGATGAAACTTGTCCTGGCGCGCGTTTCGCCAACGTACCGCCCATGCTTTATTCTCTACGTAATTGAAAAATTGCCTCAGCGACAGATCGCCGACCTGTTAGGAATCAAACTCACCAGTGTGGGAAAATACGTCAGCCGGGGCAAAGAGGAATTCCGCCAGATTTATTACCGCATGATGAACGAAATACAAGAAAATGAGGGAGGAAAGAACAAATGAAGACGCGCCGTCCTCCCTGCCTGGAATGGCGAGAAAAGCTCGCCCTGCGCCACGAAGATCTCTCAGCCGCTGACCAGTTGGCGCTGGACGCACATGTGCACGGCTGCCAGTTCTGCTCCGAAGCCCTGGCCGATTATCACTTTTTCGAGGCCCGTCTGGACGCGCTGGCTCCCCCAGCCATCAAACCCCTGCCTCGCCTCTCACCGCATTTTTTCGAGCAAGCCAGCAGAGGACACATTGATCAGATCGAACTACCAGCGAGCATTACACAGCCACCAGTGCCCGTGTCCAAAAAGCCAGCACGTAAACCTGACAAAATAATAACCATCTTCTTGCGCACCCTGAGCGTCGCGGCGGTTATCTGCCTTCTGCTGAGCGCCGGCGCGATTTTTCGAGTGGTCTCACTCTCTCGACTGGCCACTCACCCTTCCGGGGATACATTGTTCAACTTCAACCAACATACAGGCCTGGTGAACAGCGTAGGATGGTCGCCTGACGGGAAATATATCGCAACGGCCAGTGCCGATCATACTGTTAAGGTCTGGAATGCACAGAGTGGAGATCTGGTATGCAGTTATGCTGGAAATGACGATATAGTGTACGCGCTGGCCTGGTCTCCTAATAGTCAGCTTATTGCTTCTGGCGGTGGTGATAGCGCTGTGCAAATCTGGAACGCCACAACCTGCACACGTGCCAATAATTATCCTGTACATACAGAGGACATGGCCATACGTAGCGTAGCCTGGTCACACAATGGCAAATATATCGCCACAGCTACCTCGAACATTACATCAGCAGGTATCACCCAAATTTGGGATGCTTCAACAGGAAAAACGCTACACACCTTTTCTACATCCTCCGAGTTTGTGGTATCTGTCGCATGGTCGCCTGACGACCAAAAAATCGCTATAGGAACCTGGAAAAATGTTGTCCAGATTTTAGATGTGCAATCAGAACAACAACTCTACTACAACATCTTTACTGATGTAGTAAACTCTGTAGCCTGGTCTCCCAATGGGTTGTATCTGGCTATTGGCATTGGTGGCCCTGGCAATGGAATAGTTAATGTCATCAATACCGATACACAAAAACTGATATGCACCTATACGAAACATATCGACGGCGTAAACACTGTCGCGTGGTCACCAGACGGGAAATACCTCGCATCTGGTAGTGATGACAAAACGGTACGTGTGTGGAATCCTTTTAGCACAATCACCCCTACGCTTATGGTCTATACTCAGCATACAGATGATGTCAGTTCGGTAGCCTGGTCTCCCAATGGCAAAGAAATCGTCTCAGGGAGTTGGGACCATACAGCAAAAGTCTGGGTGGTAACGGGATTTTAAAGTTTTCAGATCTCAAACAAGGCTGTTTGTTGATTTATAGGTGCCGGAGAAATCAAACAGGCTACGCCAGAGCCGGTTTCTCGTTTAGCTGAAGTATGTTACAATAAGCATAGCTCAATACGCTTACCGCGATGCGCTCTGTTCTGCCGCCTGGCAAGGGCGGCTCACCACCAGCGATCTTTCTCTCTCAGCGAGTGGCCTGCGCGCGGATTATATCATGTCAATGGCGCCATGAATAGCTGGAGCACCTGACTGATATTTAGGAGGATCGATGATTATGAGTCTCGATTTGCGCAAGCGACACTTTCTGACGTTGGACGACTTTACCCCACAGGAGATTGATTACCTGCTCCAGCTCTCCGCCGAACTCAAAGCGGCGAAGTACGCGGGCAGGGAAGAGCAGCGTTTGTGTGGTAAAAATATTGCTTTGATTTTTGAGAAGGATTCGACACGTACTCGCTGCGCCTTCGAGGTTGCAGCCTTTGACCAGGGTGCGCACGTGACCTATATTGGCTCCAGTGGCTCACATATTGGCTATAAAGAGACGATGAAAGATACTGCGCGCGTGCTCGGGCGCATGTATCACGGCATCGAGTATCGCGGGGCAAAACAGGCTATTGTAGAAGAACTGGCACGCTACGCGGGCGTACCTGTCTGGAACGGGTTGACCGCGGAGTCCCACCCGACGCAGGCGCTGGCCGATCTGTTGACGATGCGCGAACACGCAGAGAAGCCGCTTAACGAGATCTCCTTCTGCTTTCTAGGCGATACCGGCTTTAATGTCTGCGATTCGCTGACCATCGGCGGCATTAAACTGGGTATGGACGTGCGCCTGGCTGGCCCGGCAGAATACTGGCCATCACCCGAACGCATCGCGCAATTTGAAGCCCTGGCCAGCACAACTGGCGCGCGCCTGATGATGACTGAAGATCCTTTCGTAGCAGTTGATGGCTGCGATTTCGTCCACACCGATGTCTGGGTTTCGATGGGCGAACCGGCTGAACGCTGGGAAAAGCGCGTCGGCCAGCGCCAGATGCTTCCCTACCAGGTAAATAGTCAGTTGATGGCCCGTACAAATAACCCCGGCGCCAAATTCATGCACTGTCTGCCCGCTTTCCACAATACTGATACAGCTGTCGGCAGACAGATCTACGAACAATACGGCCTGGACGCGCTTGAAGTCACTGACGAGGTCTTTGAGTCATCCGCCTCAATCGTCTTCGATCAGGCAGAGAACCGCCTGCACACCATCAAAGCGGTTCTCGTCGCTACCCTGTAGGACTATAAATGCTCCTGGCTAAAGGTCGCAATGATCCTTCTCTCCTGCGTACCCTGCGCGCGGGTATGCTCGCTCTGATGCACTATCAGGAAGCGCACGCTGGATAGGTTCGTTTTTTGCCACAATTGTGGATCGAATAGCACATACTACCCCGAACCATTTTCTTCTGCACCAGAAGAAAGCTGGCCGGGCACATTTTGAAGGGAACATATATGACGAAACGCGTGGTCATTACGGGTATGGGAATGGTTACTTCTCTGGGGCACTCGGTTGAAGAAACCTGGCAAGCGCTCTGCGAAGGACGCTCGGGCATAGGCCCGATTACGAATTTTGACGCGAGCGAGTACCCCGTCAAATTCGCGGGAGAGGTCAGAGACTTTGATCCCGCGCTCTATCTGGAGCGTAAAGAGGTGCGCCGCAACGATCCTTTCACCCACCTGGCGGTCGCGGCCTCCCGGCAAGCCCTGGCACAGGCGCGCCTCACGATTACGAATCAACTGGCCCCGGACGTGGGTGTGTATATTGGCAGCGGGATTGGCGGCCTGATCACACTTCACGAGCAATTCGCTGTTCTGCACCAGAAAGGACCAGCGCGCGTCAGCCCTTTTGTCATTCCAATGATCATGATTAATGCCGCGCCTGCCATGGTTTCGCTGCTCACTGGCGCGCAGGGACCGGTCTGGGCGGCGGTTTCCGCCTGCGCGACTGGTGGAAACGCCCTTGGGGAAGCCTGGGAAACAATCAGGCGCGGGACGGCGAAGGTCATGCTGGCGGGCGGTTCTGAAAAGGCTGTCACACCCCTGGCCATGGCCGCGTTCGCCAATATGCACGCCCTCTCGCGGCGCAACGACGATCCTCAAAGAGCCAGTCGCCCCTTTGATGCCGAGCGCGACGGCTTTGTAATGGGTGAAGGCGCGGGTATGCTGGTCCTGGAAGATCTCGATTTCGCTCTGGAGCGCGATGCACCCATTCTCGCGGAACTGATTGGCTATGGCTCGACTGCCGACGCGCACCATATCACCGATCCCGCGCCGGGAGGCGAAGGCCTGATACGCGCTATGCAGCATGCTTTGCAAAGCGCGGGGCTACAGCCCTCTCAGGTGGATTACATCAACGCGCACGGCACCTCCACGCACGCCAACGATGCGACGGAAACCCAGGCCATCAAAACTTGCTTTGGCGAACATGCCCGGAATGTCGCCATCAGTTCCACCAAATCGATGCTCGGCCACACCTTTGGAGCTGCGGGAGCCATCGAGGCTGCGATATCCGTGCTCAGTATTATCCACGGAATAATGCCGCCAACCATCAATCAGGAGCATCCCGATCCCGAATGCGACCTCGACTACATTCCCAACCATGCCCGTAAAGCTCTTGTGAATATCGCGCTCTCGAACTCCATGGGCTTTGGCGGACACAATACCAGCCTGGTCTTCAAAAAATATCAGCCGTAAAGGGGCAGATTATTACCGTCGGCGCAGGCGTAACGCTTTAAGCACCCTGACCGGAATTTTGGACAGATCTTCATCAGGCGCCGGGTGTGACATACTGGGGATCACCGTTGATTTCCAGGATGGTTTTTCCGCTGACAACTGGTTGGGTGCGCTTTGCGCCGGTCAGGCCAGTAATGGTGACAGAGGGTGCGTTGATGACAAGCGCGACCGGGTGCGCATTGCCAGTGGTCCAGATTACCTGCTTTTTCGTCGCTCCCCTGGTAAAAAGCAGGCTATAGTCGGCGCCTGTGGTCAGGCGCCGACTCAAACGATAGCCGCCGAGTTCGCGCACCAGCGTCTGAGCAGCGGCGTAGACTGGCTTCTGCTGGCCGTTCCAGGCCAGCAGACCAAAGTTGTCCTCCTGCTGCCTGGGATCGTTGCCATCGTC
>DASVMX010000111.1:0-2673 GCA_036384215.1 Ktedonobacteraceae bacterium | reverse complement strand
GCCGGTCTCGCAGGTGAAGCCATCCGTGCTCGATCAGCTCAATCCGATCGTCTTGCTGCTTGAGCAGCCATCCTTCCACCGCGCACGCAAAAACAAACGGGTTGGGCATCTAAAGCATGGCGTCGCGCACGTTATACCAGCAGCGTCCGGGGAGCGCTCCAATGGTCCGCGCTGTTGTTTCGGAAAAAACCAGGTCCAACTGCGCCCCACTCGTCTGCGCCTGTTCGTAGCAGGAGGCGTTCTGGGCATGTGCTGGATATTGGTCCTGCTCCAGTGGCGGAGTCGGCACCTCCAGATTTTGAGAACGGAGAAAATGCAGCACTGCTGGTGGAGTATGGGCATACGCCAGCACATACGCTTTGCGCCGGGCGGCATCGCGGGCCGCTCGATACGCGGCATGCCCTAAACCGTCTTCTCCATGAATGCCATCAAAGCGCACCTGGGGAAATAATTCCCCTTCCAGTGCCTCCGCTTCCTTCCAGGTCCGAATGACCCCAGGGAAGTAAAAGACCGGCGTATCTGGTGTCAAGATGAGTAAAACAGAGGGATCGATAATACGTCCATCAGGACGCGCGATCCAGCCATGTTCATTGACCGAGACTTGATTCTCCAGCGCAACCACAAACCAGCCTTCCACGAACCACGCATCATGAAAGAGATCCGGGCGATGGATGAACGCACGCCAGGCATTGAGATAGCAATGATTGGGGCGAGCGCTGATCTCCCCCGCGAGGATGAGCGACAAATGAAGGTCGAGGCAAGCAGCCAGCGCTTGTTCTTGCCCACTGGTCGGTGAAAGTGAATGAGATGGGGTCTCCATACGGAAATCCTTTCCAGGCTTTTCACCAGGAAAAAGCGGAAGCCCGCGCACCAATGGTGTACAGGCTCCCACTCAAAACAACTGAACATGTCCTCTCCCTTCCAGCGGATCTGCTCATGAGGCGTCAACCCCGAAAGGGAGAGAACACAGCCGTCAAAGCCGAACGAGGCGGCGGTAACGCTCATGCGTGGGAAGCCACCCTACGCACGAGCAGCCCTGGCAACCGATGCGCTTTTCTGGGCTACAGCAGCGGGTGTGTTCCGCAGGACCTGCGGCATGATAATCGATACATGGTCCAGAGGATCTACCGGCTTCATCGCCAACGGATGTGTTGCTCCACTGAATTCCAGTGCGACTTCGCGGGCCTGCACTACCGCCAATGCGTCAGCCAGGTAAGTGTCATTGACCACAAGGGTGAGCTCCGCTCCCTCTACAGTGATCGACTCATCAAGCCGAATCTCATTGGCACCCAGATCTGGCGCTTGCGCCTCTAGCACCAGTGCGGCGGCTTCATCGGGATGTTGAGGGCGGACATGGAGATGAAGTCGATGCGCATTTTCGCGCGCAAAGGGGGCACAGAGACGTACTGCCTCGGCGAGAGCATGCGTCGGTGCTACCACACGGGTGGATGGCTGGGCTGTCAGGAAAGAACCATAAGTCGGAAAGGTTCCTGCGATCAGGCGAATGGCTACATCCAAGGCGCTTGCATCCAGGGTGTTGACGTGGAATAGCATCTGGTTGCCGGTGGAAGCAAGCGCTATTGACACCGATCCACTTGACGGCAAGAGCCGCGCCAGCGTGCGCAGCGTGCGCGCAGAGAGAATCACTTCCGCGCAAAGCTGCTGATCGGGAAAGGTAAGACGCCGCACGTACAGCCGAAAGGCATCGGCAGCCGCAAAACTTGCCTGCCCGTGCTCAAACGCCATCCGTACTCCTTCGAGCACAGGGTGCTCGGAATGAGAGGCGGCGGCAAATGCCACCTGCGAAATTGCCTCTCGGAGTAATTCGCAGTTAATGGTGAGCAGGTGCCGACCGCTCTCAGGATAGATCGGCATGGCGGGAAATTCCTCGATGGGCAGGGCTCCCAGCTTCATGTGCGCGTTGACTCTGGCGCACCGAATCTGCGCGGCGGTTGCATCTGTCGGAGACGGAACCAGCAGCGTCAGAGGAACCTGCGGCAAGTCATGCACAAATCCGGCAAAGAAATGCGCAGGCACCAGCGCAGATCCAGGTGCCTGCACCGTGGCGGGCAGCCGATACCGAAGACTAATCTCCTCGTTCGAGACTCCCAGGACCACACTGCTGGCATCGGCCAGCAACAACAGATGTTTGAGGATCGGCAGCGCAATCTTCTCGGCACTCGCAATGGCTTGCACCGCAGGAAGCGCTGACCGGAGATGTTTCGCTTCAATGGTCAGGTACATAACTCTTCCCTTTCCAACATATGCATAGAACAACGACATACGAATGGACAGATTTGTCCCGGAAAATGGACCAGGATACGTGGGGAAAATGAGGTGAGAGGGAGGACCCCGGCAGTGAGGACGAAACATGTAAAAGGGGAAAAGCAGTCTCATCGGGCGTGCAGGGAATAGTAGCAGGAGAGCACGTCTCGTGGGGCTACTGCCGGAATGGTGACCCAGAGGTGGCGACCAATCCGTTCGACCGTCGGGCACCAGGCAGAAGCAAACGCTCGCACACGCTGAAAGAGATCAAAAAGCGCCTGCTGGCTCAGGGCAAATGTTCGCCCGATCTGGAAAGGAGCCAGGGTGAGATCGCTCAAAGAGCGTTGCATGCCTGCCTGCTCTAATAAGATTGCCAGCACTACCAGCTCGGGCACGTTTTCTCTCTGG
>DASVMX010000110.1:0-4665 GCA_036384215.1 Ktedonobacteraceae bacterium | reverse complement strand
TTCTTTCCCCTTTGGGGGGTGGGCAAACGCACCATGGGGAAACGGGCATTGGCCCGATGCTCAAAAATCAGGGATGACTCCTAAGATCGCCAGCCGTGCGCGAAACACTCCCCGGAGATTCTATTTCTTCAGACCCCCATTGAGGATACAATACGATAGGTAAAGCCAAGCAAGCGTTCCTGGAAGTGAATGAGTTGCTCGATGCTCAGACCTCCATGACCTGCGTCGAACCAGTCGATTTCAAAGGCGCGGCCCAGGCGCTGCATCTGTTCAGCGTAATGTTCCATTTGCTTCGGGGGACAGCGCAAATCGTTATGACCCTGAATGACGAGGAGCGGAGCCGTGACCTGTTCGACATAGGTGATGGGCGAACTGGCGCGATAAACCTCTGGGATTTCCTCTGGCGTACCGCCGAGCATGGCCATCAGATAGCCCCTGGTCCAGTCCGTTCCTTCATAATATTCTGAGACGAAGTCGGCTGATGCAACGATGGCCATGCCACCTGCCCAGAGGTGGGGATATTTCCCCAGTGCCATGAGAGTCAGATAGCCTCCATAGGATGCCCCGGTAACGAAGATAGCCGCGGGCTGCGCTATGCCTTCGCGGATGAGCCATTCACGCGCGGCTACCATGTCCTCGACTTCCCAATGGCCCGGATCGCCCCAGATTTTTTCCTGAAATTCCCGGCCAAAGGTGGTTGAACCGCGATAGTTGATGGTCAGGTAGGCATAGCCATGATCAAGCCAGGCCTGGGCGTCTGGATCGTAGGACGCACGTGTGGCCATGAGAGGGCCGCCATGCATAGCCATGATCGTCGGAAATGGCCCCGTTCCCTCTGGCAGGCCAAGCCAGCCCTGAATATCTGTCCCATCCGAGGAGGGGAAATGGACGGAAAGAAAAGGGCGAGCAGGGAGAGCTGCATCCAGAGAGAGCAGAGTTGCCCGCTTCTCTCCTGTACGAGTATCCAGGACAATCTGCTGGAGCGGATGAGCGGCATCGGTCCAGGAAGCATAGATCTGTTCATCAGGACCAAAGGAGGCATCGAGATAGGCTCCCGGAGGACAGGCCAGCTGCGTTAAATCGCCTGTGCTAAGATCATAAACATACAACCCATCTTCGGCCCGCGCGACCTGGCGCAACAGGATCAAACGACTATCAAGCGACCAGTCAAGCGGCTCAAGATCTCCCTCAAGATCTCCCAGCAGGAGTTCGGTACGTTCACCGCTGCGGGGATTCCACAGTAACGGACGATTGAAGCCAGTGCGGTCCGTAATCCCCAGCAGGCGAGCATCACCTGCCAGAGGAGAGAAGAGAATGGCCCGGATACTCCCATCCGGCAAGTCAGAGAGTTCACCTATCCTCTGTCCGCTCGTCGTATCAAACGCCAGCAGGCTATACTGCCGCGCTCTGGCGTACTCGGTCGTGGCGACAGCGACCAGTTGAGCATCGGCGGAGAAAGCAACGTCATCGATGAATTTGGGGCTGCGATAGAGTTCACGAGGACGGCCTGCCTTGCCATCCACAGCAAGATCGAGGCAATAAAGTGGAAAGCCCTGCGCTTCGGTAGGAGTAAAAGCAAAGAGGCGCCCATCCTCACTCACAGCACAGCGATAGAGCGCGGCGTAAGCTGGCATGTCCGGGGTGAGATCCTGCTCCTCTCCTCCTTCCCAGAGAAGGCGCACATAATGTCCCCTTTCGTTTCCGCCCTCATCACGCAGGTAGTAAACAAAGCGACCATCTGGAGAAATCGTCCCCGTAAAGACGCCTTCCTGGCTGTAAGTGAGTTGTCTGAGCGTGCCAGCCAGCACGTCCCAGGCATATATCTGGCCCGTGCCAGAACGCGCGTTGATGATAATCCCCCGCTCTGGCGCGAGCGGAGCAACACTGGCCTGCTTGACGCCAGCATAATAGAGATCGCCAGTGTCATAGCGCTTCTTCCAGAGGGCATTCTTATCAGTTAACGGTGCTTGCAGCATGTGGTCCTTCCTTTCCATATGGAAGAAACAGGGAGCACAAGCCGGAGCATCGCCCCGGCTTATGCTCCCATATTACCTGAAACCTCTTTCGCCGTAACGTAGAAAAAACAGCTTACGTTTCTCACTCTCCTTCGCTGGCATGCGCACGAGCCTCGTCTTCGGGAACTGCCGCCGCCTGTACATAGGGCGGCGCTTTAAAAAAGGCGCCTATTTATACTCTCAATCAGATAGGAGAGTTATTCGCTTTGAGTGCTTTCCAGAAAAAGCGAGAAATGTCAACGCCTTACCCCTGGCACTCGATTGTTGGGAGAAGAGGCAAAAACAGGATGAAATGTTCAGTGTATTATGTTAGATTGTGAGAAAATGCGATACCGACAACACCCGCATCCACCCCTGGAGAAGAGGTCGCAAGCGCGTGTGTATGAGGGTCAAAGGCCGCGTCAAGCACGGTCAGCGCCGCCCCCAGCGCGATAGCAGTGGAGCCCAGTTCGCCCAGAAGCAGCCGGGTTCCCTTCCAGGCTGCCGGCAAACTGCTCGAAGACACCACCCGGCGAATCGAGTTCAGCAGAATCTCGCCCGCGTGAGCGACACCACCGTCGAGAATAATCGACGCGGGATTGACCAGATTGACCAGGCCAGCCAGCGCCAGGGCGATACGCTCTCCCGCGCGCTCCAGAGCCGCGATACAGGCAGCATCGCCTTTTTGAGCAGCCGCGGTGACATCCGTGATATCGGCAAACACGCGCTGCGCGCCCTGACGCAATGTGCTTTCATCCCCTGGCAGCGCGGCCCGCTTACACGCCAGCGAGAGTCCTTGCTCGGCGTCCGCCACAATAGCACGCGCCCCGGCCAGGGTCTCCAGGCAGCCACGTCCCCCGCAGACGCAGTGAGGACCATTCTCGTCTATCGTGAGATGCCCTAATTCGCCCGCGCTCCCCCGATGTCCGCGATAGATGCGCCCATTCAAGATCAGGCCGCCACCAATGCCGGTGCCAATTTTGACATATGCCATATTGGCATCTCCACGACCCGCGCCACACCGGCTCTCACCGAGCGCCCCCATATTCGCATCATTATCAATATACAGCGGTTTGCGGAACGCAGCATGGAGCAGCGCCCAGATGTCAACGTCATCCCAACCAGGCATATGCGGCGGGGAACTCAGACGATGCAGATCGCCTGAAAGCGGCCCTGGTATGCCCAGACCAATACCTGCAATGGCCTCCCAACTGGTCGCGGATGCCTCCACAAACGTGCGGATTTCAGAAATCAAAATAGGTAAACAAACATCGGGACCGCGGTTGGTATCAAACGATACTGAGCGCCGGGCCACAATCGAGGGGGTAAGGTCGGTCAGGAGCATGGTCAGATGCGTTCGGCCCACGTCGATGCCCAGGATACGGCCCGCGTCAGCATTAAAATGGACCAGAATGGCCCGGCGTCCACCCCTGGGAGCCGCGTCCAGGAAATGACCTTCCCGCACAAACCCCTCCTGCAACAGCGTATCTATAATGCTGCTCACAGTGGTGCGAGACAATCCCAGGCGCTGCGCGAGCATCACGCGCGATACCGGCCCATACACCCGTACATAGTTCAAAACCAGCAACCGGTTGAATTCCCGAATCTGGTGAATGTCTGCCCCCTGCGCAGTAGCAGGACTTTCCTGCCCCACCTCCCCTGGCATACGCATATGACGTTCAATATGACGAACGGTCTGATCCATAGACGATCCCATTCTCTGCTTTTCACTCGGGTTAGAGTGGACACCTGACCAAGGTAGTGCTATGTTCTACACAATATCATCCAAAAGTTAGTTTGTCAAGCGTCAAAACTAAGTATACAGCACTTTTCACGCCAAATAAATAGCAGAGGTATCTACTTTTGCTACTCATTCCAGCATTCTCACTGGAGAATTGATCTCTTTACCGCTTTGACGCCTGTTTTTTGGAGCGAGCTTAGTTTTGACAATTGACAAACTAAGCTTTAGATGCTACTCTTTCTGATAGAGAAAGTTTCCAAACGACTGAATGCTCGTTTTTGTAGGACATGTGTTTTTTTTACCTGGCGCCTCCGTTTTCCCAAAAAAGCTCGCTTGTCTCATCGTCTAGTGGAAGTATCACAAGGAGGTGATAGACAGCCGTGCGTCCTGACCTGTTTACATTAAGATGTAAGGTTTACTATACCAGTTTTGCCAGACTGGAAAAGACCGGGATCAGGTACGACAACGGTTGACAGGATTAGACAAAAACCGCCGGAAACCCACTACGATCCGTAGCTGCGTGGAGTACATGGCGAATCCGCCACGCGCTACGGTTCTGGAAACACCACACTTTCTGAAAGCAAATTGATCGGGCTGCTCATGATGAGCGGCAGAGCAGAGGTCGAGAGCAAATGGTTCGACCTTTGTCTCTCATTTCAATGCTTTGTCCACATGGACAAGAAAGAGGGAAACTTTATGGCACGACGCCTTCTCCTCTCCTGTACAGTCCTCCTCACTCTCCTGGCCGCGCAATGTCTTGTTTTCCAGCGCGCGCCAGTAGCACACGCGGCCAACCTGGCCACCCAGAACCTGGTTCAGTACGTCAATCCGTTTATTGGCACCGGGCCCAGCAACGCGCCCAATCCTGTGGGCGGCGGAGCTGGCGGCAGCACCTATCCTGGCGCGGTAGTCCCCTTTGGCATGGTTCAG
>DASVMX010000109.1:0-7205 GCA_036384215.1 Ktedonobacteraceae bacterium | reverse complement strand
GGTGACGCCGATGGTCTGGCTGGCGGACAGGAGCTGGAAGATTCTGGCGTGGTCCTCCAGGTCGGGGATGGCGGGATAGCCCCAGCTATAGCGCCGGCCCTGTTCTCCGCTTAGGCCCAGTTCCTGGCGTACCACGCGATTGGCGTATTCAGCCAGCCCTTCGGCCATGTTGACTGCGAGGCCGTGGACGAAGTATGCTTCGGCGTAGTTGCCCGCGTCCTGGAGCTGCTGAATGGCTTCGCTGGCGATCTGGCTCATGGTTACAACTTGCAGGGCCACCACGTCGACTTTGCCGCTCTCGACTGGCGCGAAGTAGTCGGCCAGCGAGAGGCGGTCGCGCTCGCGCTGGCGGGGACAACGCAGGCGCGTGGCTTCCTGTAACTCGCCTTTCGCCTGCCAGGCCTGGTGATTGTAGATAAGCAATTCGTTGCCACTGGACTGGCAGGGGAAGTAGCCGTAAACCACGCGTGGCTGCAAGTAGCGCTGCTGGCGAGCTTCGCGCAGCATGCGTTCCAGGCGCGGCTGAAACTCTTCCTCGACCAGGTGCTTGAACTCGGCGCCATGCGCCTTGCCGCCCCAGTGCAGGCGGTAGAGCGTATTCAGGTCCATGCACCCGGCGACATCTTCCAGTCCTATGCGTTCCAGCACGCGTGGTCCCCAGAACGGCGGCGTGGGAATAGGCACCGCGGCATTGATAGCTTCCGAGCGGCGGGTATCTTCCGCCGTGCCCTCCAGGCCGGTCTGGATCGTTCTGGCGGGACGCAGGCGTTCGCGCAGCGCTTCCTCGCTATTGTGGGCGACGAAAGACGCGCGCTGCTCCGGCGCGCTGGTCAGCTTATCGACGATCTCCAGCCCCTCGAAGGCATCGCGGGCATAGAAGACGCCGGACGCGTAGGGCAGGGGCGTGGAGTCGGGCGCCTGATCGTCAACGAAGAGAATACGCCGCCCATAAGAACGATTGATTGCCGCGCCTCCCACGATCACCGGGAAGTTCAGCCCGCGTTTGTGCAGCTCTTTCACCGCCAGCGGCATCTGCTTCGAGGTGCTTACCAGCAGGGCGGAGAGGCCAATTGCGTCCGCGTTGACCTCGACGGCCTTGTCCAGGATGGTGTTCAGCGGCACCTGTTTGCCCAGGTCGTAGACCGTGTAGCCGTTATTGCTCAGGATCGTGTTGACTAGATTTTTGCCGATGTCGTGGACATCGCCAAAGACCGTTGCCAGCACTATCTTGCCCTTGGTATACCCCTCCTGGCGCTCCAGATAGCGCTCCAACTGCGCGACCGCGCGCTTCATCACCTCCGCGGATTGCAGCACAAAGGGCAGAATCAGCTCGCCCGCGCCAAAGCGGTCGCCTACATCCTTCATGGCGGGCAGCAGTACGGTGTTGAGTACATTCACCGCGGCCTCGCCCTGTCCACTGCCTAGCTCGGTGGCGCGTTCGCCAATGGCCTGGTCGATCAGCTTCTCGACGCCCTCTTTGCGGCGATGCAGGATCTGCCAGTGCAGGCGTTCAAAGGTGTTCAACCCCTCGGTAGGGTCTACTTTCGTCGCGTCATCGCTGCTCTGTGGCTCGTGAGCCTCAAAGTAGGCGATATAGCGCGGCAGGGCGTCAGGCCGATTGTAGATCAAGTCTTCGGCAAGCTGGCGCTGTTCATTGTCGATCTCCGCGTAAGGTGTGATGTGAGTCGGGTTGACAATCGCGGCATCCAGTCCCGCTTTGACCGCGTGGTAGAGGAAGACACTGTTGAGCACGGCCCGCGCGTGTTGTTTCAGGCCAAACGAGACATTACTCACACCCAGGATGGTCAGCACACCCGGCAGTTCAGCCTTGATGCGTTTGATCGCGTCTAAGGTTTCAAGCGCCGCCGTCTGGAGATCTTCCTGGCCAGTGGTGATGGGGAAGGTCAGGGCATCGAAGATCAGCGAGTTGGGGGCCAGGCCGTATTCATTGACGCAAATCTCATGGATGCGGTGCGCGATCTCCACCTTGCGCGCAGTGGTCTTGCCCATGCCGACCTCATCGATGGTCAGCGCGACGACCGCCGAGCCGTGTTCCAGGGCCATCGGCAGCACGGTTTCAATGCGCTGGCGGCCATTCTCCATGTTGATCGAATTGATCATCGCGCGGCCAGGATAGATCTCCAGCGCGGCTTTAATCACCTCTGGCTCGGTCGAGTCGATGACCAGCGGCGCTTCGATGCCCATGGAGAGCTTCTTGGTCGTTTTCGCCATCTGGAGCGCCTCGTCTACGCGCTCGGTCAGCGCCACGCAGACATCCAGCACGTGCGCGCCGCCCTCGACCTGCTCGCGCGCGATGCCCAGCAGGGTATCATAGTCATCGTTGAGCAGCGCCTGCTTGGCCTTGCGGCTGCCCTGCGAGTTTACGCGCTCGCCCACCAGCAGGGGCGCGGGATCTTGTAGCAGCGAGGTCGCGCGGATACCGCTGGTCACCAGGGGCAGCGAGATCTCTTTGAAGTCCTTCCGCGTGAAATGGCCCGCGGCCAGCGAGCGAATCTTGCGCGGAGCGGTACGGCAGGCCTTGACGATCTCGCGCATATGCTCGTGACTATTGCCGCAGCAGCCGCCCACGACATCCACCCCGAATTCGCTGACAAACTCGCGCAGCGCCTCCGCCATCGCGTCCGGCTTCATTGGGTAGACCGCCAGGCCGTTCTCATTCAGGGGAATGCCCGCGTTGGGCAGGGTCGAAATCGGCAGCGGACAATTTTCCGCCAGGTAGCGCACCGGCTCGCGCATATGTTCTGGGCCGGTCGAGCAATTCAAGCCGATGATATCCACGCGCAGGCTGAGCAGTGTATTCATCACCGCCGCGATATCCGTGCCCAGCAGCATGCGCCCGCTGGTATCCAGTGAAACCTGGGCCTGAATAGGTACCGCGCGGCCAGCCTCGCGCATCGCGTGGCGCATCCCCGTAATTGCCGCTCGCACCTCCAGAATATCCTGGCTGGTCTCAATCAGTAGCACATCCACCCCGCCTTCCAGCAGGGCCGCGCTCTGCTCGCGGAAAATCTCCACCAGTTGCTGGTAGGTAATATTGCTCAGCGCGGGATCGTCCGAAGAGGGCAACATGCCAGTTGGACCGACCGAGCCGGCCACAAAGCGTGGCTGACTCTGCGTGCTATAGCTATCCGCCAGGCGACGCGCCAGTTGCGCGGCCTGCAGATTCACCTCGCGTGTATACTGGCCCAGGCCATACTCGTCCAGTTTCAAACGACTGGCTGTGAACGAATTCGTCTCCAGCACATCACAACCCACCTCCAGAAAACCGGCCTGGATCTCCTCAATCACCGAGGGTTTGGTAATTACCAGGTATTCATTACAGCCCTCCGTCGCCTGCCCGCCGTAATCCTCGGCGGTCAACTGGTAGCGCTGAATATTCGTGCCCATGGCCCCGTCGTAAATAATGACCCGCTGGGCGAGAGCGTCGAGAAAAGAACTCACGTTTTCCTCCAAAATTCCCCTGATGTCATGGGCCAGGATGATAGGCAACCGATCTGTGAACACCATGGGCGAGATTTCTATTCTTAAGAGAGATCGTCTCTCCGGTACAGGCAAGAGAAAGCGAGCCAGGAGAACCGGCTAGCTGCCAGCCAGCGCGGCGACCAGTTCGCGGCAGAAGTCGGGGATATCAGCGACCACGCGGCCCCAGACCAGGTTGCCCTCGCGGAAAGCTGGTGTATCAACCCAGATGCCGCCAGCGTTGGTAATATCATCTTTGATCCCGGTGCTGCCCGTCGCCTTACGCCCGCGCATAATCCCCGCGGAGATTGGCACCCAGCCGCCGTGGCAGATAATCCCGATAATCTTATTGCGCGCATCCATTTCGCGCACCAGTTGCAAAACCCGCTGATCGCGGCGCAGCTTATCAGGAGCCCACCCGCCGGGAATCACCAGCCCGTGCAGCTCGTCCGCGCTTGGAGCATCGGCAATGCCCACCTCGGGCGTAATCTCCAGGCCATGTTTTCCCCGCAGCGGCTCCGTGTTGAGGCCAATAGAAATTACCGCTGCTCCCTCCTCGCGTAAACGCATCAACGGCACCCAGTACTCCAGGTCCTCAACCTCTGCCCCCACCAGGTACCCAATCGTCTGGCCCTGTAAACGCAAAGTACTCATCACAATGCCCCCTTGCAGACTCATGTACAGCTCAATCTCCAGTAAACAACCTCTCACCCCCTCATCGTTCAGCGACGAAAGCAGGCCGGTTGGTCGCTATAGCTGTTATTATAACACGTGTGCGAAAAACAGATCCAGGCTGTTATGTCGGAGACTTTTCGTGCCATCCTGTGGGATGGCACGAAAATGCGTGGTGGAATGGTTCGATTTGGAATGGCTCAGTGGCGGGGAAGAGATTGGCTGTTGCGCGGTCGGCGTTGGGCGCGCACACTTGTGGGTATTATCTTGCTTTTATCTTGAGTAGCTATTATCAAGGAGGGCGTGTTGATGATTATGGAGCAGACCTGGGAACGCGGCAAGTATATGGTGAGTACGGAGCGGGGGCGGTTGGATGTTGAGGTGATTCATGGCTTTTTGAGCCGTTCGTACTGGGCGGAGGGGATTCCGCGTGCTGTGGTGGAGCGTTCGCTGGAGCATTCGCTGTCCTTTGGCGTGTATCATGGGACGCGCCAGGTGGGGTTTGCGCGGGTGATCAGCGATTACGCGACGTTTGCCTATGTGAGCGATGTTTTTATTCTTGAGGAGTATCGTGGCCAGGGTTTGAGTACGTGGCTGATGGAAATGGTTGTGGCCCATCCCGAACTGCAAGGGCTGCGGCGCTGGATGTTGATGACGCGGGACGCGCACGGGCTCTATCAAAAGGTGGGCTTTGAGCCGTCGCGCATGCCTGAGCGGGTGATGGAGCGCTCTTTCGCAGATGTCTACCGCCGCTAGAATCTCTTTTTACATCAAATCAATTATCAGGGAAGAAAATACAGGCAGCGCGCGCTGCCTGTATTTTCTTCCCTGATAATTGATTTGATGTGGGAAGAAAATTTATGCCAGCGCTTCTATGGTATGGACGAAGCGTTCGATTTCGGCTTCGGAGTTGTAATAGTGGACGGAGGCGCGCACCATGCTGGTGAGGCCGCGTTCGTTGAGGTCGAGCAGTGTGCCGCTGCGTTCGGCGACGGTGACATTGATGTGCTGGCTGGCGAGGGTTTGCTTGATGGCGACCGGATCGCGGCCTTCGACGGTGAAGGTGACGATGCCGCACTGAGTGGTGCCGCGGTCGTGGACGATAACGCCGGGGATGGGGCTGAGGCGGGTGCGCAGGCTGTAAGCGAGGTCGCGCACCCGCTGCCAGATAGTGTTCAGGCTCCATTGCAGAGCGTAGTCGATGGCTACGCCGAGGCCGATGCGCGTGGCGAGGCTGCTTTCCCAACTCTCAAAGCGCCGGGCGTTGGGCAGCATTTCGTAGAGGTCGGGCGCGGTCCATTTCGCCGAGTGCAGATCAAGCATGGGTGGCTCCAACGTGTCGAGCACAGAGCCGCGCACGTAGAGGAAGCCGGTGCCGCGGGGGCCGCGCAGGTATTTGCGGCCCGTGGCTGAGAGCAGATCGCAGCCAATGGTTTCGACGTTGATGGGCATTTGCCCCACCGATTGGCAGGCGTCGAGCAGATAGAGGATGCTGTGCTGGCGGGCGATCTTGCCTACTTCGACGGCAGGATTGACCAGTCCGCCGCTGGTGGGAACGTGGGTGATGGCGATGAGCTTGACGCGTTCGTCAATCATCTGGCGCAGCGCTGCGATGGAGATCTGGCCGTGTTCGTCGTTGGGGATGACCTCGATGTGTACGCCGGTCTTGCGCGCGATCTGGAGATAGGCGATGTAGTTGCTGGCGTATTCGGCCATGGCGGTCAGGATGCGATCGCCCGCTTTGAAGGGGATGGAATAGAAGGCCATATCCCAGGCGCGTGTGGCGCTTTCGACCAGTGCGACCTCATCGCGCGAGCAGCCAAGCAGTTGCGCAACCGCGTCATAAGTGTGCTCGATTGCGTTCGTAGCCTGCGCGGCAGCTTCGTAGCCACCGATGCGGGCCTCTAACTGAAGATGCGCGATGGTCGCGTCGAGGACAGCTTGAGGCGGCAGCGCCGAGCCGGCGTTATTAAAATGCAGAACATGCTCGCAGCCCGGTGTCTCCTGGCGCGCGCGTTGGAGGTCAAATGCCATGGTCCGATTTCTATCCTTTGCTATGAGAAAAATACAAGTGGCCTTGCTGATGTTATTCTAACATGCGAGCACACCAGTGCAAAGGTTTAGCATGGAGCTTTCACGCAGGAAACGCATTGAGCTGCATGCTAAACCTTATGCTGTTTGCGCGAAATCTTCGGTCAGCCAGACCTGGTTGTTTTTGGGGTTGACGATCACATCAATGCCAATGATTGTGGCTTTGGAGAGAATGTTCAGGCGGTGGCCATCGTCAGGTGGGGTTTCATTGAACATTGAGGTGTTTAAGCCGAGCGCGGCCTTGACGGCGTTGCCCCAGCCATAGCCGATGTTTTCGGCGACCATGCTGCCGTAGACCCCCTGCGCATTGATGCGCGGGAACAGCCCGGCTTCGCCGGGGAGCTGGTGCGAAAGTTTATTATCGCGCAGCATCCACAGGTTGTGCAGGTGCGCGCTTCTGACCAGTCCGCTACTCCATTTGAAAGCTGGCAGGCCTTTGCTGGCGCGCTCCTGGTTGACCAATTGAAAGACGGCCTGGGCTGCCGAGGTAGAGGTCAGATAATTGGTCGCGGTAGTGGGTGTTGGTTTGGGTGTTGCGGTCTTTTTGGGTTTGGGCGTTGGGGATGGCGTGGGGGTAGTTATCGCCGCCGTCGCCGTCACATTCGCGGCGCTCGTCGTGTTCGCGGTTGGCGTAGTTTGAGCCTGACCCTGGTTGCCCGCGGAGCCCGTGCCCGCGCACGCGGCCAGCAGCATTACCAGCAGCGCGAGTATGACGGCGCTCAGGCCCGGCTGTGCGTGTTTTCGCATAGATTCCCTTCTTTCCAATCCTCTTCCACGGTCGGAGAAGATGGCCGAGAAATTATCATCGCTTGATTGCTTTTTGATCATATCCCTTTCTACCTATAAATTGGTATATTATCCTGCTTAAAGGTAGTACCTTTTGGGGTGGACATTTTTGGACCTCAACCGGCTAAGCAGTGTGACAAAACAGTCAGACAGCAAGGCGCCGCGAAAAATGGGAC
>DASVMX010000108.1:0-2157 GCA_036384215.1 Ktedonobacteraceae bacterium | reverse complement strand
GTTTATGCGTTCTCGTCAAAAGCAGGGTTCAGGGGATGGCGAGTCCCCTGCCGGAGCACGAGGTGTCCTCGTAACAACCGCTTTGTTTGAGCGAGCCGCCGCAGGCGGCGAGTTCGGAGAACGCATAAACTCTGATTCATTCCTAACCTTTTTCGCGTGCCTGCTCCTATCAAATCTGGGCGATGGGCACAGAAAAAATGAGGAATGACTCCTCGATGTTATTTGAGGGCCAGGCCGTGGTATTCATAGGTGCGGTCGATGGTGAAGCCGAGCGAGCGATAGAGGTTGAAGGCGGTAAAATTGTTGGTGTCGACTTCCAGCATGATTGGCTTCTGGCTGCGCTCGTGGGTGAGTACAATGGCTTCTTCGATAAGCTGGCGGCCATGGCCGCGACCGCGATATTCGGGGCGCACGAGGAAACCGTAGATGCCCATTTCCCGCGGCGTCTCTTCGACGCGCAAAATGGCGACTGGCTCGCCGCAGCCGAGGTCTTCGCCACCGTAGGTCGCGAGGTAGAAGCGCTGGTTGGGACGCTCGAAGGCCCGCAGAAGGTGCTGGAGCGCTCGCTCGCGGTCGCCTGCAAAATCGGTAGCCAGCACTTCTACCAGTTCAGCGCGGTCGTCGAACAGCGCTTCGCGCACGAGCAGGCGGTCATCATACTGAAAACGCGGCTGAAAGGCCTGGAGTACCATGCGATGCTCCGCGAACTCGCGGCCAGCTCCGATGGCCTGGAGCATGGCCTGGCCACTGCTAGAGGCGCTTTCACAGACAAACAGCAGGCGCGTAATGCCGCGGCTCAGGCACTCTTTCCTGGCCGCGGCCAGCAGTTCGCGAAAAATTCCCCGGCGGCGAAAATCGGGGTGTACCAGGCTGGTGACTTCTTTCATGTCACTGTGATAGCGATCCATCAGCAGGCAGCCTACCAGTTGATCGGCCTGGTAAGCGAGGAAAAGATCCCCGGTTGGTAACGTTGGCAGGGCCAGCAGATTGTAGTCAAGAGGTAAGAGGAGATGCTCTTGCGAGGCACACAGCGCTGCCAGCTGTTCAAGCTCAGTAATTTCGCGCGCGTTCAAGAAATGTTTCACGAAAAGGCCTTGCCGGGTTATCTCAGGCATGCTTAATTGCTCTCTTTCCTTTACGGGGCCGCGTCAGGACCGCGCCTGAATCCATTCCACGATATCCTGGTCCAGTTGGGTTCTATCGGCTTCCAGCTCTGCGTCATGCGCGTAATCGGGATAGAGCTTCCAGGTTTTGTCGCCGCTGGAGAGAACTTCATAGAGTTTACGCGACGCGCCGGGAATGACCGATCTATCCTTTTCGACTTGCAGAACCAGCGCTGGCAGAGTGACGCGTGGGGCCAGCTTGAGCACCTGTAAACGCAGGCGCAGGATTTCCAGCCAGAAATTCGCGGTCAGGTCGCGCCGCCAGTAGGGATCAGCTTCCAGCATGTCGATTGCCTCGGGGTTGGTAGTCATGCCCTCGGTCCCGCCGGGGTTGCGCCAGCGCCGTTGAGAACGCACCAGGCCACCGCCAAAGACCCCAAGCGCCATGTTCAGGGAGATCTTCGCGCTGTCCCGCACCCAGGGATTCAAAAAGATAACACCATCCAGCAGGGAGCCCTGGCGCGCCGCCAGGCAAGTCACAAAGATGCCACCCATGCTGTGTCCCAGCGCGAAAATGCGCGCCGGCGCGCCCTCGCTGGTATGACGGCTGCGAATCTCCGTGACCAACGCCGCGAGATCGCTGATATAATTCTCGGCCCGCTCAACATGGCCTGGCAGTCCCTCGGAACGTCCAAAACCGCGATGATCTACCGCGTACACATTGAGGCCGCGCGCCGCCAGTTCATTGGCCATATCGACAAACCAGCCGCTGTGCGCGCCCAGCCCGTGCACCAGCAAAAGCACATCCCGGCTCTCCACCCGCCAGATCCGCAAGAAGAGCTTACAGCCATCAGCCATTGCCAGCGTCTCCGTCACAGCCTGCACCTGCGCAGCCGCCTGCATATTTCCCCATTCGCCAGGAGCGTCAACGTTATAAAGCATGAAGCCCGCCTCCTTTTTTCGCGTTACGTTGTGAAAATAAAAATACCGCTCAGATATCAAGTATAGCAGCCACCCAGGCTAAATACCAGAGCGTTTTACAGAAAAGCGGGAC
>DASVMX010000107.1:0-30696 GCA_036384215.1 Ktedonobacteraceae bacterium | reverse complement strand
CACCCTCGCTACAAGGGGGAGCGAGGGTGCTAGTCAAAGATGCCCGGAAAGGGCCGAGAGAATATTCTGCTTTGAAAACAGGTTTTGCGTTTAATTCCTCTCGCGTGCTACCTGCATGGATTGAAATAAGGATCTGGAACTGGCCTGGTTGGTGCTTTTTTTGTTTTTGATGCCTCTACTGACGACGAAGGCGATCAAGATACTGGCCAGCAAGCTGGAGAGCAAAAGGGTACTGACCAGCGTATTTGAAACAGGCGTGTCGAAGGCATAGGTGAAATTAGCGATTAAGACCAGCGAAATAACAAAGATCCCAAGCAGGATAGGGGAAATAATCAGCCAGATCACCAGGTGAAATCGCGTTTCACGTGCCGGAGCAGACTGTTTGAATGGTACTCCCAAAGCGTGACGTGAAACGGTTGCTCGTTCTGGTTCCGCCGGTTGATTGCTCAGCGGGCGGGTGTGAGAGGAAAGTGCGTCCTGTTCGGGAACCATCAGCGCCAGATGGGTCTTTGCGCTCAGTGCTTTGAGTTCAAACAGGTTGCGCGCGAGGGCGATCAAGGCAAGCAGGGTAGAGAGAAGCATCGTGGCCAGTTCAAGCGTCAATGTAACTGGACCGTACCACCAGTACGAGGAGAAAGCGCTATTCCAGGCCGAATTCCAGAACATGTGCATCCAGGAAATATTGGCGGCACAGAGCGCGCCCATGCCCGCGATTAACGCAAGCGCCAGGAGGCGCGAGCAGAGCGCGAGCGGGAGATTAACGCGTTTTCCCCAATCTTGCAAAGTGGTGAGCATAGAGCCAAGGTTACTGGCTGTCAGGGCGAGGGAGACAAGCAGGATGAGCCAGAGCGCGGCGTTTTGCCAGCCATCGAGCCAGGGAGCGAAGAGAAGAAGTTGGACGAAGATCAGGACAGGCAGCAGACGGAGCAGGTGCCAGGCATTTTTACCGCTCTGCCAGCCGATCCAGCCTACCAGGGCGGTCAGGATGATGGGCAGGGAGAGATAGGCCAGGATGCCGGGCAAGAGGGTGAGATCAGTGGCAGGCCAGCTAAAAGAAAGCGGTCCCCACGACGCGCCGCCGCTGACCCAGAGAATCTGCGTCAGCCAGAAAGTCGTAAAAGCGGTAATCATCACATTCCAGGAGGATTGTAGACCGCGCCAGGGCAGGCGCGGGATCAGTAAGCGTTCGCGACGATAATAGGGATCAAGGCGCGCATCCAGTGCTCCAAATAAAAGATCGATCGCTGTCCAGAGGGTAATGGAATGTTGCTCCAGCAAAGCGATCATTTCCGTAGCGTAGCGCTCGCGCCACGCTCGCGGATAGAGCTGGAGCATCCAGATAACAGGCTGCATCATGCGCTCCTTTCGTCTACGAAAATCAGGACTTCACGTGTCCTTTGAATGCTGCTTTCCCGCCTCCTGGTTGACCATGTTTAGCTCAGAGCTAGCCGCCGTTCGCCAGTGGAAACCACCTGATGAAGCGTCTTGAGTTGCTCGCGCAGAGCGACTTCGCCAGCCGCGGTAATGCGATAGGGGCGCCTGCGATCTTCCGCTTCCAGAGCTGTAATCCAGCCGCGCCTCTCCAGCCTGGCGAGCGCGGCATACAGCGTACCTGGTTCCAGCCTGGTTCCGCAGAACTCGGAGATATCCTCCATCATCGCGTACCCATGCTTGGGTCCGCTGGCCAGGCTGGCCAGGATCAACAACGAAGGGTCTGAGAAGCGGCCCAACTCGTCCTGTTTTTTATGCATAGTTTCCCTTCGCTCGTTATTTTTCGCTCTATACAGTTTCACTTACTAAGTGGAAGTGTACATGAAGAACAAGCAGAAGTCAAGATTGCTCGGCACCTGCGGCGCCGAGCAATCTTATAAATAGGCTCAGCCATCTTACCAGGAGGGTCGGGTTTATGGTAAAATATAGAAAAGAAAGCGGGCTTTCTTATGGATATTCGCAGATAATGTTCTGATATACTACGAATATCGAAAAAGGGGGCTGCTGGTTGTTGCGTAAACCTTATTTCGCACATCCGAAAGGAGCAAGAGCAATGGCTGAGTACAAACTCTTGATTAATGGAGAACTGGTCAATAGCAGCACGGGGAAAGTAGTTGACGACATTGGCCCTGCCTCGGGTGAGGCGGTGGCCCAGGTTCCACAGAGCAGTGTTGAAGATGTCGAACGAGCCGTGGCAGCCGCACGCGAGGCGTTTGATGATGGGCGCTGGTCGCGTTTGCCGCACGGCGCGCGGGCGGCTGCTCTGGAGAAATTGGCCCAGGTGATCGAGTCGCATTCGGGGGAACTGGCCGAACTTGAATCGCTCGATGCTGGCAAGCCGATCAAGCTGGCGCGCGATAGCGATATCCCTTTCTCGATTGATAACCTGCGCTTCTTTGCGGGAGCCGCTCGCCATCTTGCCGGGACTGCCGCCAGCGAATACAATGGCGCGCACACCAGTATTATTCGCCGTGAACCGATAGGTGTTGTGGCTTCACTGGCGCCCTGGAATTATCCTTTTATGATGGCGGCCTGGAAGATTGGCCCCGCCCTGGCAGCCGGGAACACGGTGGTACTCAAGCCATCGGTTGAGACGCCGCTGACCACCCTCAAGCTGGGGGAGTACGCGCTGGAGGCGGGCCTGCCTCCTGGAGTATTGAACATAGTCTCCAGCGGTCCGGGTGTGGCGCAGGCGCTGGGCAGTCATCCGAAAGTCAACATGGTTTCGGTCACAGGCAGCACTGAAAGCGGCAAGCATATTATGCGAGCCGGAGCTGACACGATCAAGCGCGTGCACCTGGAACTGGGCGGTAAGGCGCCGTTTGTCGTCTTCGCCGACGCTGATATCGAGGCCGCGGCCAATGGCGCGGTTGTGGGTGGTCTGGTCAATTGTGGTCAGGATTGTACGGCGGCGACGCGCGTCTATGTGCAGGACAGCATTTACGATGAATTCCTGGCATCATTCCTGGCCAAGGTCAAGCAGGTACGAGTGGGCAATCCTTCCCACGAGAGCACCGACATGGGACCGTTGATCTCCGCGACCCAGCGCGCGACGGTCGAGGGTTTTGTTGAGAAGGCCCTGCGCGCTGGCGCTAACGTGCTCAGTGGCGGCAAACGCGCGACAGTTGCGGGTCTGCCCAATGGCTTCTTCTTCGAGCCCACCATCATCGCAGAGGACCGCAACAACGCGGAAATTGTGCAGTGCGAAGTCTTTGGTCCGGTGATCGTCGTTTCGCGTTTCCACACCGAAGAAGAAGCGCTGGCCAAAGCGAACGACGTGGTCTTCGGCCTGGCCGCCTCGGTCTGGACGCGCGATGTTTTCAAGGCCATGCGCGCCAGCAGCGCGATCCAGGCGGGCACTGTCTGGATCAACGATCACCTGCCGCTCACCTCAGAGATGCCTCATGGGGGCTACAAAGAGAGCGGCATTGGTAAAGACATGTCGAGCTACTCATTTGAGGAATACACCCAGATCAAGCACGTCATGATTGAACTGAGCGGCGAGGCCCGCAAAGGTTGGCACTATACCATCTTCGGTGATCCATCGTAGCTGGTTGTTTCATGATGCGTCCTTTTCACAGGGCCGGGACCAGCCTTGTGAAAAGGACGCATCATGGTGTTTTAGCTCTCTTTCAATCATGCGTTTGCAAGAGATCTTTCAGTTCTTGCATGGGCGCGCCGGGGTCGCCAGGGGCGAGGAACTGCATCATGTGATAGGCGCTGCGCGCCTCAACCAGCTCCTGTTCGCTGCCCAGGCTGAGCGCCTGGGGGATGGCCGCGCGCAGGGTGGTGATACTTTGATCCATGTCGTGCAGGCGCAGGGAGGCCAGGGCGCGGTTCTGGAGAAATTCCTCGCGTACCTGTTCGGGGGCGTCGCTGATAGGCAGTTCCGGGTTGCTTTTGCCCGAGCTATCCAGGACGTGAGCATATGAACTCAGCTCGTGGTAGGTCAGACCATCCCAGAGATTGAGGGCTGTGGTGGCATAATCGATAGTGTCCGGGAAATGGGACGCGGCAGAGAGAATGTTTAGTATCTGGCTCTCTTCTTCTGCTTCGTTCAGGTGAGGGAAGTGGTAGAAAGAGAGCATTTTGTGCAGATAGTCGCGCACCAGTGGGAAGTCTGGTGGTGGGGGAGCCGGTTTGAGCAGCCAGAGGGACTCTGCCATTTTTTGTAGTATATGCGCTGGCTGGCGGCCATAGCCATGGGACGTGGGAGCGGGCGTGGGTAGCGGCGTGCTCGCGTTGTCAGCGAACTGGCTGAATTCCAGCGCCCGCGTATAATAGCTGATGCTAGCCTGAGCACCATCCAGTTGCATGGCCAGCATGGTTCTGAGCAGGCAGGCCTGCGCGATCAGCTCAGCCGCGGGCAAGCGGCAGCGTTCGCCGCGGGCGAAAATCTCGCTAAGCAGAATAATATAGCCAGAGACCAATGTGCGGGCCAGGGGCAGCTCGCTTTGCCGATCCATATGCCAGCAAGCGGTAATCGCGCTGGCGCAGTGGGTCATGATCTCCGTGGGAGACGCCAGACGGGATCGGCGCGGGACATTTTCCAGGTAGGCGGCAATCGGAATTGAGGCCACAACACGCAGCGCCTGGATGCGCACTGGATCGGTGGCGGGAGGAATCTGGCGCGCTCCCAGGCTCTTATCATACGCCTGGATGCACTGGTGAATTTGGATCTGAAAGGTGCGATAGTCGAGGTTCTGGCGATCCAGCTTACGCTGCAAGATCAAGCCCATCAGGTGGAGATCCAGATCTTCGATGGTGATCAGCGGCTCAACCACGCGCGTGAGCAGCAAATCCTCTTCGCGGCGAAGTTTTCTCCGCCTGGGAACAAACCACTGATGGCGCTCAGAGCCGATGCCCAGAGCGCTGGGAGTCATTTCATAGACCTCGCTAATTTTATAAATGCGAAAGCCATGCGGCCTGCTTCTCCCCGTTTCCCATCTGCGCAGCGTGCGGGGATGAACGCCGATTTTTTGGCTGGCAACCTCCAGGGACCAGCCACGGAGTCGCCGGGCTGCTTCGAGCTTGGTATTGCTCTCCATCATAATCTCAAATCCTCCCTATCTATCACACAAGACGCTTCAGAAGCTCCCAGGTAACTGTTTTCAGTTATAAAATATTTCTATTCACTCTGTCAAGGGGAATCTACCTTCAATCCCACTTATACAAGAGAATCGCGCTCCTTCTTTTCTATGTCGACGCAAACAGCCAGGATTATTATGAGCTGTACTTCATCATCACCAGCATGCGGGTGGAAACTGGGGTGGACACCACAGCGGTGGACACGATTTTGGTGGCGGCGGTCATCACAGCGGTGGGGATTTTGGTGGAGGATTTGGCGGAGGCCATCATGGTTGAGCTCGTTTGTCTTCTGTTTTAAATGTGCGAGCACCGCTATTCTGACAATAGCGGTGCTCGTTATTTGTATTCAGCGCATTTGCTCGACGAGCCTGCGCGCGGCGTGTAGCCATTGGTCGGGAGTGTCGTCGGGGACGGAGCAGCCGTTGGCGAGGATCAGGCGGCGGCCTCGGGTCTGGGTGACCGCGCCAAGAATTTCATTTTCGAGTTCAGCCTCGCTGCCGTGAGTCAGCGGGCCGCGTTCGGCCAATCCGCCCATCAGGCACTTGTCGGTCAGGGTCAACGCTTCACTCAGTTCGGGGCCGGTCAGGCGGTCGCTCCAGCTCATAACCTGGACGGGATAATCGATAAAGTCTTCGAAGTAGATCTCGTCTCCTTCCTGCTCTGGATCGGCGTGGACGTGGACAATGTTTAGCCAGCCTTTGCCAGTGTCCGCCAGAGCCTGGAGATCGTAGGGACGACCGAGGCGGGCATATTCCGTGCGGGTGAAGTGCCGATTGGTCGCGCCCATGCAGGAGAAGAAGATGCCGCTGGCTCCCGCGTCAATGGCCGCAGCCAGGAGCGCGCGCAAATTTTCCGCGAGGACGGACAGCCCCTGCTCGAAGGCTTCAGGATCTTGCCGCGCTGCTTCTACCACGCGCTCGCGCCCGACCCAGCGCATGGCATAGGTCAGCGGGCTAAAGATGGTGAGAATGAGAGGATAATCCTTGCCCAATTGAGCGCGCAGGGCGCGGATACAGGTCAGTTGTTCTTGAAAAATCGGCGTTTCCAGGCCCAGGCGCGGTAGAGCGCGTAGATCCGCCGCCGTGAGCTGGTGTCCCGGTTCCGGGTAAGGCAGATCGGGCATGATCTTAATAATATCCAGGTCAAAGGTATCGTGGAAAAAGGCCTTCGTCAACTGTGCCAGGCGCTCGCCAGAGCCTTCGGGCAGGAAGTGGTGCCAGAAAACCAGCGGCACGCGGTCAACCTGCTCCCCTGCCAGGGCCGCGTGCACGCGTTCGCCCGCCGTCATTCGCGATGGTGATGTAGACATAACTCTTAAATCTCCCTGAACAAGATGAACGACAGAAATGTTTTTGCATGAGCTTTAAATTGTTGCCCATTCCTCCTGCCAGAATTATACGCACTGGTTAATGAAAAACGGAAGCAGGAAGGTAACAAATCGGGATACCTCGTCACAGGTGGCGAGGTGTCACGAAGTAGAGGCAGGGAGCTAAGTGATGCATAGTTATTGCGGAGAATTGGGAGACAGTGAAATGAGTTATATTGCTGAAAAACGGAGAATTTCCTGTCATTGCACCGGGTATTGTCTAGGTGAGAATTTGAGTTATAATAGAGATGGAATTTGAAGTTTCGCATTATGCCCGTAGAGGAGGCGACGGTGCCATGACGAATAGAGAGTACCTGGTAGGGCAGCAAATAGGGAACTATTATCTGGAGACGTTTGTTGATCATGGCAGTTATGGAAGTGTGTATCAGGCCAGGCATCACATCTTTAACGACGATCCCCCCGTGGCTCTTAAATTGATGCACGCTGATCTCGATGCCAGGGAGGACCGGGAAGCCTTTTTGCAGGAAGCGCGCCTTTTGCGCAAGCTCAAGCACCCGGCGATTTTGCCGGTGATTGACGTGGGCTTTGACCTGGGAAGACCCTACCTGGTGACGCAGTATGCTCCAGGTGGCTCGCTGCGCACGCGCCTGCGCCAGTGGAATGGTCAGCCGCTACCGCTGACCGAGGCTCTGCGTATTCTGCTCAGCATTGGCCATGCGCTGGCGCACGCGCATCGTCACAATGTTTTCCATCGCGACCTCAAGCCTGAGAATATTCTCTTTAACGAACAGGGGGAGCCGCTGCTGGCGGATTTCGGTATCGCGGTGGCTCCGACGACCGCGCAGACCTTTCGCGCCGGTCAGGGGGGGACACCCGCGTACATGGCCCCTGAACAATTCGAGGGCTTGATCAGTCCCAAGAGCGATCAATATTCATTGGGGTGTATTGGTTACGAGATGTTGACCGGGCGCCGCCCATTTGACGCGGGCAAGGGTGGTTTTGAGATGCTGTGGTATCAGCACGCCCATATTCCGCCGGAGCCGCCCGGGCGTTTGAATTCCGCCATGCCAGAGGTGGTCGAAGAGGCATTGTTGCGGGCGCTGGCTAAGGAGCGGGGCGCGCGCTACCCGGATATCTCGGCCTTTTTGCGCGATGTGTGCGACCCCTTTTTCTCTGAATCCAGTCAGCACGTGAGGGTGACAATTTCCTCCCAGCGGCCCGGACAGGAGCACGTGGTAGCTATCAGGGCGGGCGCGCTGCGCCTGAAAGGCGAGATGCTCTACGCGGACCAGAGGTATCAGGACGCGCTGCTCTTTTTCCAGCGTGTAGTGGCGCTCAATCCCGCTGATGTCCACGCCTGCGCCCGGCTGGGCGATACGCTGTTTGTGTTGGAGCGCTATGGAGAGGCGCTGGATGCTTATGGAGAGGCGCTGGCACTGGACCCGGACAACGCGCTCTACGAGGTTGAGCGGGCCAAGGCTTTGCTGGCGCTCAACCGTACAGATCGCGCTCTCGAAGCCTGCGCGCGTGCTCAGCAACTCGATCCGCTCAATGCCGCGGCTTATGGGGTGCAGGGCAATATCTACCTGGAACTTGGCCTTGATGACGGCGCTTTGCCCTGTTATCAGCGTGCTCTAGAACTGGACCCACAAAATTCGCGCTACTATCATTATCGCGGAGATGCCTTGCTCTGTCTGGAGCGCTATGAAGAGGCGCTTGAGGCCTATGACCTGGCTCTGGCGCTGAAACCGGCATCGCACGATGCCTATGTACGCCTGATCCGGGCCAGGGCGCACGCCCTCTTTCGCCTGGAGCGCTACACGGCGGCGCTGGAATTCTATGGCCGCGCTCTTGAACTGGATGCCAGCGATTTTGAGGCCTGTTATTACAAAGGCCAGGTGCTCTACTATCTACAGCGTTTTGAGGAGGCTCTGGAGACGTTCGAGCGTGTTCTGCAGCTCAAAGCTGACTTCGCCGCCTGTTACTCTTTCATCGGCTACACCCTCTACCAGATGGAGCGTTTTGAAGAGGCGCTGGCGGCGCTTGATCGCGCGCTGGTTCTCGAAGAGGACGCCATGCTCTACAACGCCAAGGGCAACATTCTCTACGCGCTGGGGCGCTATATCGAGGCATTACAGATGTATGATCGGGCGCTCAGCCTGGCTCCTGAAAATCGCAACTATCAGGCCAACCGCGCCAATACACTGGAGAAGCTTCCAACACTTTAGGACGAGCATGGAGAGATGCGTGCAATGTTGAAGTGACCACATTGCACGCATCTCTCCATGCTCATTCCGATAACGCAAAATAGGAACAACAGGACAGAGAGTTCGCTTTTTCTCGACGGCGCTGGCTATTTCTGGTAGGATGAAGCACATAGTGAAAAATAAAATAAGGAATGAATGTGTCTGGTTTATTTAGCTTTTGGAGGGACGTTTATGGATAGACTTCGGCACCATATCGAGGTGGCGCGTGGTCTCCTGCCGGCTGATCTTGTTTTGCGCAATGCCCGGTTAGTGAATGTGTGCAGCGGCGAATGTTACCCGGCGGATGTCGCGGTGAGCGATGGCCTGGTTGTGGGGGTGAGCGCGCCCGGCGCTGGCTATCGTGGAAAGGAGGAGCGTGATCTTGAGGGGCGCTGGCTGGCTCCGGGTCTGATCGATGGCCACATGCATATCGAAAGTACTATGCTGGTTCTCTCTGAATTTGCGCGCCTGGTAACACCACGAGGTGTAACTGCTGTGATGCTTGACCCGCACGAATTTGCCAATGTGCTGGGTGTGGAAGGTATTCGCTATGTGCTTGAATCCGGGCGCGGCCTGCCGCTTTCGGCCTATGTGATGCTCTCGTCTTGCGTGCCCGCCTCATCTTTTGAAAGTCCGTATCGCGTGTTGATGGCCGAGGATCTCCTGGCACTCCTTGAAGATGAGCGGGTACTGGGATTAGCGGAGATGATGAATATGCCGGGGGTACTGAGCGGCGATGAGCAGGTGCTGGCGAAGATTGCCGCCACGCGCCAGCGGGGTCTGGTGGTCGATGGGCACGCGCCCGGTCTGGGCGAACTGGACCTCAACGCCTACGCCGCTGCCGGGGTGATGTCCGACCACGAGTGCACCACGCTTGAGGAGGCGCGCCAGCGCGTGCGCCTGGGGATGTGGTTGATGATCCGCGAGGGTTCGGCGGCCTGCAACCTGGACGCGCTGCTGCCACTGGTGCGGGAATTGCACCCGCCGCGTGTGTTCTTTGTAACCGACGACCGCGATCCGCAGGATCTGACCACGCGCGGGCACATCGATTCAATGGTACGCAGGGCAATCGAGCTTGGACTGGAGCCGGTTGAGGCGATTCGGCTGGCGTCCTATAACACGGCGCAGTATTTCCGCCTGCACGACCGCGGGGCGATAGCGCCGGGCTTTGTGGCTGACCTGGTGGTGCTGGATGATCTGCGCGGCTTCCAGGTAGAGTCTGTTTACAAAGATGGCCAGATGGTGGCGCGCGCCGGGCAATTGTTGGCCGAGCCGGCGATGACGGCTTTTCCAGGTATGACCGGCACAGTTCATATCGGCGGTGTCAGCCTGACGGACCTGCGTGTGGTGGGACAGCCCGGCCTGGTCGAGGTGGTAGGTGTGCAGCCGGGACAGATTACTACGCTGCACCTGCGGGAAGAAGCACCGCTACGGGATGGTGAGATCGTAGCCGATCCCGCGCGCGATCTGCTCAAACTGGCGGTGATCGAACGCCACCACGCCAGCGGGCGTGTCGGGTTAGGGCTGGTCAAAGGTATGGGGCTGCGCCAGGGGGCGCTGGCTTCCAGCGTGGCGCACGACGCGCACAACCTGGTAATCGCCGGAACCAATGACGAAGATATCCTGAAAGCCGCGCGTGTCCTGGAGGAGATGGGCGGCGGCTTCGCCTTTGTCGTGGATGGCGAGGTCCGCGCACGTGTACCGCTGCCGCTGGGCGGGCTGGTCTCGCCGCAGCCAGCCGCTGAACTGGTGCAACAACTGGTCGCGCTGGATAAAGCTGCCGCCGAGCTTGGCTGCGCGCTTGAGCATCCCTGTATGACGCTCAGCTTCCTCTCGCTTTCAGTGATACCCTCGCTCAAGCTGACCGACCAGGGACTGGTTGATGTTGAGACTTTTACATTACTTCCACTGCAAGGATAATGGGCATGTTGATAAATTTGCTGGAATATAACTGGGCTGAAGATCTGGATGAAGCCCTGATTCTGCTGGGACGCGGCGATGTGAAAACCGTGGCCCTGGCGGGCGGCACCTCGCTACTGGGGCGCGACGACGAGACAATTCAGGCCGTGGTGGATCTGCGTGACCTGGAACTTGCCTATATTGAAGAAGGTGCACGCAACGGCCAGGTCGTTTTCTCAAGCGGCACGCCCGCGCGCGGCACGGAGGGTGGTTTGCGCGTGGGCGCGATGACTACACTGCAAACCCTGGCGGAAGCGCCTGTGTTGCGCGAAGGGGCGCTCAGCGTGCTCTCGCAGGCCGCGCGCTGCTCTTCATCTTCCCTGCTTATCCGCAACAGCGCGACGCTTGGTGGTACACTGGCGCTGGGCGCGACCTCGCAGGCCGATTTGCTGACCGCCCTGGCTGTGCTGGACGTGGAAGTCGTGCTGCGCTCAGGTTCGCGCACGCAGGTAGACCTGGCGGGCGGAACGCTGGAGCGGCCTGGCTTCGCGCTGCCGGGCGTGATTTTCAAAGGCAAACAGGAGCGGCGCGTCTCCTTTGCCACGTTAAGGGCCGAACTGCGTCCCAACGAGCTAATCATCGAGATCGCCCTGCCCAAACCGCCCGGCGGGCGCGGCGGCGCCTTTTTGCGTGTCGGGCGCACGCCGAGCGACGTGGCGCTGCTGAACGCCGCGGCTGTCGTTGAGGTGCGCGACGATGTGTACCAGCATGTGCGCCTGGCCCTTGGTGGTGTCAATATGGAGCCTGTGAGGTTAACCGCCGTTGAGCGCCAAATGGAAGGCCAGCCGGTCACCACTGGTGAGAGCGGCAGCGGCCTGGACGTGCAGCGCCTGGCGAACGGTTTGCAGGCTGGCATGGCCACCTTTCAACCGCCGTCTGATCCACGTGCCAGCGAGGGCTACCGGCGCGTGGTCGGCATGAACCTGGCTTTTCGGGCTCTGGAAGAAGCAACCAACGTCTCGCGCTGGCGTAGCATGGTTTCGGAATTTCAGTATCCTCAGACGGATCAATAGTGCTTTGTCAAACTTCGTTTGAGGAATGCGCTGCCTGCGGCAGTGGAGAAAGAAGAGACGCAGAGGGGCGCCAGCCCCTCTGCACTCCCCACTTTCCTACCCTTCAAACGAAGATTGACAGACTAACAGTCCGTTTCAGCCGCCTGTGAGATTGTATTTGAGAAAGCCAAAGGGTCAAGTGCCTTTGCCATAGGGAGTTATCCATGGAACTGGAGTTGAATATTAACGGCGTCATCAAAAGTCTGGATGTCGCCCCGCAAGAATCGCTGCTGACCGTGCTGCGCCGCGAAGGATACGCCAGCGTCAAGCATGGCTGCGAGACGGGCGAGTGTGGCGCCTGTACTGTGCTGGTGGACGGTGTAGCGCGGCCTGGCTGTGTCACCCTGGCCGCGCAGGCTGGTGGCTGTACCCTGACAACCGTTGAGAGCCTGGCGCACAACGGCACCCACAACGCGCGCAAGTTGCATCCTTTACAGGAAGCCTTTATCGATGTTGGTGCTGTTCAGTGCGGTTTTTGCACGCCTGGCATGTTACTCTCTGCCTCCGCGCTACTGAAGCGCAATCCTGCGCCCGGCGAAGAAGAAGTGCGCGAGGCCCTATCCGGCAACCTGTGCCGCTGCTCTGGCTATGCCAGGCCGGTACAGGCGGTATTGCGCGCTGCCGCGGTGCTGCGTGGCGAGAAGGTTGAACCGCTGAGCCAGCCAGCATCAGACGAGAGCGCTCAGACATGGGAACTGCCCCGTACACCAGAGGAGCTATTGGCGGGGGACGACCTGGGCCAGCAGCTCGCACTTGCCAGAAGCGCGGCGCGGCTTGAGACTTCGCCCGCGCTCGGTCTGAGCGTTGTAGGCCAGGCTGCGCGCAAAATTGATGGCGCCAAACTGGTCAGTGGTAAGCCGGCCTTTGCCGCTGATCTTGAACTGCGCGATATGCTCTACGCGCGTATTTTAACCAGCCCGCACGCGCACGCTGTTATTCGCGAAATCGATATTTCCGAGGCTCGCGCCCTGCCAGGCGTGCATGCTGTGCTGACGTATAAAGATGTTCAACGCGTGCCCTACACAAGCGCCGGGCAATCCTGGCCGGAGGCGGGACCACACGATCAGTATGTGCTGGATAATCGCGTGCGTTTCGTGGGTGATCGCGTGGCAGTGGTAGCCGCCGAGACGCCGGAGATCGCCGAGCAGGCGCTGGCGCTGATCCAGGTTAACTACGAGCCGTTGCCAGCGGTTTTCGATCCACGCCTGGCAATAAGCCCGCAGGCTCCTCGTATCCATCCCGAACCCGAAGCCTATCACATTCACGACGTGGGACACAACATCGCCGCTTCCATAAGCGCCGATGTGGGCAATGCCGAGGCTGCTTTCGCGCAGGCCGAACTGATAGTCGAGGGCGAGTACATCGTGCCACCTGTGCAGCAGATGCCGCTGGAGAAGCATACCGCGCTTACCTACTGGGATGAAAACGAGCGCCTGGTGGTGCGTGCCAGCACACAGGCTCCCGCACATGTGCGGCGCATTCTGGCCCAGGTGCTGGGTTTGCCACCGCGCCGTATTCGTGTAGTCAGGCCCAACGTAGGAGGCAACTTTGGCGCGAAGCAGGATATGCTGGTGGAAGACCTTTGCGCGCTGCTCACGCTCGCCACCAGTCGCCCGGTGCGTCTGGAATACACGCGAGCCGAGGAGTTCCGCAGTCGCGCGAGCCACGCGCAAATCATTCATATCAAGACCGGAGTGAGGCGCGATGGCAAGATCGTGGCCAACTCGATGGTTTTGCTGGCCAACGCAGGCGCGTATGGCGCGCACGCGTTAAGCGCGCAGAGCAATACTGGCGCGCAAAGCCTGTCTCTGTATCCCGCTGCGAATCTGCATTTCGAGGCCACCGTGGTCTACACCAACTTACCGCCTGCGGGCGCGTTTACCGGTTATGGCGCGCCTCAGGGCTTTTTCGCGCTGGAGAGCCACATGGACGAGATCGCGCGCAGGCTGGATCTTGATCCACTGGAACTGCGACGACGCAACTGGATCAAGAGCGGCGACCAGCTCCAACTCGCGCGCAAGTTGAGCGCGGGCCAGGAGCGCGAGCCGCGTGTCATTCAGAGCAGTGGTCTGGCGGAATGCCTGCGGATTGTAGAGGAGAAGCTTCAATGGCAGGCAAAGCGCGGTACAGGGCGCGAGGGCCGTTTCAGGCGCGGTGTTGGCATCGCCCTTGCCATGCACGGTTCCGTGCCAGCTACTCGGGATGTGGCCGGAGCCAGTCTCAAATTAAATGAAGATGGCTCATTTAATTTACAGGTGGCTGCGTACGACTGCGAGACCGAGATTGCACAGATTGTCGCGGAGATGCTTGGTGTGCGCGTGGAGGATATTCTGATTCAAGACTCGGATACTGATATCATGCCTTTTGCCAGCGCGACTACCACATCCGCGCTGCTGGCCAGCAGCGGAGGAGCGGCGCGCCGAGTTGCCGAGCAGGTACGTGCGCAGCTTTTAGAGGTCGCTGGTCAGGTGCTCAAGGTCAAACCTGACAGATTGAGTGTGCGGGAACGCATTATTAGTGGACCAGACGGACAGAGCATGAGCGTTTCGCAGGTTGCCCTCTCCTCGTTTTCTGGCGAGAACGCGCGCCAGATCGCGGCCACGACCTCGTGGAGCGGCCAACCAGCGCCTGCCTTTGCCGCGCAAGGAGTCGAAATCGAGGTGGACACCGAGACCGGCTTTGTGCGTGTTACAAAAGCCGTCTCGGCGATTGACGTGGGGCACGCCATCAACCCCGTGCTCATCAGCGGTCAAATTGAAGGTGCTGTTGCCCTGGCGTTAGGCTATGGCGTCAGCGAAGAACTGCTCTACGATCAGCGTGGTAATGCGCTCACCACCAATCTGAGCGATTATCGCATCTTCAGCGCACCCGACATGCCCGCGCTGGAGACCTACCTGGTCGAGACCAATGATTCATCTGAGCCCTTTGGCGCGAAAGGCAGCGCGGAAATTGCCGCGAATGGCATCGCGCCAGCGGTGGCCAATGCCGTTGCCGACGCTCTCGGCGTACGCCTGCGCCAGATACCTCTCACGCCCGAACGTGTCCTGCGCGCCCTGCGCTCGCAGGCTCAGAACGGCTAAAGAGGTAACAGGCGTAGAGATGGACAGCGCGTTCGCCAGGATGCGTATCTGCGCTGTCCAGCAATTCATATGAATTTTACCAGAGAACGATTGATGCTGGAGATGGTGGGACAGCCAGAGAGTTTCATGGCCCGCTCCAGTTCCGTTTGCAAGATCTCCAGGACATGCTGGACGCCGGATGCTCCGTCCACTGCTAAGCCCCACAAGACTGGACGACCCACCAGGACAGCACGTGCGCCAAGTGCCAGGGCTTTGAGGATATCTGTTCCTCGTCGGATACCTCCATCAACATACACCTCACAGCGCCCGGCAACTGCTTCGACCACTTCCGGCAAGGCTTCAATCCCGCTGACGGCCCCATCAAGCTGACGGCCCCCGTGATTCGAGACGATGATTCCAGAGACCCCATGCTCCAACGCCAGAAGCGCATCCTCAGCCGTCAGAATGCCTTTGACGAGGATAGGGAGAGAAGTAATGGATCGGAGCCACTCAACATCGTTCCAGGTGACATTGACCCAGGCATGGCCGTTGACTTCGATCCCGGCGAAATTGGCCCTGGTCAAGGATGGTGGCGGAATGACAAACTGGTTGCGCAGATCCCGCTCGCGATGGCCCAGAACAGGCATATCCACCGTCAGCACAATGGCTTGACACCCTGCTGCTTCCGCGCGCTTGACGAGTTGCGCGGCAATGTCATGGGTGGGATAGAGGTAGAGTTGGAACCAGAGAGGGCCGCTGGCTGCCTGGGCAATATCCTCAATGCTGCGGGTGGAGTCGGTGGCAGCAATCATGAGAGAGCCTGCTGCCCCTGCCCCTTGTGCGGTGGCGCATTCCCCATCAGGATGAGCCATACAATGGAATGCGGAAGGGGCGACTAAAATGGGCATGGAGACAGGTGCGCCCAAGACACTGGTGCGGGTCTCGCATTGGGAGACATCGACCAGCATGCGGGGACGCAAACGGATGCGTCCGAAGTCACTCTGGTTGGCTTGGAGAGACCCTTCATCGTCACTGCCTCCCGCGTAGTAGCCCCAAAATGCCGGGTTGAGCCGTTCCTCGGCGAGAATCTCATAGTCGAAAACATTGATTGGTTCCAGGTTCAGATGGGTTGGTTCCATGTGCGCTTCGTTCCTCTCTGGTGCGGGTGATGTGCCACTCATAGAGGAAGTGTAGCACATCGGTTCCCTTGAGGAGAGGGGATGGGGGTCTCCAGTTAGATCCACTTGACACATCAATGGAAGCCAGCCCATTCTGGCCATAGTTTTCGCGCTGCTTTTTGTGCTTAACGCTGTTCTGGCCTACGCGTGGGACCAGAAAAACATCCTTGTCCCAGCGGATGCCGCGCAGAAGGCCGCTCGCTAACAATTTTGCTTGCGCACAAACGGGCAGCCAGAAGAATGAGAAAACGGCATGCTGTTTTCTCATTCTTCTCGTTTCTGGGCTACAATACAAGGGATTACCAGGTGAGAAAGGGTGTGTATGAGAAGAAAAAGCGCGGCGCGCGTTGATTGGGAGCGTGTTCTGGAGCGTCGTTTTATCGTACAGCGCATTGACGCTGCTGATTACCACGGCTATGTCACGCTGTTGCGGCTGGACAAAGTGAGCGAGCCGCTTTTTGTCAAATTTGGTCAGGAGCGAGTTTGTATCGCCGATCAGGGCTACGATTGGGTGCAGCATTTTCCCGATGGGGAGCACTTTGTCCTCTTGAGCGCCTTCGACGAGCGCGGGGAACTGGTGCAATGGTACATTGATATTGTTGAGAGCATGGGCGTGGACGAGAACGGCGTTCCCTGGTACCAGGATCTCTACCTGGATATTGTTGTAGCCCCCAATGGGGAAACGCTGCTGCTTGACGTAGACGAATTGGACGAGGCTTTGCGCCAGGGCGAAATCACGTCTGGACAGTATAACTTTGCCTGGCAGCAGGCCAGCGCGCTGCTCGATGCTCTGGAAACCGATCTGTTTCGTCTGCTCTGGCTGTGCGATGTTCATCACCAGCAACTGTCCGAGACCTTCGAGCCGGCAGAGCAAAGCTCCTGATGCACATTTTCATCCTGGCAGAAATGGGGTGCGGGGAAGGTGCCGGGCGAGAACAGCACCGCACTATCTGTCAGGGTGCAGACATGAAGTGCCAGATATTCAGGGGTGGGTAGTTGTTTCCAGCACTTCTTTTATTGTCATAAGCAACTGCTCTTCAGTAAACGGTTTGGGCAGGTAACGATCAGCCCCCTGGCGCAGGCCCCAATTTTGATCCACTAATGAGTTTTTGCTGCTAATCATCACAATTGCCAGGTCATGTTCCGGGTCCATCGCGCGCAATTGGCGGCACAGGCTGTATCCATTCAAGCCGGGCAGCACTACATCCAGAATAATACAATCTGGACGTTCCTGTACTGCTCTCTGGAGCCCTTCGGTGCCATTTGTGGCCAGCAAGATCTGGCAGCCAGTCTTTTGTAAGGCGCGCAGCATAAACATACGAACCGTTGGACTATCATCTATAATCAGGATCTTGGGCGCCGGCATGGAAAACCCCTTCCTTGTGTTTACCTGAATATGTGCTCTTCTTTTTCCCTATTGTCTATATATACGCGCTCCAGGTACGCGATTGGGGTATCTCACAAAGATTCAACTTTTTGAGCAGAAACGCTCTTTGAATTCTCTGATCCACTTACTGGATATCCTTTCTCAAACAAGAGCGATTGCGCGGAGGCTTCGCGGCGACCTGTTTGAGCGTACTCTCCTAAGTATACGTCAATTTTTAATATTTGCCTATCTCGATGGTATTTTCTTCGCCTTATTTGCTATAATGCCTGTAGGAATGTGCTCTTAAAGAGGAAGGAAGGCATCCATGTCTCGCCAGGTACGCCCACGAAGTACGCGAACAGAAAATCTAAAACTTATTAAACAGCTTGTGCCCTGGCGCCTGTTTCTCTTGTTGCCGTTTTTGCTTGCTTTTGCAGTGCCGGCCTTTCTGCTTGGAACGGGAGCTGGTCATCATATTTTGCCCAATCTCACGAATTTCTTTTACAATATGGCCAATCCGTCAGCGGTGGTTGATCCGACGCCGATGCCGGCGTATCTTCAGCATTTACCACAGCCGGGTGCGGTTCTGTATACCGTACAGAACGCCGATTCGTGCGATGAAATTCTGGCCAATCAGATGCATATGAGCGATGCCGGCCAGATCTTTGCGGATTCCAGGCCGGCCACCGTGCTGGCGCTGAATACCGCGCTGGGGCAGAACTGCGCTAATTTGCAGCCAGGCGACCAGGTTTTGCTTATGCCTCAGTATCCTCTGGTTTCACTGGGTGGGTTAATTCTCAATGTGGCCGCGCTCTCTCAGGCGCAACCTATTCCCACGCCGCTGATCCCTGTGCAGCGCCAGCAGCAGGTAGGCGTCGATTGTTCAAATGGCTGTCTGTTAACCGTGCGTATCTCAAATACCGTGCAGGTGAAGATGTCCGTGGAGACCTCCGTGCCCGTGCCTGTTGGGGCCTGGATCTGGAGCCAGGCCATGTATCCGCGCAAGTCGGTCGCGGGCTTTGACACCTATCCTTACGCTGATCCCGCGGCCAGTCTCAACGGGGCGACATTGCGGGCCTGCGATGTGCAGATCAACGCCACCCACGATGACAATTCTCTCAACTGCGATGAACTTACTCCCAATACTATTGACGACGACGGGGGAGAATGGCTCTTCGGTGTAACCGGAAGTGGTGGGTTGGACCACTGGAGCTATGGTATCCATCTGCCTGCTAACACCCAGGTGCTGGTCTGGCTTGCCATTGATCGCCACGGGAATCTGGGGTATCGCCACGGTGATCCGCTTTATCGTTACGATGCCACACTCCATCATTACGTGCGCGTGTAACTGGCCGTCTTGCTAACGTGTTATCACGTTGTCGTGTCGTCGAGAGGTAACTATTCGGGTTCCCTGGCTCTGTGACTCCTCAGCGCCTGCGGCGTTTCGTCAGAGTCGAGCAGGTGGTGAGGAGCCCTGCATAGTCAGTTGAGAGAGAAAAGATAGCGGAGACTTTGCCAGCCTGTTATAATTTTTCAGTATCCTCAAGCGGATCGATGTACGGTCTCAGCCAGACAGATCCGCCTTGAACAAGGATGCATGGGTAAATCAAAAAATCAGTGTTTTTGTTCTAGGGAAGGATAGTACGTGTATGCAGCAGCCGCGTGGCGCTCAAGCTGGCTGGCGGGTTCTCTTAATCGGTGGCAATTCAGGTGCTGGTAAAACTCTGGTGGCTCAAACGCTGTCCAACCGTTTTGGGCGTTCGCTTCTGCTGGTTGACGATTTTCGCATGGCGATCCAGGAGGTGAGTACGCCCGCGGAGCAGCCTGGTATCCATTACTTTCCAGCACATCCCACTATCTGGCAAAAACCGCCAGAGGTGCTCTGTGACGGCTTTGTTACCGTTGGCAAGGCCATGATGCGCCCGCTTGCTTCCGTGATTGCTCACCATGTCTTTGTCGAGAGTGCGGGTCCAGTCATCCTTGAAGGTGACGGCATCTTGCCCGCCCTGGCCGCTCAAAGCAGCTTTCCTACCAAAGAATTCACTCCCGCTCAGGTGAGCAATGAGGTGCGTGCGCTTTTTCTGATCGAGTCAGACGAAGAAGCCATTCTCAACAATATGCGTCGCCGTGACCGCGGTTTTGAGCGTTTTTCTCCACGCGAACAGGAGACGCTGGCGCGTGCGAGCTGGCTTTATGGCCAGTGGCTGCGCCGCCAGGCCGACCATTACGACTTGCCCGTTGTCGAGTCGCAGCCCTGGGAAACCTTGCTGGAACGCGTGCTGCATATCTTACAGGGATAAAACGCTCAAAAGCCTCGCGCTTATGATATACTCAGAAAAACCGGGCAGTGTTGACTGTTATTCGCAGGAGAGATGTGTGGAGATAGGCCATGTCTCAGACAAGCGAGGAGAGCCGCGCGGAACTTATCGCGCATTTGCAGCAGCAGACCGAAGAACTGGCTGCGCTTAATAAAATCGCCATTGCGCTGTCCTCGGAGTTCGATTTGCAGCGTTTACTCCAGATGATGACAGACGCGGCGCGCAGGCTGACGGCGGCGGAGTACGCGACTTTTTTTCTGATCCCCGAAATCACGGGCGATGAGACACCCAGAAGTAAGATCGTTTTCACATTAGCGGCGATTTCCGGGGAGAACGAACATATCACCGCGCACTTTCGCCGTCTGGGCGAAGGCGCTCTGGGGCCGGTTGAAGGCGTTGGTCTGTTAGAGCCAGTCTTCTGGGGAGGCGCGTCGATTCTGGTGGATGATGTTCATACCGATCAGCGTTACATCGGCGTGCCCAGAGGTCACATTCACGTGCGAAGTTTTCTGGGCGTCTGCCTGCGCGCGCGAGAAGGTACGCCATTGGGCGCGTTCCTGATCGGCGACTCCCGTCCGGGCAGGTTTACGCCGCGCCACTTTGAGCTGGTCGAGGCGCTGGGCGCGCAGGCAGCCGTGGCTATTCACAATGCGCAACTGGTCGAGCGCGAGCGGCGTGTCATGGAAGAGAACGCCGCGCACCTGGAGAACGAAGTGCGCGAGCGCACCGCCGAGCTGGAGCGGCGTAACACCGATCTCAGCCATTTTGCCACAAATCTCCAGCAGTTGCATCACGAGCTGACCGAAGCCCAGAAGCGCCAGATGCTGGCCGACGAGCGCAGCCGCATCGCCCAGGAACTTCATGATCGCGTCCAGCAGACGCTTTTCACTGTTGGTCTGAAAGCCGACTGGATACGCGAGCGGCTGGCGGAGACCTCGCCTCTCTTGCCAGCAGTGCAGCAGATCAAGCGTCTTGCCTCGCTGGGAACCGCCCAGGTGCGCGATGCCATCTTCGCGCTCTCCTCCGCTGAACTGGCCGAGGATGATCTGGTCAAGATGTTGCAGTCGTTTATTCTTGATTTGCGTGAAACCTCGAATATCGAGGCTGACCTGGTGATTGCCGAATGGGCCATTGTTCCTCCCTCGCACGTCGAGCAGACCTTGCTCACCGTGGCCCAGGAGGCCTTACTCAACGCGCGGCGGCATGCTGGAGCTACCACCGTGATTGTCACCGTTCAGATCACGCGCGAGCAGGCCACGCTGGTTGTGCAGGACAACGGCACAGGTCTGGACCCGGCTTTGCTCCAGGGCAGTGCCAGTCACGGCGTACATCTCGGCCTGCGGGGCATGGAACAGCGCATCAGCGACCTGGGAGGGCAATTTCAACTGGCCAATGGGGAAGAAGGCGGACTGGTCGTTAAGGCGGTGGTACCGTTATGATTCGTTTACTGCTTGTCGATGACCACGAAATGGTGCGCGAAGGCTTAAAAGCTATTCTCGTCACCGAAGCGGATTTCCAGATTGTTGGCGAAGCGGCCAATGCGGAACAGGCGCTGGAACTGATCGAACACCAGCGGCCCGACATCGCCCTGGTCGACATTCGCCTGCCCGGTATCAACGGCATTGAACTCTGTCACCTGGCCAGCGAGCGCTATCCAGAGACCGCTGTCATCATCCTCACCACCTTTACCGACGAAACCCTGGTCGCCCAGTGTATCCAGGCCGGAGCGCGCGGCTTCCTCGTCAAAGACATCGAACGCCTTGACCTCAAGCGCTCCATTCGAGCTGTCGCGCGCGGAGAAGCGGCCATCGACACCAAAGTCACCGCCAGCGTCCTCGCGCAACTGCGCCGCAGCCCACCTGCCAGCGAACCAGCGCCCACGCCCGACCTTTTGAGCGCTCAGCAACTTGTCATCCTGCGCCTCGTCGCCCAGGGTCTCTCCAGCCGCGAAATCGCCACCCAGCTCTACCTCAGCGAAAACACCGTCAAAGGCTACGTCCAGGAAATCCTCCACCGTCTGAACGTCAAAAACCGCACCGAAGCCGTCATGGTCGCCGTCAAACAGGGGTGGTTATAGAGGTTCTACAGGTGGCGTTTGGACTATCTCAATAGAGTCTGTATCTTTTTCGTTCATACTGTCAGTGACAGAGAGTAGCACATCCTGAGCCTCGTCACTATTTCGAGTCGCATTTAGATCTACTATAAGCTGTCGTATACGTCCAACATCCTCTAGCAGGCGCACCTGGTTTTGTGCCAACCGTTTTAATTTGGGATACTGTTGAGAGACCATGCTAACCACTGTTCCCCGAAAGTCTGCTATCACGTTTTTGAGCTCTTCTCTGTACTTTTCTTCTGTCTCCTGAAAGTCTGCTATCAATTTTTTGCGCTCTTCCGCAGCAATCCTGCGCTCATCAGCGCGCCCATCTTCTTGTATCCACTTGGTAGCAGGTGCATCTTTGAAAATTTCGTACATTCTCTGGTACTCCTCGTTCAACCAACTCAGATCGTTACCGCGCAAAAACCAACTTGCGACACTATTGCCAATTGGCAGTATGTTGTACAGCTTGTTGTTAAGCAAATCTGCAAACATGTCTTTGACAATTATACGATCTACCGGACCCTGCGTCAGCAGCGCTAACGGCCACAGTGCTGGCTCTTGCAATGCCAGTACTTCCTCGCGCGGCACCGTTCTCAAATTAGTGAGCAAGTAGTTGTATGCCAGCGTAGTTGTGCCGTTGGGACCGGGCCAGATCATGGGGCACTCGGCTGTGTCTTCTTCGTCGAACAGATAGAGTACTACTCCCATCGCGGGCAGTTGTCCGCACATTTTCCAGTGCTTTTTCTTGCTGCGCGCTAGATATTCCATTGAGCGTATAGGCATAATGGGGGGAAGCGTGCTTTGGTATTCAACAGAAGCCAACATTTGAGGCCCGTCAAGCCCATGGATCAGCCAGACGCCATCTCCTTTTAGTTCTTCGCTTTGGAATTCTTCGCTTAGCAAGGTAACCGAGGTAACCTGTATGTTCAGCGTGTCTGCTCCTTCTTGCTTTTGCCATTCGTTGAGGACAAACTGCGCTACGGCCTCGGGTGCTTTGTCCACCAACAATTTCATAATTGTGTCATATTGCCCCAACTTTGCTACTACCTTCCAATGTTATTCGTAAGTCCTTTATTGAGCACTTATTATAAAGTTATATATTCGGAAAGTCAATAGGAAAACTGTGGAATGGGCAAACTGATACTAAGATTGTAAGCAGCTTACCCTCCGTTTGTAGGGAGGGCAAACCTACGAAGGGAGGTAATCTTTTGCGGCTGGTCTCGCCTATACTTGTCAGAGAGATACGGAATGTGTCGCAACTTCTTCTCCCCTGGTGGTCTGGCATCTATCGACGGAAGGCGCGGAAGGAAGCAGCCGCGCGTCAATGAAGACTGGAGGTGATATCTTGATTCCTGGCTCTTTTGACTATGTCAGGGCGACAAGTGTGCCAGAGGCGGTGGCGCTGCTGGCGCAGTATGGCGATGACGCCAAGCTTCTGGCTGGCGGACATAGCCTGATCCCGCTCCTGCGCTATCGCCTGGCCGCGCCGACTGTGCTGATCGACATTAATCGCATCAGCGGCCTGGAGTATATCCAGGAGAGCAATGGCATGTTGTACATCGGCGCGCTGACCCGCGAGGCCGAACTGGACAGTTCACCCCTGATCCGCGAACGCTATCCCATTCTCTATGAGACCGCGAAAAATATCGCCGACCCGGTTGTACGTAACTGGGCGACTGTAGGCGGCAATATTGCGCATGCCGATCCCGCCAACGATCATCCCGCGACCATGCTGGCGCTGGGCGCGAGCTTTGTGGTTCAGGGGCCGGCGGGCGAGCGTGTGATTCCCGCCCACGAGTTTTTCACCGACGTGACCTTTGAGACCACGTTGCAAGCCGGCGAGATTCTGACGGAGATTCGCGTGCCCGCGCCTACGGACGCCAGTGGCGGCGCATATTTTAAGTTAGAGCGCAAGGTTGGTGATTATGCTATCGCGGGCGTGGCGGTCTATATCAGCCTGGATGCTGCCGGGCTTGTCACGTATGCCGGTATCGGGCTGACCAACGTTGGCCCGGCCCCCATCAAAGCGCGCGCAGCTGAGCAAGCCTTGCTGGGGCAGCCGCTTGACGCGCAGAGCATTTTGCGGGCCGCGGACCTGGCCGCGGCGGCATCGCAGCCGAGCAGTGACACCCGCGGGCCAGCCGAATACAAGCGCGCCATGGTCCACACTCTTACTTCGCGTGCTTTGCACAAAGCCCGCGCTCGCGCCACAGGAGGAGCATAGTAGATGAGCAAGCATACCATTCATGTCACGATCAACGGCACCGTCTACGAAGACACGGTTGACGCGCGCACCCTGCTTGTCCACTGGCTGCGCGATGGTCTGCGCCTGACCGGCACGCATATTGGCTGTGACACCAGCGCCTGTGGCGCCTGTACCGTGCTGGTCGACGGTAGAGCCACCAAATCCTGCACGATGTTCGCTGTTCAGGCCGATGGGCGCGAACTCAACACCGTCGAAGGTCTGGAGCAGAACGGGAAACTGCACCCTTTACAGGAAGGTTTTCACGAAAAGCATGCCTTGCAGTGCGGCTACTGCACGCCTGGTATGATGATGACCGCCGTCGCGCTGCTCCAGAGCAATCCCAACCCGACAGAAGCAGAGATTCGTGTCGGCATCTCTGGTAACCTCTGCCGTTGTACTGGCTACGTGAATATTGTGCGCGCTGTCCAATACGCTGCTGAAAAGATGCGCGAGCAGGAGGCAGTGCCTGCCGGCGAAGGAGGGGTATAATGGCAACTGAAGCGAAACATATTCATGGCCTGGGTGAGCCGTACAAGCGCAAGGAAGACGCGCGCTTCATTCGCGGCCAGGGCAATTACGTTGATGATGTCAACCTGCCGGGCATGCTCTACGGCGACATCGTGCGCAGCCCTTATGCACACGCGTTGATCAAAAGCATCGATATCAGCGCAGCTCTGGAGGTGCCCGGCGTGCTGGCTGTGATTACCGGCAAGGATCTCGACGCCGCTGGCCTGGCCTGGATGCCCACGCTTTCCGCTGACACCGAGGCCGTGCTGGCGCTGGACCGCGTGCACTTCCAGATGCAGGAGGTCGCTTTTGTTGTCGCGACCAGCCGCTACGCCGCGGCTGACGGCGTGGCCGCTGTCGAGGTCGATTACGAGCCGCTGCCCGTACTCGTCGATCCCAAAAAAGCACGCGATCCAGACGCGCCGCTGCTGCGTCCCGACAAAATTGACCGCCAGCCTACCAACCACATCTATCACTGGGAAACCGGCGACCAGGACGGGACCGATGCCGCCTTTGCCGAGGCCGAGGCTAACGGCGTGGTCATTCGTCAGGATCTGTATATTCCGCGTATCCACCCGGCACCGATTGAAACCTGCGGATGCGTGGCCGATTATCGCGCTGCCACAGGCAAGTTGACCGTCTGGCTGACCTCGCAGGCGCCGCACGCGCACCGCACGCTTTTTGCCATCGTTGCCGGTTTGCCTGAACACCGCATTCGCATCATTTCGCCGGACATCGGCGGCGGCTTTGGCAACAAAGTCCCGATCTACCCCGGCTACGTCTGTGCGGTCGTTGCCTCGCTCAAGACTGGCCATCCCGTCAAATGGATTGAAGATCGCACCGAAAATCTGAGCAGCACCGGTTTTGGACGTGATTATCACATTCACGCTGAAATCGCCAGCGACAAAGATGGCAATGTACAGGCGCTGCGCGTCAACACCCTGGCCGATCACGGTGCCTTTGACGCCGCGGCCCAGCCGACCAAATTTCCCGCTGGCCTCTTTCACATCTGTACAGGTTCCTACGATTTCAAAAAAGCCTTCGTCGAAGTGGACGCCGTTCACACCAACAAAGCGCCCGGTGGCATTGCCTATCGCTGCTCCTTCCGCGTCACCGAGGCCTCGTATCTAATCGAGCGCGCCATGGATACCCTGGCTCACGAACTGGGCAAAGACCCGGCAGAACTGCGCCTGCAAAACTTTATCCAGCCCGCGGCCTTTCCCTATCGTTCCGCTCTCGATTGGACCTACGACAGCGGCGATTATGAAGCCGCGCTCAAGCTGGCTATGAAAAACGTCGACTATGAAGGACTGAGACGCGAGCAGGCCGAAAAGCGAGCGCGCGGCGAACTGATGGGCATTGGCATCTCTTCCTTTACCGAGATTGTCGGCGCGGGACCGGGCAAACACTTTGACATCGCCGGTATTCAGATGTTCGATAGCTGCGAGATTCGCGTCCATCCCACCGGCAAAGCCCTGGCGCGCATTGGCGTGCAGACGCAGGGACAGGGCCACGAAACCACCTTCGCGCAGATCATTGCCGCCGAACTGGGCATGTCGCCGGACGACATAGACGTTGAGCACGGTGACACCGACACCGCGCCCTACGGTCTTGGCACTTACGCCAGCCGCAGCACGCCGGTTGCCGGAGCCGCCACCGCGCTGGCCGCTCGCAAAGTGCGCGACAAAGCCAGGAAGATAGCCGCTTACCTGCTGGAAGTGGGCGAAGAGGACCTGGAATGGGAGCCTGGTCGGTTTTTTGTCAAAGGCGCGCCGGGCAAAGGCAAGACCATTCAGGAACTGGCCTTTGCCGCTTATACCAACTGCCCGCCCTATCTGGAGCCGGGGCTTGAGGCAGTCAACTACTATGATCCGCCGAACCTGACCTATCCTTTTGGCAGCTACATCTGCGTCGTCGACATTGATCGTGGCACTGGCCAGGTTCACATTCGCCGCTTTATGGCTGTTGACGATTGCGGAACGATCATCAATCCTCTGGTTGTCGAAGGGCAGATTCACGGCGGACTCACGCAGGGACTGGCCCCGGCCATGTATGAAGAGCTGGCTTATGACGAGAACGGCAACCTGCTCAGCGGCAGTTTTCAGGACTACCTCATTCCTACCTCCATGGAAACGCCGCACTGGGAGACTGATCGCACCATCACGCCCTCGCCGCACCATCCCATCGGGGCCAAGGGCGTTGGCGAATCGCCGACAGTTGGTGCTCCTCAGGCCATTGTCAATGCAGTGGTCGATGCCCTGTCCCACGTAGGTGTGAGGCATATAGACATGCCTCTTTCACCCTGGAAAGTGTGGAATGTCCTCAAAGAGAAGGGGCTCGCGACCGATTAATATCCGTGTCACCCGCGCTATGCAGGTATTTCCTGCATAGCGCGGGTGACACGGATAGGAGGCTACTATGTTAGATTCTCTGCTTGAGGAAGCATATCAGTTGACGCGCGAGGGCAGGTCGTTTGTGCTGGCGACCGTTGTGTGGTGCGAGCGGCCTACCTCGGCCAAACCGGGCGCGCAGGCGCTGATTCGGGAGGACGGGTCGTTGAGCGGTTGGGTTGGCGGAAACTGTACCCGGCCAGTTGTCGTGCGTGAAGCCCGGCGCCTGCTGCGCGAGGGTGGCGAGCCATTTTTGTTGAGGCTTGGCGCGCACGAAAAGAGCGTGCCAGCCGAAAACGCGGGCGTGCGCTCTTTTCCCATGACCTGTGCCAGCGGAGGGGCATTGGATGTCTATATGGAGCCGCATCTGCCAAAGCCACAACTTCTGCTTGTTGGCGATTCACCCATCGTTATCGCTTTGCAGCAACTCGCGTCCGTGCTCGACTTTGCTGTCACGCGGGTTGACGATGCCAATCTGAGCGCCGCGAGCATTGATGAACGCACCCGCGTTGTCATTGCTACCCATGGTCAATACGACGAAAACGTCCTCGAACGCGTGCTGGTTACTCCTGCCGCTTATATTGGCCTGGTCAGCAGTCCGCGCCGAGCCGAAGCCTGCCGGGCCTACCTGCGCGCCGCCGGGCTGGCTGAACAGTCTATCTCGCGCCTGCGCGCCCCCGCTGGCCTCGATCTTGGGGCGCGCACCCCCGCCGAAATCGCTACCAGCATCCTTGCCGAACTCATCCAGTTGCGCCGTCACCCGGCAACCAAAGAAGCCGGAGAGAGCGAGATCACTCCAGCCTCAGAGTCTACCGCCATTGATCCTGTCTGCGGCATGAGTGTTGAAATTGCCGGAGCGCGCCATACAAGTGAGCACGCGGGGCAGATCTTCTACTTCTGCTGTCCGTCCTGCAAACGCCAGTTTGAGAAGGAACCGAGGCACTTCCTGGTAGCGAAAGAAATGTGAAGAAATCCTGGTTGAGCTGGCTCAGGCGCTGGCTGATCCGCTGCGTTTGCTTATTCTCCAGCATCTAATAGAGGGGCCAGCGACAGTTTCAGAATTGATCGAGGTCACGGGAGGACAAAGCTGGTTTCGAGAGTATTTGGCGTGTCGCCTGGTGAAATTGTCTGAGGCGTTGATGAACTTGCAGGTTGAGTACCCAACCATTTCATGATATAGTGGGCTCGTAAAAGAGTGGCTAGCGCTGCATTGTGCAGGCATAGGAAGGTACTCGGTATGCTGTTTACGAACGCGACTATTATGACAATGAATCCCGCGCGCGAAATTATTACTGATGGCGCGCTGCTGGTTGAGGGCAATCGGATTAAGGCGCTTGGCAAGGCTGATGAGGTGAGGCGCGAGCACCCGGTGGAAGAGATTATTGATGCGGGGGGCAAGCTGATTATTCCGGGGCTGATCGATACGCATGTGCACGTGGCGCAGGCCTTGATTCGTGGCTGTGCAGACGATATGGCGCTGATTCAGTGGTTATGCGAGCGTGTCTGGGTCTTACAGGGAAATTTTACGGAGGACGATGGGTATGTGAGCGCGCGCCTGTGCATTGCGGAGATGCTCAAATCGGGTACCACGACTTTTCTTGAATCCATGCTTGCGCATCGTTATGGCTTTGATGGCATCGCCAGGGCTGTGGAGGAGAGCGGCATCCGCGCCTGCCTGGCGGGCATTGTGATGGACACTGGCACCTATGCTACCCAGGATGCCAACGCCATGCATCCCGGCATGGTTGAGAGCCGCGAGACCAGTTTGTTCGGTGTGCTGGAGGCGCATAGCAAATGGCAGGGCGCAGCCAATGATCGCATCCACGTCTGGTTTGGCCCGCGCACGCCTGGTGGTGTTACGCCCGAACTCTATCGTGAAATGAGCAACTACGCGCGCCAGCGTGACATGGGCATCACCATGCACCTGGCAGAAGTTGAGGCCGACAAACTCTTTTTGCAAGAAAAGTATGGCCTCTCGCCCGTTTATTTTGCAGAGAGCGTTGGTTTGCTGGGAGCAAAAACCGTCCTGGTGCATATGGTCTGGCTCAACGATCAGGATATTGTCAAACTCGCGCAGACGGGCACCAGTGTTTCACATAATCCCTCCTCTAATAGCAAGCTGGCGTCTGGCGTGTGTAAAGTTCCGCAGATGCTGGCCAGTGGCGTCAACGTGGCGCTGGGCTGTGATGGTGGACCGAGCAATAACGATTATGACCTGATTCGCGAAATGAAGCTGGCCGCGATTCTCCACAAAGCCGTTTCTCACGATCCCCTGATCGTACCCGCCGAAAGTGTGCTGGAGATGGCAACCATCAACGGCGCTCGCGCCCTCGGTCTTGAGAGAGAGATTGGCTCGCTAGAAGTGGGAAAGAAGGCCGATTTCGCCATCATCGACCTGAATCGCCTGCACACCACACCCTCGCCTAACCCTGTCTCCACCCTTGTTTATGCTGCGACCGGCGGTGAAGTGGATACCGTTGTCATCGATGGACAGATTGTCGTTGAACAGGGGCAACTGTTGAGCCTGGATGAAGAAGAGATCATCGAAGACGCCCGGCGGCACGCTGGAGCGCTGTACAAACGTGCTCATATTGAGATCAAACCCAGGTGGCCTGTATTATAATAGCAGCCGGAATAGCTGGCATATAAACAACAAGGAAGAGCTTTATGCAAGGTTTTGAGAAGAATCTCGCGTCTTTGTTAGCAGCGCTCCAATACAGCCCTGACAACCTCTCATTGAAGAAGTATAGGTATATGCCGAGATAATCAGTAACTATAGCCCGGAGAGATCGTTTTAACTAGAGAAAAACACGCATAGTCGGAAATTTTTGGCGGACTATACCTGGGAGCAGGAGAACACATGTATGGCTGAACTGGAGGGCAGGACGCTCAATGAGCGCTATGAATTGCGGCGGATCATTGGGAAGGGAGGCATGGCCAATGTTTACGAGGCATACGATCCCAATTTTCACCGCATGGTGGCAATTAAAGTTTTTAAGCGCGAAGATGAGGAGATGCTGCGCCGTTTTATTCGCGAGGCGCACGTTATGGCCGGGTTGCACCATCCTCACCTGGTCGAAGTTTACGACAGCGGCGAGTACCCGTTAGATGGCATTACCCGCTATTATATTGTGATGCCTTTACTGACCGGGGGCACGTTACGTTCGCGCATTCGGCGTTCTCCGCTGAGCCTGGAGGAGGTTTGCCAGTGTTTGAATGATATTGCCGGGGCGCTGGATTATATTCACGCGCAGGGCATTGTCCATCGCGACATCAAGGCCTCAAATGTGCTGCTCAACGAGGAGGGGCGCTGTTATCTGACCGATTTTGGTATTGCGCGCATTACCAGTGATGCCACGCAGTTGACCAGCACGGGAAACGTCCTGGGAACGGTTGATTATGTTGCGCCTGAGCTGTTCGAGGTTCACCGGCGAGCCGACGCGCGCAGCGACCTCTACTCGCTGGGGGTGCTGCTCTATGAGATGGTCACGGGCCGCCTGCCGTTCAGCGCGGATAATCAACTGGCATTGATCTCCATGCATGTCAGCAAACAGCCGCCGTCTCCGTCGCTTTATGTTCCGCAGATACCGCAGGGGGTTGTGAGGGTGATCTATCGGGCACTGGAGAAGAAGCCAGAACTGCGCTATGCCAGCGCGAGCGCGCTGGCGGATGCTTTTTGCCAGGCGGTCAAGCACAGCAGTAGCGAGGGGAACCAGGGAGGGCAGGCGCGCGGAGAACTGGAGCCAGCAGCGGTTGCTATGGGACCGCTGGGAGTTTCCCCGTCCAGGCCTGCTCCCGCGACGAAAGAGCCAGCGGGGCGTCCTTCGCCACTTGCGGGAGGTACAGAGGCTTTTCCCCACGTGCCGCCTGTC
>DASVMX010000106.1:0-2826 GCA_036384215.1 Ktedonobacteraceae bacterium | reverse complement strand
GTTCGCACCTGCCAGACTCCACTGTTAGCGATTTCTTTTGCCTCCCTGGAGGATGCTGAGAATTTCCAGAATGTAGATGAACAGGTTCATGACCGCGAGAAAGAGCGAAACGGTCATGCCGATTGCGTTTGGCAGAGTATCGGCCATATATTTGGCGCGCTGGACGTAGTAGAGGATGTAGCCACAGAAGATGGCCACGCCGAAGCACGCGATAATTAGCGCGAAGAGCGAACTGTGGAAGAAAATGCCCACGAGTGTTGCGACCAGTAGCAGGAGCAGGCCGAAGAACAGGTAATCTCCCAGGCGCGCGAAACTGCGTTTGGTGGTCCAGGCGTAGACCGCGAGGCCGAGCGAGGTCAGCGCGGTAATCAGAAAAGCCTCGCCCAGGAGATAGGACAGGCCAGCCGAAATGTAAGCGCTGAGCAGAGGCGCGAGTCCCAGCCCTTCCAGGAAGACAAAGAGGAAGAGCAGGGCGAGATTCCATCCCCGCACATTGATTAACGCGCGCAAAGCCAGCAGCACAATCAGGCCAGCGATGACCACAAACAGGTAGCCACCCAGAGTCAGGGGAACAACGGCGACGCCGAGAAACGCGCCGACCGTCGCGACCAGAAACGAGCAGGCCATCAAGGCCATCACTTTACTTACCAGGCTGCCTGCCGTGGAGACTGGCTGATTGCCATACAGGTACTGATATTGAAAGGCAGACGCGCCCCTGTTGTTGCGTTGTCCTCCGCCGAAGGGGCCTCCGCCAAACGGGCCATTATTTCTTGGGTACATAGTATTCCTCTGCTATACAACACATCTCTTCAAAGGAGTTGAAGAGATGAAATATATCAACCTGAATGAGAGCTTTCTTTCTATTATACCCTCTATACGTATCGGCAGGGGAAGAGTTGTATCAGCCAGAGACGAGCAGAGCGCTCACGGGCTGTTCTGCTCATCTCTGGCTGATAGGTTTACTTGCCGCGCCGGTTCCTGGTTTTAGGGGGCTGTGGAGGTGGCTCGGCGGGCGTCTCCGGGCTGGTTTCCAGAACAGCTTCGACAATATTGGTGATATCGCAACGCGGATGGTTATTGTCGGCGTGCCAGTACAGGGTACTGCCAGCCGGTTTGCGCATCAGGCCGCCGCAGCGGGGGCAACGGAGCTGAGTGGGCTCTCCCCGACCCTCTGTCATTGATCATCCTCCTGGTAAGAGCTAGATCTGCGTTGGGTGCCTCCTCTCCGATTTTGTGAGAGAAACGCCGGACGAGGCTTCCTTGCCAGGCGAGCTAGCAGAAACAGCGAGCTAGCTGTTTGCTCGCGCGGCAGTCAGCAGGCAGTTTGCAAAATCGGAATAAGAAGGTTACAACTATTTCTCTGATATGGTAGCACAGAATTGACAGGTCGCGATATGGTCTGGAGAGCGGGGCGCGAGCCATGCCAGAGAAGGCAGGCTCGCGCTGAAGATCTTACATGACGCTCCAGACGCCGCAGATTTCACAGAAAGCAATGCCAACGTCGCCAAAGGAGCGGCTGCGGGTATTCCAGCGGTCATAGGCGATGGCCAGGGAGCCGCAGTTCCAGCAGCGCGCCCGCCCGCCGGCCTTGCTCTCGTCTGAGAGACGCTGGAGCAGGTTGGCGCGGGCCTCTTCTGAGCCGGTGTAGCCGGGATTATAGGCCAGATGCAGCAGGTTGCCCAGCGGCAGGGTGATCTCGTGGGTAGGAGCCTGGAGAGGCGCGGACGAGACAAACGAGGCCTGCGGCGGCTGTGGTGGCACCTGCGGCGGGCGGCGGAACAACTCCCCGCGCGCGGTCCGCCGGCCACCCTCGATAGGCGGCGGATATTCTGGTCCGCTGCGATCTCCATTGCTGGCCGCCAGCGGAGGCTGCGGCTGGACCGGAGCGGGCTCTGGCGCTGGAGCGCTCACCTCTGGCGTGGGCTCTGGCGCTGGCGTGGGAACTGGCGCGGCGGCAGCGGGCGCCTCGGACGGCGTTTCGGGTTGAACAACAGGCGAGGCGGGAGCAGGCTCCGCGTTAAGCGGCTGCTCTACGGCCCCCTCGGTCTGATCAGCTGCTTGATGATGGTTATTTTCGGGCTGATCCGGTGGATTTGCGCGTTTGCGCCGTGTAATAGGCATAGGAAGCTTGCTCCCTTACTTAATTGAAGTGAATAGAGCCGTCCCGCTGTTGACGGGACTGGTCATGTCTGCTTGAAAATCATACGTCGTACATACGAGATGGGATACGTGCTGGTGAGTGGATCGAACCTGGTACCGGAGCGACGTTGTCTCCGCGTACCAGGGAAGTCGGACCATAGCAAAGGCAAATGCCGATTAGCCCTTAAAGAAATCCGCGTTGATCTTGATATATTGCTTCCATTCATCCGGCACGGCGGACTCCTCGAAAATAGCCGTTACCGGGCAAGCAGGCTCACACGCGCCACAGTCAATACACTCGTCAGGATTGATATAAAGCTGCTGGTTGTCGTCAAAATCTGCCTCGCTGCTGGTCGGGTGGATGCAGTCCACCGGACAGACATCGACGCAAGACGCGTCCTTTACACCCACACATGGCTGGGTTATCACGTAGGTCATAGTTCCCGATATCCTCCTCTATGGCCCGCCATGTGGGAGAGCGCTGTTCGACCCCTGCTACATGACGGAAGAAGTGTTTAGTTTTCTTGGTGGTGCCGGCATCTTATAGCCAGTTTCAGTATAGTGTGTTGCGCACACATTGTCAATCTGCTCTAGCCCGTAGACAGGGTTTCTCAAAAGTCTAGACGCTGCGCCTGCGGCGCAGTCCCAACTCTTTTTTCTGAGGTGGTGTGCGGGCTTAGCCCGCAC
>DASVMX010000105.1:0-2278 GCA_036384215.1 Ktedonobacteraceae bacterium | reverse complement strand
CATCCTGGTCTGGCGTGGTACGGTTATGCCCGGCGAGGAGACCCGCAGCGCCGCACTCGCCTATCTCAAAGACGAACTGGCAGATCTGCTGGAATGGGACAGCGCTCACGTTGAGATGCACGAAATCCTCATGCACACCTGATCAGAGATGCATACAATAACCGGCGGCAGATTCAACCAATCTGCCGCCGGTTATTATATGCATCTCTGCCATTATTCTATGATTTTAGCCCGCGCTCTGTTCTACGGGCAGCGGCGCGGCCTCTACGGACCTCTGGTCGTTTGGCTCAGTTAAGCTTGTACGCAGGCGACCGGACATATACACAAAGAATGTCAACATACCAATGGATTCGACAATATAGACCAGCTCAATGCCCTCAAGTGTGATGAGACCGAAGCTCCAGTTCCAGTTCTGGAAAAAGTCGCCGATGGGGCCAGGGATAAAGAGCAGGCCCACCGCGCCGTTCCAGAGCGCGTGCTGGAGCACGGCATAAGTGGCGCAGCCAGAGGCCAGCAAGAGGCGGCGCAGCCAGGTGCCTTCTTCTTTATGGGTCAGGTAATACCAGCTCAGCGCAACCATGGCCGCGCCAAAGCCGTGCAGCAGGCCCGCGCCAGAACGTTCCAGGGCGACGCCCAGCCAGTTGTTGTATCCGGAACTGATATATCCCGTGGTTTCAACCAGGTTAAAACCGATGCCGCAGGCCAGACCCAGCACGAAGGCTTCAGCTTTGCTGCGTACCCTCCCGATTAACACTACCACCGCCAGCGGCTTGACCATCTCTTCCACCAGGGGCGCGATAACCGCGACCAGCATCAAGAGCAGCACATAGAGCCCCGGAGGCGGGTTACCGGCGTTCGGATTGCTAAGATATTGCGTAAGTGCGTCTTTTGCCGCTCCTGCTATGATAACTTGAAAAATGGTTTCGAGAATCAAGGCCAGGCCTACACCCAGCGTCGCGCCGCTTACCAGTGCCAGGGCCAGGCGTCTCCAGGAGGTCGGCCAGCGACCTGGCACTGTTTTCAACCAGCGCCAGACGCGTGCCCCTAGCGGACCACTTCCACTGGTTGCATGGCGTTTTGCCTTCGACATACTCACGCGGCGTATGCCCAGCGCCATCACCATCAACGCTGGGAAAATCCCGCCCAGGTAGATCAGCGCACCTGTCAGGACGGGCGAACTGATATCCAGATCGCGAGTGTGCAGCCAGTAGCCCAATCCAAGAGTCGCCAGGTAACAGAGCAGAAAAATCCAGAAGCGCGGTAGCCAGATCGCGCGCGACGGCTTGCGCAGAAAGAGCGAGCGTATACTATGATACAGGCAGAAGCCGCCACCAACCAGGCCAGCGAGCGCGAAAGTCAGCAGCAGCATGATAGTAGCAAAGTACGAACCATCCGATATCTGGCCCTTCAGGACTGGATAGACAAGATCCACCAGCCCCATTAAACCCAGGCTGGCCAGCCCTCCCAGCATAACCAGACAGGAAGAAGTAAAAGCAACAATGCCCACGACCAGAAGATATGTGTCGCGCTTCGGTTTCTGCGGCACAACCACCCACTGATAGCCATACTGCTGATGGCCAGGATAGCCAGGATAAACAGGATATGGATAATGACCCGGGTACGCCCCGTGGGGAGCATAGCTCGGCTGCGGCTGCCCCGCGTAGCCCGGTTGGGGATAACCCGGCTGCGGCTGTACCATCTGGGGATAGCTCGCGTAGCCTGGCTGCGCTCCTGGCGGAACAGGTCCGGGATAGCCCGATTGGGGATAGCTCGCGTAGCCTGGCTGCGCTCCTGGCAATACCGCTTCCTGGCCTGCCCGCGGAAAAGCCGGGGGGACCATGGCCTGTGGTTGTCCCGCGTAGCCTGATTGAACAAAACCTGGAGATGCTGGAACCACTGGAGGTGTTCCATCAAGAGTTCCATGCTGAGCCGGCGCGGTGAACTCACGAAATGACTGCTGGGGATTTATTGGCAAATGCTCATTCGCCATTCCAGATTCCCCGTTGACCTGGCCATTCTCTCCTGCCTGATTCTCCGCTGGTGGGTGCGTTCCACGAGCACCCGCCTCGGGCTCGAAAGGATTTTGTTGTGCGCTCACGTTTACTGCCTTCTCTCAGGATTTTTTGCTTTAATCGCTTTCAAACATTTTACCGCGATTCCTCGCCAGAATCTACCTGCTTCCCTCCCAATAGCACATAATTATATTTCTATACATACGAATAAACCAGCCACGTCGTTCCACTATAGAGAAAAGAATTTGTTTGAGGGCGTGGTGGGG
>DASVMX010000104.1:0-43833 GCA_036384215.1 Ktedonobacteraceae bacterium | reverse complement strand
TCTTCGCCCGCTCGGAAAGGAAGCCCCGTCGCTTCATCTGCCCCCGGCAGCGCGTCCCCCGGCAGAGGGCAGCCGCATCCGGGGGATGAAACAGGCAGCCGCATCCGGGGGATGAAACAGGCAGCCGCATCCGGGGGATGAAACAGGCAGCCGCCCTCTGCACTCCCGCGACGAACGATCATTGCTCCTGGTTCTCCAGGCGCGTACTCTCGTGTTCCATTCTCGTGCCGAGAGATTCACCCTGCGCTCTTGCCTCCGCCGAACGGACCTTTTTCGCGATGGAATCTCCAATGACGTGCAGCACGAGATCAGCCGTGAAGTGTGCCAGCATCGCCGCTTCGAGGCCATACTGCCAGAAGAGATAGCCGAAAGCAACGCCAACGATGCCGTTGAGGAGGATGGCACGCCCGATTAACAGGGGAGTCAGCTTGACTAGCGTGGCAGTGGTCGGCAGATGACCCAGGCCAAAGATCACCGCAGCGAGGATGTTGGCGAGCCATAATGCCCCCGGTGCTGGTTTGCCACCAGGCATATGCCAGGCCAGACCGATGAGCCATGCCAGCAACGAGAGCAAGAACAAGCGGCACAGAAGCTCTTCAGCGATGCCGCCGTAGAAGGAGGCCAGGAAGCGTTTCCACAGGGCGGGAATCGGAAAAGAGGTGCGCATGGCCTGGGGCAGGCGCGGCCAGAACACTGTGATCTCCAGGAGGAGCAGGAGGGCAGTGGGAACTACCCCGAAGATTATCGCTGGCGCGATGATCGCCTGTGCCTGAGTCGTCACTGACTGGCCTGCAAGCAGGCCCTCAAGCAACGGAGCGCCCAGGCCGATGTGATGCGCGATGAGCAATCCCAGGCCGGTTGCCACTCCCATCAGGACGAAGCTCTGCGCGCCCTGGAGCAGCGCGAGCACCCATAGGGGCCGGCGCATCCGTTCCTGCGCTTTTTTGAGCACGTCTCGGCTCAGTTCCAGCGTATAGGGCGTGACGCAGACGATGCCTAGCAACGCTGCGCCGCACAAAATGGCCCATTCAGGCCAGGAAAAAACAAACATGGGATTGCCTCATTTCTGTATTTCAATATATATTGAAATATTAACGCAAAAACATGTTTGAGGTCAAGAGGCGTGGGACTGCGTGAGGAAATGTGTGAACAAGGCTCCCTGCTCGCCACGCGAGACAAGCTTTCTGGCTCACGAACCCTGCTCTTCTAACACGTTCAGCCCCTCTTCCTTAGAACTGGCTGATCAGATTTAGCCAAAGGGGCCCGTTATCGAGATCGTGACAGAGACCGGTGATTTGCCTGGCCCCCAGGCGGTGAGAACAAAATCCTGCGTCGAATCTGCGTAGGTGTGTGAATGATAAGAACCACTGAATGGCTGACTTATATGCTGGTTTGACCATGGGTCCAGGATCGAAACCGTTGTCGCATTTGCTGTTTGCCAGGAGATCGTACAAAGGGTATTGTCAGGCGAATCCAGGGTACCATATGCCTGTGTAAACTTCACCGAGTTGACGATAAGATGCACTGTCTCTGAATGAACTGGCCCATCTGGACCCTCACAGGTCATGACATAATCGGTATCCTCAATCGGCATGACTTCAAATGAGTCAATTTTTCCGTTTTTCACCTTGACTGGCCCGATTCCACTGATGGAGGCAGAGGTGGCGTGGTCAATAACCCAGTTCAGAAACGCCTCGTCGAAGGGGTTGATAACCTTGGGGACGACGCCGAAGTGCTTGATCTGCACCGGGATTACATGGATGGTTCGCGAGAGAATTGCGGGCTTCTGGTACCCCTGGCATGTAAGCGTCACCGTTGTGGTGTTCTGTGGACGAATGGCCGTTTCTCCTGCGCATTGTACAGTGCCGATCCCTTGATCAAGCGAGCACTGCGAAGCAAAACGGGTTTTCCACTTTAATGTAACCTCGGTGCCCGCTTCCACAGGCGTGTCTCCGCACGATGTCTGAAACAGATCGATAATGGGCGCTTCCACTGTGACCACGAGCTGATCGTGTGCCTCTATGCCCAGGGTCTTACTGGTAGCGGTAATGGTAAATGTGATTGATTGCTGCTGGTTGGCATCTACCTGATAGACCTTCGATCCGTTTGGCGCTTCGGTTTCCCCTGAGGGTGTGAATGGCGAATACAGCACACATTCATCGGCTTCTTGCGAGGTCCAGCGAATGGTGAAGTGCTGGCCCAAACCCACAAAGGGGGTATCGACTTCCAGCTTGACAGCTACGGTACGTACGGTAACAATCAATGAGCGCTGCACGACGATATTCGAGCCATTGACCGCTTCGGTGACAATCAGGTAGAACGAGGTAGTTTGCTGAAGCGCGGGCACGGTATAGCTGTTCTGGTGGGACACATCCACGTTATGCGGGCCATTAGCGTCCACCCATTGCAGCAGGTACTGTGCTCCCTGGCTGCCGGTCCATTGTAATATTACGTCGGTGCCGGGCGTAACAATCGGCTGGCTCGTTGTCAGGTCCCCGACAGAGAAACCATACGGCGCTTTGCCAATCTGGAAGGAGGCAACTCGCTTCTGCGCGCTCTGTTCAGTTGTTGAAGCTGTTTCAGTCACCTTGAAACTGAAGATGCCAGGGATGGTATTAACCGGGATGCGAGGAATGGTAAAGATCAGGCTATTGGCATCGACGGTATAGCTGCCGCCAGTTGGAGTAAAGGCGAATGATCCATCTTCGCTGGAGATGCCTCCCCAGGCGTTGTCAGAACAAACGGCGTTAATCGGCTGGTTGGAGTCGGTGAGTTCTCCAGCCTGGGGCGCGTTCGGGTTGCCAACCACGAAATCCAGCTCAATCTCCTGCACAGTCACCGGGCTGGTGCTGCGTGGCTTCGATGCGATGATCTCAAGAGTAGCATATTGGATGTCACCATCGGCTGAGCTGGCCTGGATGGGATCAGGTATGGTGAGTACCTGGTAGAGCAGGAGCGCATTACTGTTCGATGGGTTGATGACACTCACTTGCTGGCCGTTTTCTTCGATAAAGGTTGTTGGATCCGTATCTTGTTCGAGCTTTTTCCAGGTTCCTGGCATCGTGTTTACTCCTTTTCAGTAGAAGTTGTGCTGGCGGTAACGCCAGTTAGCTTGAGCAGTCCTTCGCGTAAGGTCAGCGGTTCGTTCCCCAGGCGAGCGTTAGCATCGCTATTTTTTACCTGCGTAGTGATCCACTGGTTGGTATTTTTTTCCAGCCATGACCAGTGTCCATTCTTTTCAGCGGGCAAAGGTGTGAGCAGCGCCGGGACTTCAAGCGGCTGGAGACTGCTTTCTGAGGCTTCCAGTGTGATCTGTTTCGGAACCAGCAGCGGGCCTGTGCGGAAGGTAATCTCCAGGGCGCGCAGAGCCGGATCTACTAATTCCGCTGGCACCTCAAGTCGTTTGAGCGGCATCAGACCGGCCTGCGCTCCAACCCCGGCGCGCGGATCGAGCAAGAGCGTCAGGTACGCGGAGGGGCCATTGAAGTGCAGATCGAGAAAATTGTCCGGCCCGATCACATGCAGGTATGATGAGTCGTCTGGCAACAGACTGGACGAGTCTGGAGCATGGACAGTATTGAACCGGCTATAATCCCTGGTGTTGAAGAAGCCGAGCAGACCATCCTGGCGGTCATGCTGGTTTCCCAGGCGGACAGAAAAAGCGTAGCCAGGAAAAGGCGGTTCCTGGGGGGCAAATGTCAACGGCCAGGCCGGGTCTTGAAGTGGATTATGTTCAAGCGAGAGTTGAATTTGAGCCCGGACCAGGGCAATGGGGCGACCAATCAGTACCGGAAGGTACGGGTCAAGCCGCTCCCCGGCTGGATCTACGGTCCAGAGCGTTTCGTCAATCGCCGCTAAAAAGTTCTGGAACGCGTGCGGCCCGGCGGACTGGAGGCCGCTCAGGAAACTGCCCAGGTGAGGATAGAGGAGAACGAGATCTTCCAGACGCGCAAATGTGCGGTTGCCAAATGCTTCCCAGATGACCTTCTGCTGGCCATCGGTATCAATGCCAGGCCGCAGTTCGCCCAGGTGGGTGCCAGCAGGATCATAGACGAGCAGCCCTGCATCCAGGTGATTGGGCAGCAGGAAACCACCGATTGGGTTAACCCGGGGCGCCATTTCAAATGTCTGTGAATCATCGTTTGCCGATACCAGGGTGAAATCGAGCCGGGCCGGTTGCAGCAAGCGGGGTGACATCTGGAGAAACCGCGCCGGGTTCTGGCCGAGCACTGGCCTATCGGGAACCAGATCGCTCGCAGGCACCGGGGCAAAGATCGCGCTATTCTGATCATTGACAACCTCGACGGTTTGCCCAAAGTGATCGATGACGGTCAGACGAGTGAAGTAAAACTGGCCGCCGCGCAATCCCTCGAACGTTGAGTACGTAGGCGGTGGCGGCAACGGACCATCATAGTTGTAGTCCAGCGATTGCGGCACTGTCTCATATTCTCTCTCCACCAACCCTGCAAGCTCCGTATCGGGTGTCAGATTGGACAGAGAGTCACGCAATGCTGTCTGGGTCGTAAAGCCAGTTAGCGCTTGAGAGAGAAAATCCCAATGGGCTACGCTTTCCAGCAGGCTTTGTAAATCAGCCTCATCTGGCCGATATTTTAAAAACTGGCGCAGGCGCGAACTGAAGGTAGAAGCCAGTTTGGGAGTGAGAAATGAGCGCCCCGCAATCTGGCGCGGTTGTGGCAACGACGCGAGGGTTCCATCCCAGTGATATTCCGTCCCGTCGAAGCTCCAATGCGGTGTGTCACCGATTGCGAAGGGGATCGGATACCAGTTTACTGCCCACTCGAAGTACAGGGGAAGCCAGGGTTGCGCCCACGCGTTCAGGTTCAGGCCGCTCAACTTACCAGACGTGATAGCGCCCGCGCCGCCCGTCATAGCCTTTACCAGCGCGTCTACCAGCTCTGGCGCGTCTGTGCCCAGGACGCTCTGCGCCAGGCCAGGGGCGTTATACGGATCGAGAAAGAAGAACTCGCTCAGTAGTGCGGCTATAGCTGCGGATTGGGGTACGCCGCTGAGATCGAGCGCGGGTAGCACTTTGCTCAGTCCAGGACTCGCAGTTGTGATCGTCCGAGGGCCGCTGCTGGAGTTTACGGTCAGGCCAGTTACCACCTGATCGGTATAGCGGGTCAACAAAAGTTTGCTCGGATCAAGTTCCAGGCTGGCATCCGGGCAAGCGCCAGCGAGCACTACTACGGGGTCATTCGCCATCCAGAAAGGTGGCGCATTTGTCGCTTTGAGCTGGCGGCTGGCCGCCATGCTGGCGCGTACAGCTTGCACTTTTTCGGCCACAACCATGCGTTGTGCGGTGACAATACTCGCCTGAGCTTTGACCTGAGCTGCCAGGTGGTGCGGGTCCGCCCTGGAGGGTTCTAGCATACCGGAGGTGTTATTGGGATCCAACGCCTGTTGAAAATCGGCGGGCGTGGTTCCGGCAGGCGGATCAGCGCGCTGCGAGGAATAGCCAGCCTTCCACCAGATTTCGTAGAGCTGGCGCCGTAGTGATTGCAAGAGGAATTGTTGCTGATCCAGCGTGGCCTGAGCCTGGTTGAGATCAGCCAGCATCTCTGCTTCGACGCGCGCTTGCGTTGGAGTGAGCGCGAGAGGCGCGGCTGTGCCAGGAGCGCGTTCAACGTCCACCGCCTTCCAGATTGTGCCACCGAAGGTCGAGCCGAACCAGGCCGCGCGGATCTGTTCGTCCAGAACCTCTGTCCCGCCCGGCTGGTCCAATAGATCGAGCAGGTTGTACTGAAAGGCTTGCAGAAGTTGAGCGTCGCTGGCGCTTAGCCCCTGAGCGCTGGTAGATCGTGCCTGAATGAGTGCGGCGAGCGCGTCCACCGCGCTATTGCCGACGGCTACCCGAATTGTAGAGATCTGGTTGCGGGCCGAAGTGGGAATGGAGCCTCCATCATCCCAGACGACGTCGCGTACCATGCCGTGATAGAGCGTTGTTCTCGCGGTTCGACTCGTCGTGTCGTCCAGCGTCCAGCGCAAACGCGCCAGCAGGTCGCTATAGTTCTTGCCGCGCTGGTTCGCCCGCCAATCGTACAAGATATCAGCGGCGGCATTCGAGTACCATCCAGCGACAAAGTAGCTCAGCGTGTCCTTGAGATTGCCCTGAATGACCAGGTTATCGTGAAAGGAGAAAACATTTTCGTTGGCCGGTTGGTAGGAGGCGAAGAGTTCATTGGCCGGGGCCGTGGCCTGCAAAAACAACGGCCCGCTCGCGGTCTCTTGCCATGAGCCGAGCGGAACAGCTCGACCGATGCGCGTAGACTGAGGGAGGCCGGCGGTGGCGTTGATCGCGTAGGGGCTACTTCCTTTTACCGGATCAAGAAAATCGCTTTCGACAATCCAGGCTGTAGCTGTGCGTCCGCTTGCCGGGCCGCTGTAGCGCACGATAAGCCAGCGATTGGGTACCAGGGGAAAGTCAATCTGGCCCGAATCCTGGCTCTTCTGCCAACCGTGCCGCAGTGCCCATGGCAAGGTCCAGAGGAGATAAACGCCTCGCGTTGCCGGGTCTGCCGAGAGATCGCTACTCCCTGTGTAAGGAGGCGCGGGTTCCGCTGCCTTGAAAAAGCGGGCCTGGCTGTAGTTCATCTGCCAGCGCTGATAGTTCTGTGATTCGTGAACCACGGCCAGCGCGTACACATCCATTGGCACTAACAAAGGGCTGTTGTCCATCATCTGACATCCTCTCCTGTGGAACTCTCTGGAAACCCGCCTGGTGTTGAAAACAGGGCCTGTTCTGGCAGCAGAACCATTTGAATAGCAAGGTCCGCCGGACCCAGCGCCAGCCCCAGTATTTGCCTGGTGGCTCCCACCAGAGCGCCCATGTCGAGCACGCGGCTGTCCTGCGCACGGCGATAGTTTTGTGTGTTGAGCAACTTGCCCGTGGGTGTACCGAGCGGCGCGTTCAGGCTCCGCAACGCTATATTCCAGGCATCATCGACACCGAAGCGCAGCCCTTGTTGTGGCTCGATGAGTGCCAGCGTGTCCGGTACATCGAGGAACAGGCACAGTAGCACATCCGGCGCCAGACGATCCATACGTAGTATTTTCAGTGCCTGCCCATTCTGCCTGGCATCGACGGTCAGACCAGGCCAGCCAGAAATGAGCGAGGAGCGCACGAGCACTCCTGAGAGCGCAGTGAGATTGCTCACAGTTGGTTTTCCTGTCTCGGTCCCGCGTGTGTGGTCGCGCAGTGCCTGCATTTCTACCAGCGCCGCCTGTTGAAGCGTATCCCGGATGAGACCTTGATAGAGCGTATCCCGGCTGGTCTGAACTCCCGCGCTCAGTGCGCCATCGACCAGCGCTTCCAGCCAGTTCAAATCCAGGTAGAAGAAACGAATTGAGTCGGTTGGCAGCAGAGCAGGATTTGGCAGCAGGTGCTCAAAGGGCACATTATACAGGAGCATGAGCCGGGCCAGCCACAGAGCTATGGGCGCGAGATCATCCTGTGTCGTCTGCGCCAGCAGCGTGCCGACATCTGGCCGGGCCAGCAGTTCGCGTAGTTCCTGAACCGGATCGAGGGTGGTCCGACGAACGCGAGAAGTAGCCAGGGGTATGGCATTAGCTTGCGCCTGGGACTGAGCGCGCTCAGGCAGATTGGCTCGCAGCAGACTGAGAAATTTCTGCTCAACCAGATTCTGGCGCAGAAGCTCCTGGAGATCGGCAGGAGTGTCCAGGTGATCTGTATGTAACCGTTCAAGCAGAAGATCGATCAGGCGATGCCCCGCACGACGGAAGGCCAGCAGATGACGGGCGAACGTCGCATCCCTGAGCGCCAGCGAGCGCCCGATTTGCCAGGCAGCAGCTAACGACAGATCAAACGCGCCACTCGCCCGATCAAAAATGGTGGCTCCTGACGCGCTGGAATACGGGCCAGTCTTCTCCACGAGATCGGAGAGAACCGGCGAAAAGGGGCCACGGTACCAGGCGAACGAGTTCTGGCCGGTCGAAGTGTGATAGCTCAGCGCAACGTAGCCGTCGGCCAGACGCTGGCGAACCAGAGAGGTTGGATCGGCTGAAGCTGGCTTGCTCGGTGTCGGCACTGGCAAACGCAGCAGGCCGCGGCGTCCTGCCAGGAGTTGTGCCAGAGCTGTAAATGTCTGGAGATCATCCGACTGGCAGGTAAAAAGCCAGCTGGCCAGCGAAACCATGCGGATCGTTTTGGCGCGCGACGGATCATTATCCACCCTGGGAAAAGGCACCGTTCCGCTCAGATAAGCCTCGTAGCCCTCCAGCGAAATCAGGTGAACCAGATTGCGAATGCCCCCGGCCTGGCCGGTCGCCGGTGCCGCAGGGAAGCGATTCGCGACAACCACCGAGAACCAGTCGTTATCGCCACTCTTCCCGTTGGCCTGATTGGCCGTATCGACCTGACGGCAGTGAGCCAGATACGGCAGATCAGCCGGACGTGGTATTGTCGCCAGGAAAAGTTCACTGCTCAGATCGATAGTTCTGCATTTCTGGAGCAGATCATCGCCCGTGACCTGCGGCAGATTCGGCTTGAGCACCAGAGGATCAGGGGCGAGCAGATCGCTCACCGTCCTGGTTGTGGTGCGTGTGTTCGAGCCAGCATCCCCAGGCAGCAGCTCGTTTTCAGAGCACACCAGGAGCGCCATCCACGGCGTGCCAATCGGCACGCCGGCCAGTTTGCGTTCCCATGGGAGAAGGCGATCTGCCAGAACGACATGTGGCAGTACGTGTTCAAACTGGCCCTGTGTCTCGGCGGCGGGATAAACAGCATGGACGAGCTGGGGGTCAAGCGAGAACTGCGGCGCTCGCACCACGACGGACTGTTTGACATCATACCTGTCAGCCTCGGGGACAGCGATGGTATGTTTCACCTCAATCTGGTATGTTCCGGCCTCCAGTCCCGGCAGATAGTGATCGTAGAATTGGATCTCTCCCAGATCTGGAACATTCATGGATTTCTTGCTCATTCCTTCCCTTATCCCTTTCAAGCTACAAGTGGCGTTTCGCTATACAGGCCAGGCAGAGCCTGGGCCAGGGTATCGAGCGGGTCATTGGTGCCGGGATCGTATCCCAGCGTGTGCAGGGCTGCGAAGACAGCGGCGCGCGTAGTCGTGGTATCGGCGTCGGTCAGCGCCTGCTGAATAATCTGGATCGCCTGCGAATCGCTATGGCCGGGCGCGGGCGCCGGATACACCGAGGGGGAAATTGGCGAGGAAGCCGTGGCAACGGTTTCGGGATTCCAGTGGACAACGCCCCGTGTTGTCCCTGCCGTTGGCTCGGGCGCGCTGATGGTGAGACCGGCCAGCTGGTTGGCGACCAGTTCGGCGGACGGAGGCGGCCCATCCTCCGCGACCTGCTGGCCCCAGAGAGCCGCCGGGACGCTGCGCGTACGCGCCTTCACCGCCCAACCTTGACCACGCAGGTCAATCTCACCGCTGCCATCGTCTATCCGGGTAACAATCACCATATGCGAGGAGGCCACCGCCCAGCTTTGCAACGGGCGAATATTAATTGGCGAACGCTGATCTATCAGGTCGTCCTTCCCTTTTGCCTGTACAATAACCTCCTGGGCCGGAATCGCAGAGTCGGTAGTGAACTGGAAACCCGCACTGCGCACGAACCACGTCTTCTTATCCTGTGAGGTCGTTTGCAGACCACCAATGGAGGTAACCTTACACACATCCCCCTGAGCCGGTAGTAGTGCGCGGAACTGTTGCCAGTTGAGGGGCTGCGGCTTCTCCGGTTGCGGCAGGCCAAAACCGATGGTAAAGGAGATGATATACCATTCCACGTGGATCTCTCCACCCGTGGGCGGTCCCCAGAGATTGGCCGTCGCGCTCAAATCAACGCTGAGCGTTTTCGTAATGCCAAACAGGTCGAGTTTGTACGAGATGCCGATGTCAATGCCCGCTCTGGCCGTATACCAGAGCGGTTTCCAATTCATCAAGAAATCCACGTAAGCGGTACACCAGGCGCGCAGATCACCATCGTGAAAGAGGATTTGCAGATTGCCACCGGCCATCACGCATGATGGCGTGAGAGCGAAATACACTCCACCATTGATGGTTAACTTGTCGCTAAACTGCCAGTTGAGGCCCAGGCGCGGCTCCTGTGGATAGTTGCCTGGCGCCCGGAAGGCAGGATGATAGCCGCCCAGCGTAACGACAAAATCTCCCGCGTATGGCCCGTCGTACCAGATGAAGAAGGCGAAACCTCCAGTCATGTGGCACTTGCGATCGAGAACGAACGAATTCGGACTGAGGACCGCGCTGATCCCGAAAAATCCCTCGGATGGCTTGAGCACCGCCTCAAGTTGTAACTCGACATACGCCAGAAGTTTTGTGGGATCTGTCTCCTCCTGCGGCAGTTGCAAGAGAGAGATACCGATCAAGGCCAGTTCAAACTCCCCGCCAAACTCAGCGACCAGCAGCGCGTGACTTTTGATGAGTTCAAACGACGTGAACGAGATGCCCGCCGCCAGCCAATCTTCACCTGTCTGCACCGTTAACCAGGCGGGCAGCGGGTGACCACTTTTATCGGTCCCGCGTCCATCCAGAATCGCCAGCACATCCAGAGGAGTCGCATTTGGTCCGCCAATAGCGCTGGAATCGCTCAAGCCAGCGACGAAGGGGAACTGATAGACTTCGTTCTGCCCTGGAATACGTAGTTTGCGATTGTAGCCAAAACCTCCGCTGAAGCCAGTGATGAAGAAAGCAGGCGGGCCGCCGAAGCTGCCCTCGATAGACGCGAAGATGAATAGCGAAGGCTGTCCGTTAGCCTGGGCATACGAGCCAAGGGCCGAGAGCATAAATGTTTCAGCCTTAATCACGGCTGAGCCATCATACTGAAAATCGACCTTTTCCAGGGGATTCGCGGGCACTGCCAGAAAGCCGCCGCTGACCTCCAGCGGCGACTCGTTGACCGCCAGCCCCAAACCATCAAGGTGAAAGGTCGGTTTGAAGCTCGACAGCGGCGAGCCGAGCGCCAGGCCATCGAGTGAGAGCGCAACACCGCCAAAGGCCAGCGAGGCGTCCAGCGCTCCATACAGCACGCTATTTTGATAGCGAATGCCAATGCGGCGGAACGTCACCGGACCAAAAGCCTTCTGGATAGCGAACCATTTCGTTGGATCGGCAGCCGGACCGGCTGCTGGCACCAGCGCGCTGCTGGTTGACGACAATCCCTCTGCCTGCGTTCCCCCGCTCAGCGAGAGCGAGAGCTGCTGAGCAGTCGCGGGATCGCCGCTGTTCACCAGCATACTCAACGTAGCGCCGGATGGCACGCCGCCGTCCGGCAACGTGGCCGGTGGATGGGCCAGATTGGCCTTCAGGCCGGCAAACAGAAGATTGAGCCGCTTCACATCGTCCGCGTCGAACGGAGCCGAGGCCACCAGCACTTGAAGCTGTTGCAGGCCCAGGGTGAGATCTTTGGGGAGCTTGCTCCCGACCAGAGGCAGGCCAGCAAGATTGATATCATCGGCCTCCAGGCTAAAAAGGTACTCCCGCGCGTTTGTCTTCTGGTTCACAATGCTGGCAAAGGTCGCCGTGCCATAGTGCTGCGAAGCCGCCGTAAACACCAGCGAGCCTTGCGCGAAATCATACACAAAGGCTGCATCCTCCAGCGCCAGGTCGAGTTCCGGGGGAAAATCCTTCGGCAATTGAAAGCCAAACACGCCCGCCAGGTCGGCGAAGCCGAGCGCGTGCCCGCTCTCCTGCCAGATGGCGGTGAAAACCTTTGAGCCTGGCGTAAGGTCCAGCAGGAGCTTGAATATCTCGCTTACGCCGCTGACCAGCTTCAGGACCAGCGTACCTCTGGCAGTGAGATGATACGCAGCCAGTTGATTTTTCTTTGGCTCAAACAGCAACTCGATGCTCGCCCTGAATGATTCCGCCTTGCCACCAGCCAGCGCAAAGCCTCCGCTACAAATACAGTGGAACACGCCGGAGCCAGTTGTATAGTCCACTTCCAGCCCATCAAGTTCCAGCGATTGGAGTGCCTGAGGCGTGGGCAAACCAAACTGCTGATCCAGATCATAAAGCAGTTCACCAATCGCCAGTTGATAGCCTGGGATAGTCTGACCCTGGAACTTCCAGCCAGTTTTGGGATCAGCCGGGTGATCGGCGGTGACGGCAAGGCCCACGTTAGCGATAGAGACGGTACCACTGATCGACGCCTGCGTGCTCCCCGACGTGTGTTGCAAACTCAAACTTACTTCCTGAATGGCCAGCAGTCCATTGGATAGAACCCAATCATCCAGCACCGTCACTTCCAGGTCATACCCGTCCGGCGCCACATGTAAGGCGAATGCATCCACCTGCACCTGAGGAGCACCGGCCGCATGTCCCATGAACTCCTCAAGTACCTCGGTCAGGTTGAGCGTTGTGCCTTCTTTCAGCGCCAGGTCAAGTTCCCAATCTGGATAGCGCGCGGAGAGCAGCAAAACGCCCGCCGCGCCGATTTTCAACTCACCACCTGCCAGCAGCGCTCTCGTGGCGTTTTGCTGTCCAGGATTGGTCACGCGCAACGAGAGCAGCGCCTTCTCCACGACCCAATCCTTGTTCGAGTCAGCCAGGTGAACAATAGTCCACGGATGAGCATTTTGCACATCCACGCCGATTTGCGTTAATGGCGGAGATGAAGTTGGATTAAAATCAAAGAAGAAATTGCTGAGCGAAAGATAATTCTGGAGTTGGAAACCGCCTTGCTTTGGGAGCAGATCCTCCAGCCCGATCTTCTGGGCCAGCGCCTTGATCTCATCCACGGCAGCGTCCACCAGCCCGGTCAGGTCCGTCTCAAAGCGGAAATTGCCTTTTAAGTCAAAGAGCGTCAATTGTACGGGGAGTGGATGGCTCTCGCCCTGAGCCGAGAACGGGATAGTCGCGCCCAGAGCCAGGTAGGGAAGAATATAGGCCATGCCATCATACGGACTGGTGCCCAAAAAGCCACCAACCTTGAAGCTAAGCTCCACATTTTTAGCGATCCCCAGGTTGACGCCCGTGGCGGCTTCCCCGGTCAGACTAAAGCTGCTGAGTTCTGATCCCTGGTCCTGGAGTAGAAAAGAGCCAGAGACGGCCTGAGAGGGCCTGCCAATCAAACTGCCCAGGCCACCGGTAAGAGCATTCAAATCGAGGCTGCCCTCGAAGGTCAGGCCAGCCGGATGTTCATCGTCGCCGGGGTCCGAATACAGATAAAAAGTAGGCTGAGGCGCATCCGCAAAGCGCATCTCGTTGATCAGATTGTTCCCCAGCAGGGGAAAGGCGGTGCTCAGGAGCCACGTATGATCTCCCCAGGCTGAAAACTGGAGGGAAGCCACATCGCCAGGGGCAGAAAAGCGCGCCGCGCACTGCATCCCGGTAAAAGGCAAATCTACCCCCTTGCCATGCACGATAATGCTCTTGCCATCGACCGGCTCTTCCAGCCTGGCCGCGCTCAGGCGCAGCGTCATCGCGGGCAACGCCGCGCTGGCCAGCGCTGTGAGCGTAGGCGAGCCAAGGGAAGGCAGAGCCAGCGAGAACACCCCCCCGGATAGAGCGCTGCGCACGCGCTTTTTCAGCGTCGTTATATCGATTGTCGTCATAGCCAGTGCCTCCATGCTTAGCCAATTTGATAATTCAAAAACTGCCCTGGCGCAGCGAGGTTATTGAGATCGATGCTAAAAGCAGTCTCCCGCAACTTCCTTTGTATCTCTGCGCGATAGAGTGTGCCCACTCGGCTTTTCACGGCGTAATTGACATTCCCACCCGGCGGCAGCGTAGTTAACCAGATGAAACGGCCCGAATCTGATGTGTATACTGATAATTTGCGTTTTTGCCAATCCGCCAGCGTATCATCTGCATCCCGTGAATTTCTCTTCCAGTAGTCAAGCTGATGGGATGTATCCAGCCCTACTTTATCGAGCCAGCGCTGGAGCGCCTTCTCGCGAGGATGGAGGTGGGAATGCTCCATATATGCCGCGCTCACCGCCACCTGTCCAGGCTTCACGGTCTTCACGAAGAGGGGAGACGAGGCCCATTCGGATCCGTGGTGGGGCACAAGAAGAAACTGAGCGTCACTCAGATAGGTGGACTGATATTTTGTCAGAAAGTGTTCCGTGCTAAATGTGCTGTCCCCACAGAACAGCGCCTTCATGGGCTTGGGGCCGATTTCAAGGAGTGTTACCAGGCTGCGGGCATTATCCTCTGTCGCGCCATCCTTGAAAGGATTCCCGTCTTCGTCATCTCCAAGGTCCTCGATAATCCCACTTTCTTTGAGCACATTGCCAGCGATCAGCGAAACATGCCAGACCTTTCCGCCAGGAGTAATACCCTGGAACAGCGGCAGCTTCCGACCGCTAATGGGCACTTCCTTCTGCTTCGTCACCGGATCAAGAGCCACCGTCTGGAAATCATCAGCTTTGGTCCACTTTTGATAAAAGTTATTGTTTGCGCTATTAATCGTCACCTCGTATAATTCATCCGTAGTAAAGTAATGCGAATAAACTACCTTGTTGAGTCCGTTGGCCGTATATCTGCCCAACGGCGAAGTATCAGATTTTGCCCAGCTAAAGTAAATCCGCGGCACAGCGAGCTTATGGTGTGTTACCTTACCACTGCTGTCCTGTAACTCGCCGAGGACCCAGCCCACCTTACTGTGGTGATCAGCATCCTTGTGAGTCAGGATCAGAGCATCGATACGCACGTTGCCTGCCCAATCAGGGTCTCGCACCTGCCTGGCGACAATGTTTAAAAACTCCGGCTGAAAATCGCCTTTACTGCCACAATCGATCATAATGATTGTTCCGTCAGGACAGCGTATCAGGCTGCAATCGCCCTGGCCCATGTAAAAACAAATGATGTCGAAAACCTCATTACGATCAAAAGTATATTTACGCTTGTTTAACGGCATGAGATCCTCCTGCACTATGCGATTCTGCAGGGCTTCGCGAGGACTGTCATTGTGTTCCAGTTGCTGAACCGCGTTCCTGTTTCTTTGGTAAGGATAGGCGAAGATCGTTTATAAGACAAGGGCAAGAACGTGACATCTCTGTGACATCTTCTTCTGATGCTAAAGTTACGTCGGACAGCACATCAAGGCAAGGCACCATAACATCCCAGGGAAGCCGCACGGCTGCCTTGCAGTGGGACATTTATCCCGATTGGTTGTTCTCCATGGGACAAACAGCCCGCAAGAATTGGGTCGTTGTCCCATGACAGGGCAATAGCCTCTCCAGTACTATTGAAACAGCGATATGAAAACCGTTTCACTTGTGAATGGAGCGTCGTCGGCTCTTGCACCGGCGCGGCTATCGCAGTCACGCAGCAGAGCGTGTCTGCATATCAATGGGAAGCAGGAAAAACCTGCAAGGAGGCTATCACCGATGTCACCAACTACTTTAAAGCGTTTGAGCGGGCTGAGCCTGCTCGTTGGCAGCATTATCGTCATCGCCGGCATTGTGCCGGGCTTTTTTGTAAACTCCGGCCCGGCTGATACGCTCAGCGTTGCCACTGCCCTGATCCGCCTGATTGGCGCGATGCTGATAGTGCTGGGTCTGCCCGGCGTCTCTCTCGGAGGCAACCAGAGAACGGGGGTTCTGGGGCTGATCGGATCTGTCTGCACGTCGCTCTTTTTCCTCATGGCCCTGGCCACGGAGCCCATCTTCGTCTTTGTCTTTCCCTACCTGGCTGTCAAAGCTCCGGCGCTCGTGAGTGCCCCACCCCCGACCTCGCTGTTCATCTTCTTTATGATTGACGGTCTGATGTTGCTCATAGGCGGTGTCCTGCTGGGCATCTCCATGCTGCGCTCTGCTACCTCACCTCGCTGGTCCGGTCTGGCGCTCATTATCGGCGCCCTGGTCAGTTTCGCTGGAAACTTTTTGCCCGACCCCGTCAGTGACCTGGGCACAGTGATCTTCTTGATTGGACTGATCTGGCTTACTATTGGCCTGTGGCCAAAGCAGACCGTAGTCACAGAGGATGCTTCCGTTTTACTAGGGAGCGTGAGGGCATGAACGCGCCTCGGCCCTCATCGAGCCAGGCCCCGCCTTCCCGGCAGCCTGGCACAACTGTACCGCATTTGCGAGGAAGGCTGCTCTTGTTTGCCAGGGGCCTATGGTTCATCCTGGTTGCCGCGGCGCTAGTCACCTTCATTACGAGTATCCCGTCTACCTTCGCCGCTGCCCATGTCGTCTGTTCCTCTGTTGTCACTTGCAGTAACAATAGCGGTCTCACAGTAGACCAGGCGCGCCAGCTCCAGCACCTGGGCCTCTCCCTCGATTTTTATGGCGCTCTGGGGGTCGGGCTATCGATCTTCCTTGAGGTGATGTACGTCACGACCGGCGTGGTGATCTTCTGGCTCAAAGCTGATGACTGGATGGCGCTCTTGGGTTCATTGACGCTGGTGACCTTTGGCTCTGTCTTCCGTGGCTTTAATCCAGATCCCTCGGCGTCCCTGTTTCTCTATGTCCTGGCTCTCGTGATGGCGTTCTTCGGCAATTGTTGCGTTGGCCTCTTCTTCTTCCTGTTTCCTGGCGGAACATTTGCCCCGCGCTGGGTGCGCTGGCTCGCACTGATCTGGGTGATCTACTGGGCTATCAAAAATCTGGTCCTGGGCACGGTCCTCACTAACTCTGGCCTGGACTTTACGGTCTTTCTTGGCCTGCTGCTGAGTGTGGTAGCCACGCAGATCTATCGCTACCGGCGCGTCTCAACGTCCGAACAGCGCCGTCAAACGAAATGGGTGGTCTTTGGCCTCTCTCTGGCCCTGCTGGGGTTTCTCACGCTGCTGATCGTGGCATCAATTGTCGCGCTGCCGATCATTCCTGATCTGATCGGGGACAGTCTGCTCTACATTTTTCTCTCGCTTATCCCGCTCTCCATCGCTATCGCCATCCTGCGTTCGCGTCTATGGGATATCGATGTCATCATTAATCGCGCACTGGTCTACGGTATGCTGACCATCTCTCTTGCTCTGATTTACGGCGGCAGCGTCCTCGCCTTGCAGACCCTCTTGCAAATCTTTCTCAGCGGGAACCAGTTCGCCATTGTCGGCTCTACTCTGCTGATCGCGCTTCTCTTCCAGCCCCTGCGTCACCATATACAGGAGTTGATTGATCGCCGTTTTTATCGCCGCAAGTACGACGCGTCCAGAACGCTGGAGGCGTTCAGTGCCACGTTGCGCAGTGAGGTCGACCTGGATCAGTTGCGTGAGCAGCTGGTGACTGTGATTGAGGAGACAATGCAGCCAGAGCACATTTCTCTCTGGTTATGCAAAGTTGGACCGAAAGGAGCACCAAACGCGAACATATAGCCTGCGCTATACACGCGGCTCATCTTTAGGTAAAATGAAGAGCAAATAGTCGTCGCTTCCAATCAGTTTCAAGCAAAGGCAGGGAGGCAGAATGAATCTGGATCAGGCACACACGCGCCCACAGAGCCAGGCTGATACACGCCTGCGAGGGGGCTGGCTGATTATGGCAAGGCTGATCTGGGTGCTCGTGTTCGTGCTGTCCACCGGCCTCTTCATCTCCAGCATTCCTTTCACCTTCGCGGACGCCCATGTCGTTTGTTCCATCGCCGATTGCAGCAACAATAGCAGTCTCACCCTGGTCCAGGCACGCGAACTGCAACGCCTGGGGCTCTCTCTCGACTTCTACGCAACGCTGGGCGTCGCGTGGTCGATCTTTCTTGAATTCGTCTATGTCGCTGTCGCTGTCGTGATCTTCTGGCGTCGATCCGACGATTGGATGGCGCTCTTAGGCTCCCTGGCCCTGGTGACCTTTGGCGCGATCTTCCGCGGCTTTAACCCGGAGCCATCGCTTTCGCTGCTGCTCTATGTCCTGTCTCTCATAATGGCGTTCTTCGGCAACTGTTGTCTCGGCCTCTTCTTTTACCTGTTCCCCACGGGACGCTTCGCCCCGCGCTGGGTGTTCTGGCTCGCGCTGGCCTGGGTCGTGTACTGGGCCATCAAAAATCTGGTCCTGGGCATGATCATCACGAGTTCCGGCCTGGACTTCGTGATCTTTCTCTGCCTGCTCCTGAGCATGGTCGTTACCCAGGTCTATCGCTATCGGCGCGTCTCCACCTTTGAGCAGCGCCTGCAAACAAAATGGGTAGTCTTCGGCCTCTCTCTGGCCCTGCTGGGTTTCCTCACGCTGCTGACAGTGGCATCTCTCGTTCCACTGGCGATCATTCCCGATCTGATTGGGAGCAGCCTGCTCTACGTCTTCCTCTCGCTCATCCCGCTCTCCATTGGCGTCGCCATGCTGCGCTCGCATCTGTGGAACATCGATATCATCATCAAGCGCGCGCTGGTCTATGGCGCACTTACTGCCTGCGTGGTCGCCCTCTATGTGCTGGTCGTTGTCGGGCTTGGCGAACTGCTGCAAGCCAGCGGCAACCTGCTTATCTCGCTCCTGGCTACCGGCCTGGTCGCGGTCCTCTTTCAGCCGTTGCGCGAACGTCTCCAACGGGCTGTCAATCGCCTGCTGTATGGGGAGCGCGACGATCCGTACAAAGTTATCTCGCGCCTGGGCCAGCGCCTGGAAGCGACTCTGGCCCCCGAAACAGTTCTGCCAACGATTGTGGAGACGGTTGCCCAGGCGCTCAAGTTGCCCTATGTCGAGATCGCTTTGAAACAGGGGAGCGAACTCTTTACCACAGCGTCCTATGGCGAACTGGGAGAGAAGCCTCTCTCTCTGTCGCTGAACTACCAGAGTGAGCAGATTGGCGAACTCATTCTCGCGCCTCGTGGACCAGCCGAACCATTTTCAACCGCTGATCGCCAGTTGTTGAACGATCTGGCGCGCCAGGCGGGCATTGCCGCGCACGCCGTTCGCCTCACCACCGATCTCCAGCGCCTGACCGGCGATTTACAGCAATCTCGCACACAACTTGTGACGGCTCGTGAAGAGGAGCGCCGTCGCCTGCGCCGCGATCTGCACGATGGACTTGGTCCCACCCTTGCCACGATCACGCTCCAGGCCGAAGCGGCCCGCGATGCTATTTCAACGGAACCAGACCAGACCGCAGCCTTACTGGAAAGCCTGATCAACCAGGCCCAGACGGCCATTAGCGATATCCGCCGTCTGGTCTATGATCTGCGCCCGCCGGCTCTCGATGACCTCGGCCTCATCGCCGCTGTGCGGGCGCAGATCATGCACTACGAGCATACCGGCCTGCGCGTGACCATCGACGCGCCTTCACGCCTGCCGCCGCTGCCTGCCGCAGTCGAGGTCGCGGCCTATCGGATCATTCAGGAAGCGCTCACCAACGTCGTTCGCCACGCGGGCGCTCGCTCGTGCCTGATCCACCTGGACTGTGACGACGCGCTCAACCTGGCCATCAGGGACAATGGGCACGGTCTGCCCGCCGAGCACCCGCCGGGCGTAGGCATCCGCTCTATGAGCGAGCGAGCTGCTGAGCTAGGCGGATCTTGCAGCGTAGAGCACATGCCATCAGGCGGAACCTGTGTGAACGTGGTTCTGCCAATTGAAACAAAACATCAGGAGTAATCGAGCTATGGAGCCAATTCGCGTACTGATTGCCGACGATCACGCACCCTTTCGCGAAGGTTTGCGCGCACTCTTGCGCTCAGAAGTCGACATCGAAACCGTTGGCGAGGCCGCGACAGGCAGAGAGGCCATTGCCAGGGTTGCAGATCTGCAGCCTGACGTTATTTTGATGGACCTGCATATGCCCGACGGCAACGGCATCGAGGCAACACACTCCATCCTTGCTTCAAGTCCGCACATCAACATCCTTGTGCTGACCATGTTTGAAGACGACGATTCCGTTTTCGCCGCTCTGCAGGCTGGCGCGCGTGGCTATCTTCTCAAAGGCGCGCTCAAGGCTGAAATCCTGCGCGCCATTCGCGGCGTGAGCCAGGGAGAGGCCATCTTCGGGCCCACCATCGCCAAACGCCTGATGTCCTACTTTGCCATGCTCAAACCTTCCGTATCCCTGCCCCTGCCCCCTGTACAGGCTTTCCCTGAACTGACCGAACGCGAACAAGAGATCCTCGCTTTGATTGCTCAGCACCTCACAAACAGCGAGATCGCCGAGCGCCTCGTGCTCAGCCCCAAAACCGTGCGTAATCACGTTTCTAATATCTTCAGCAAACTACAGGTTGCCACGCGTGCCCAGGCTATTATCCGCGCTCGAGAAGCCGGTTGGGGAACATAGGCAAGAGAGAGGTATTGTCAACTTATCTTCCTCAACGCACTGGCTCAGGCCCCGGTAGGAGACATTCTGGATTTTAAGTCCCCTGGCGGAGGCGTGGTTCAACTGCACTACACGGTAAGTCATAAATAAAGCCTTTTCAGAAGAATATCTGATGTGCAGGCGCGTAGGCGAGGCACCGCAATATATGGCCTCGCCTACGCGCCTGACTAGCTTGCCGAAGGTCTCGCTGCGAATCCGAGTTCTTCTTCTGGTGCCCACGTTTGGCTCTCCATTTTTCAGACGAGTTTCGCGGATACATTGGCTACGAAAGTGTGAAATGAGAAGGCATCACCACCTGTGGTGATCGAGGTGGTGATTTGTGCATTGGGAGAAGGCGCGGGAGAGAAAAGCTCTGGCCACGTGGTTCACCAACCCCGGCCAGGACCAGGGTTGGTGGGGGCCGGGTTCGTTAGAACAAATCGAGTTCCTCAGCCCGGCGGACCGCTGCCCGGCGGTTGTTTACCCCAAGCTTGCTGTAAATGTTTTTGGTGTGTGTACGCACGGTGTTCAGGGACACCACGAGTTCGCGGGCCATTTCCGGGCCGTTCAAGTCGGTTCCTAACAGCCGAAGCACTTCCAACTCACGTTCCGAGAGTGGCTCGATCAACACCTGTTTGACGGGCGTGCTGTCCTCAGCCAGGCCCGTGGCTGTCAGGAGGTGACGGATATAGTTCGGTGTGATTCTGTGTTTCGCGGCCTCTTCCAGCAGGACCGCCATGGGCGGGCCTGCGTCCACAAACATGCGGACGTAGCCTTCCGGCTCAGCCAGCGTCAGAGCGCGTTGCAGCGGCATGACAGCAGCAGGGATATCGCCTTGCGTCTGATGAGCAAGCGCCTGGAGCACCAGGATTTCGATGACACTGCCCGTCCTCTCCCCTGCTTCCGCGGCTTTCAGGAGGCGCTCCAGGAATCCCATTGCCTCAAAAATGGAGCGGTCTGTCCGGTCGCTCTTAGCGTGGGCCAGGAGCACCCTGGCCAGGGTGATGTGCTCAAACTCGCGCAGATAGCTGAGATCGTCCTCAACGGAGAGGCCTTGCTCACGCGCCCAGCCGAGGGCTTCACCCAATCTCCCCTGCGCGACCCACACCCGTGCCATAAGTGCCGCGACAGGACGCACATTTGGGAAGAAGTCTCTCACATACAGACGCTCTGCCTCGTGGAGCAGGTCGAGAGCGCCGTCCAGGTCTCCCCGGACCTCCCGTATGTGAGCCAGAGCAACACACCAACGAGACCGGTTCTGCGGGAACCCTGTGCGCTCGCCCATCTCCTTGCTTTGCAGCAAGCACTGCTCGGCGACATCCAGATTGTTCTGCTCCCGGTGGAGTTCGCTCATTCCCACATACAGGTCTGCCGTTCCCCGCAGGACAGGCTCGCCCAGCACCACCGCCTCCTGCGAAGAGCACTCGTAGGTATGCATGGCCTCGTAGAGACGACCTTGCGCAATCCTGATATCAGCCAGGGCGATGGTGCCACTGATGGCGTCAGAGAGGTTCCCGGCCATCTGCACACTCGCTATGCCATCAGCAAACGTCCGGTGCGCTGCCTCTAGATCCCCGCTTACCAATGCACTCGAACTGAAAGGATGGATCTCCGCGCGCAGGGAGCCATCTCCCCTACAACAGTGGCCCAAAAGGAACTCCTTATCACTCGACCCCCTTTTTAGGGAACAACACAATATAAAATAATAAACCAGCTTTTTTAAATAAGTTGACATCATTAGATCCAAAAAGAAATAATGAGAAAACATCAGATTAAGAATTGATGATGATTTTGATGAATGATCACCTTCATCAGGGGGTAAGATGGATTTTCTACAAACCTATGAAGCCGAGACTGGGGCTCTCAATGCTTCCGAACAGGAAATGAGATACGGAGTGCGTACATTGAGTAATAACGACACACAACGCCTCGCGGAGTACCAGCGCCTGCGAGGATCTACCTTTGTTCAACGTTTGGGGTGGCAAATCCCAGTGGATTCGGAGGGTAGGGATGTTGATCGTTACGATAAGCTTGATGAAGCCAGGAGCTTCATCAGCACACACTGCACTTACGGAATAGATCAACAGGAGCATCTTCTGGGGGGAGTGCGTATCCTGACGCTGCGGGACTGGAACGATTCTATGATAGAGAATGAGTTTCGCTCTTGTGGAATGTTTCCCCAGGAAGCATTGCTGCTTTTAAAGCGACAGCATCATTACGATGAGCTTCTTGAATTGACTCGTTTTTGTGTGCGTTCAAAACCGGCTCCATACAAGCTTCCTATTGCCAGGGACTTGACCTATGCTGCAGTGTATGCGCAATCCCTCGCCACTGGCCGCGCATTTGCGCTGGGGGTGGCGGATTTCTTGTATTATCAAGTGATGCGGCGATCTCATTTCCACTTCACGGATTTCTATACATACCGCCTCAATCAGAGAGGAGGATATGCACTGGTCGTTATTGATCTGTGGGAAACAATTCGGTCTCTTCTCGCGCATGGTGAAGAAGCCAGGGTCAAGCGAATGCTTTTGCTTTGCGTCTGATTGCACATACAATTCTTGAGAGCAACCAGAATGCTCAGGCTCGTTGAGGCAGCGAACAGGAAAGCCAAAATTTCCTGTTCGTTCCCTTTAGATGTGAATCAGGTTGTAAATCGATTATTCGTTGACCGGGCAGGGGCTGGCTGAAATCCTCCTGGAAGCCGATATTGAAGTAGCGTGTTTTGGAGATGGCGAATGAGGCTATTAAGCGATTCTCTATCGGTTACTTTTTTCAAATCTGCTACAATGGTTGATATTTCCTGCTCCAGTTGTCGAAGCTGTGTTTCCGCCTGGCGAGACCGCTGGAGCCGGGTAAATAGCGTGTTCAGGGCCGCGGCGATTTGCCACAAGCTGTTTTCCTGGGGCAGTGAAGCGGCAGCTGTAAAGTCGCCATTGGCGGCCCTGGTCAGGATGTTCACAATCTCCTGAATACCCTTATCGAGTTCTTCTTTCTGTTTGAGTGAAGACTCCTGTAATTGCGTGATAAACTGGGCACGATCGGCGCGTATAATAGCCTGGTCGGTCGAACGAACCTCGATGAAACTGAGCAAACATCCACCAATCTGAATAATCAGAGGTCTGGCAAAGACAACAGTTGGCCCATGCCAGAGCTGGATAAGGGCTGTCAGATCACTTGCGTGCGGCAAGAAGTAAAAATCACCCAGGATACAAGCGGCGTGAAGGAGCATAAATGCCCAGAGAAAACGACGGTTCAGCAGGACTCCAGCCGCGATCAGCGGGAGAACGAAAAGATCGAAGCTGAGCAGCCATCCGGTACTCAAGCCTCCTTGTGCAGTCACAAGCGTTCCTTCGATTACCGTGTCCATGGCGAACACCAGAAGCAGGGCTGCAACTGTTTGCTTACCTATCCTGTTGCAGGCCAACGCCATGACAGAGGCTGCCATTAAAGCCACAATCCCGATGAATGTTCCCATGTCCGCAGCCTGCTGGAGCAAAAGTAGGGGCGCGAAAAAGACAAATGGCGCGGTCCAGCTGATCAACTGGCTGCGGCGCAGGCGTTCTCGTTCCTGGTGGCTTGCCGCCTGGTCGTATTGTAACGCTTCCGTCGGCGCAGTCAGGCGCAGCCACCAGCGTCCTATTCCCCCACGTTTTTGCTGATCCTCATCCTGAAGTATCTCAATCATGTTATCCCTCACATATAATTGCTGATGGAGCGCATATTATATCGCTACACCGGAATTCATCAGATAAAAGAGGCCCTAACCCTTTGAACTTCATTCTGAGCCAATATCTACCAAAAAAGAAGGAAATAGCACTTTTTGGCTAGAAAGCTTCTGTCGAGCGAGACAACGTTACCAGCAGCGCCGTCTCCGCATCGATCCGCAGCGCCTCGGTTACCCAGGTTTTGATTTGCCTGGCAAGCCGAGCATTGGACTCGTGCCTGCAATACCATTCAAATCCCCATCGGCTTGCTCCTCTGTGAAAGGTATTGGACTTGTGCCTGGGACAGAATGTCCCCTCCTTGCAGGTTGCTTTCTGGTTTCAGACAAGCAGCCACATTGAACTGCCCAGGTAACTGACGATAACCATGACCGCGTTTCACCAGGGCGACCGATTTTTCCCTCTCAGGTTGCCCTGAGTCTGGTGATACATCATGGAGAGTATCCTTCCCAGAGGATTCGCTCGTGTTAGACACATTCACAGGAAGAAGTGTGCTCAAGAACAACAACTGTATCATAAGGAGAATGTGACATGAATTCAAATATAAAAGTACAGGAAGCCCAGCAAACCGCGCGCAACGCCGCCACAAGTCGAGCGGTCATGGTCCTTGCACGTTTGGGGTATACGGTCAAAGGGGTGGTGTATGTGGTGATTGGTTTTCTGGCCATCCTGCTTGTGACGGGTCACGGTGGTGGCGCGACCGATCAGAATGGAGCACTACAAGCAATTTACCATAGTCCTCTGGGGGAAGGGTTCGGGCGTGCTTTGATGATCGTCATCACTGTGGGGCTTTTCGGTTTTGCTCTCTGGAGCCTGATTCAAGCGTTGTTTGACACCGAGCACAAAGGGCGCACAGCCAAAGGCATCGGCGCTCGTGTTGGCTATGCCGGAGTAGCCGTTTCTTATGGCTTGTTGGGTGTGGTCGCCTCTCAGATTGCCTCGACTGGTTCTACTTCAACGGGCAATTCCACGAATTCAGCCCAGAACTGGACCGGGCTCTTACTCAAGCAGCCAGCGGGCGTTCTGCTGGTGATTCTAGTCGGCTGCGTCGTCCTGGGTATCGCAGCCTATCTTTTCACGCGAGCCTACCGGGCCACCTTCGCACGTTACCTGAACCTTTCCTCTCTCAGCGTTTCTGTACGCAAGAGTGTGATTACGCTTGGGCGTCTGGGCAATGCGGCTTTGGGCATGGTTTTCATGATCGTTGGTTTCTTCCTGGTGATCGCCGCAGTCAAACACAACCCGGGCGATGCCAAAGGACTGGATACGGCCTTAATGGAACTGTTGAAGCAGCCTTTCGGCCCCTGGCTCCTGGGCGTCGTCGCGCTCGGTCTGCTCGCCTATGGAGTATATTCGTTCGCAGAAGCCCGCTATCGGAGAGTAGGAGGGTCACGGTAGTGGAGGTTTCACGCGAGAAAAGCTTACGGCCAGATGAAGCAGGTGAGCAAAGCCACAAGCAACGGTCCCAGGTGGCCGTGGGCGCACTCTTGTGGTTCCTTGCGGTGGTTGGCATGCTTGCGCTGTCCCTCTTTGTCCGCGCTCATCGCCTGCCACTCCCTTTTGAGTTGAGCGTCAGTCGGGAAATCCAGGCAGTGGTTGCCGCGCCGTGGCTCGGAGCCATCTTCCGCTTTTTTGCCTGGATCAACGATCCCATCCCGGATACGGTGACGGTCTTTGCCGTTCTGATCGTGTTTATGCTGTTCCGCTGGTTTCGCCAGGGCATCTTCCTGGCACTCTCTGTGGTAGTTGGGAATGGCATAGACGCGTTGATTGGTGACTTTGTGGGACGCCCTCGCCCTACGTCCAACCTCATCCATGTAGATAGTCGACTGATCTTCAATAGTTTTCCTTCCGGGCATAGCTGTCATATCATGGTTTTCTATGGCTTCCTCCTGTTCCTGACAGCTACACGGCCAGTCAGAGAGTGGCGCTATCACTGGCTTGTGTTGCTCTTGCAGCTATGGGCCTTACTGAACATCGGAATTGTCGGTTTTGCTCGCTTATGGGAGGGCGAACACTGGATGCTCGATGTGCTCGGTGGCTATCTGGATGGGGCGATCTGGATGTCCGTGTTCATTTTTCTCTACCAGTTGGTCACAGAAAGAGTTCAGAAGAAAAGCAGCCAAATGAAAACCGAGAGTGGAGAAAAGAGAGCGATTAAATAGAACAGTAGAAGGAGAGCTTTTGATGAAACACAAACGAGTATCCTTGATAGTCAATCCACGATCCGGCCAGAACCTCGCGAACATGGCCAATATCCTGGCAATCTTTGCCGCTGCTGGCTGGAAAACCGATCTCGCGCTGAAAGAGTACAGTAGGCATACGATGACGCTGGCGACAAAAGCTGCTGAGGATGGGTCTGATTTTATTATTGCCTATGGTGGAGATGGGACATTGAACCAGGTGGTCAATGGGATCATGCATGCGAAGAACCATCAGAGCATCGTCGGGCTTATCCCAGGTGGCACAGCCAATGTGTGGGCCAGTGAGATTGGTGTGCCAGCTGATCCAGTACATGCAGCGCTTGCACTGCTTGAAAGTGAAGCGCGCAAGGTAGACATTGGACATCTCACGGTGGAACGGGTTGCCTTGCCAGAGGCTTCACCGTCTGAGCAGCCACGACCAGGCAAAAAGTCGCGCAAGAGGCAGATAAAGGCTACAGCCAGAGTGCGACAGCATTTTTTGTTGATGGCTGGCCTGGGAATTGACGCCGCCATCATGGAACATGTTTCTCAACCACTCAAGTATCGTCTTGGCGCACTCGCTGTTGGAGCTTCCGCAGCCAAAGAATTGCCCACCCATCATCCATTTCCTGTCGAGATTCGAGCTGGGGATGCGGATAACGCGGAAATCTATTGGAAAGGTGAGGCCATTCAATTGGTGATAGGGAATACCCGTCTCTATGCCGATATCGTCCAGATAACGCCTGGTGCACATATCGATGATGGCATACTCGACGTGTGCGTCATTACCAGTGGAAATCCGTTGACGACGATGCAACAGATTGCCTCACTCCTTTTGCGGCATCATCCCGATAATCTGACTGCAGAATACTTTCAGGGAGCGCACTTCTCTCTCAGCGTGCCAGCATCGGTGGCTCTCCAGTTGGATGGCAGCGCGGTAAAGCTCAAAAACTATCTCAGTAAGTCGGATCAGGAGGCACTCGCACGGGTAGACGAACCTGAACAGGTGATGGTGACCTACCACTTCGATGCTCTGCCACACGCAGTAAGTCTGGCTATTCCACACACATATAGTGGTGCCTTGTTTGAAATGTCAGACCCTGCTCACGATCAGCAAGCGGAATTGAAGGCAGATGAGGAGACTGAGCCAGGAGAGCAGCAGGAACAACAAACCGCTCAACCAATTGAGCAAGAGCAACAGGGGAATTTTGAGCAGAGCCAGGCGCTGTTAGAGCATGGCCGGAAAGTGACCGTGGTTGGTGTCAGCCCAAATCAGGCGCAAAGAGACAGGTATGTTGTTGCCGGAATTATGACAAGGCAGAGCACAGGTGAAGTTCAGCCGGTAGCCATACGTATTGACACTCATACACTGCTGAGAAAGAAAACAGGAGAAGATGCTTCCCTGGAAGCGCTATCCACGTTGCGCGCGGGCAATGCCATTGTGGTTGAAGGAAAGAAGCGCAAGCGCGGGGTAATTTTGGCCAAACAAATCATTCTCTAATTGTTTGCCCCTTGCAAGTACGAGAATCTGCTGGAGTGGACAGCTTCTGGCAACAGAGATGGGGCGCTTTGCAGGACAGCCAGGAGAAAGACGTTTTACTGGATCTGAGGATATACCAGATGAAAAAAGCGCCATATTCTGTCCGCGCTTTCACGCACGTGAGAGATAAAAGTCGAAAAAGGAACAGGCGCGTTTCTGAAAGGAAGAAAGACGTGCTTTACCGCGCGACGAACGTTTCGCAAGACCCGCTGACCTATTTTATGCAGCAGGGAGAAGATGGGCCTCGCCTGCGCATCTCCGATGTTGTGCTGCGCATCAATCACAGCCACAGAGAAGTCTTAGCGCATCTCATTCGTGTGGGAACAAAAAGCCAGTGGAGCCATTCGGCCCTGGTCTCTCTGGTAAATGCCCCTACACAGGGGCTGGAAAATACCTTTTTGGTCGAAGCTCGTCCGAAAGGGGTGATTATGACCAGTTGGCGCAACGAGGTGCTGCCCTTTAATGAATTCACGGTAGGCATTAAGCGGCCCAGGCTGGATTGGTACCAGGAAAATCCCCATGAGCAGGCCAGTCACGATCCAGGCGACTCAGACGATACCCACGCGATTGCGTATCTGCGCCATGTTCGGGGGGTCGCTCTGGATCAGATGCATGGACTCTTTGATCAAAAAGTGGTCTGGGAACTGGTTGCACTGTATCTGGAGCGCCTGGCCCGTCATCGTTTGAGTAAAGTCCCCCAGGTTGCCGAGGCGGCAGGAAAACTGGCGGAATGGTTCAAGCAATGGGACAAAAACAGCGAGCCTGACGCACATGTCATGCGCTTTATCTGTAGTGGCCTGGTGCAATATAGCTTTTTCGCTGCGCTGCATTATCATGTACTCCAGGACTTCCAAAACCCGCATTATCGGGAGAGCGCGCTTCATAATCTCCGCAATATGCAGCAGATTCTCTATCGAGAAGACCCAGAAGCCCTCCTGTCAGGCTATATTCAACGCATTCTCGCAGGAGAACGAGATCTGGCAGACCCGGTACCCGATGATGTTCAGGATCTTCTCAAGACGGCTCTCCCGGCTGATTTCCATAATAGCCCGTGTCTGGAGTGGCGTTACATTGTGCTCAATGGCTGCGTCTGGCAAATCGACAGCGCCCCGCCGGGCTACACGTCACAAAGTGCTGACGAGGACGCCGTGCTGGAAATGCTCCTTCCCGAAGGAAACTTCTTCGATTCACGTTCTGATGCTCAAAATCGTGACTCAAGCATTTCAGAAAAGTAGTTGAGAGAAGCTTATTGGTGGTCAACACATGTGAAAAGGTTCTCTCTCCTCTTTTCTCTCAGACTGTAACTTTTCTCCTCCATGATACGTGTCTTAACAGCGAAAACAAGATGAGAAAAATAAAACTGATTAGCTTGTAAAAAGCATGAACAGAGTAATGTGCAATCCACTCACATTGTTGTATTTATTTACAAAATGCTACTCAGCGTATAAAAACGGTGAGAGGGCGAGCGGATTGCTTGATAAGCAGAGGTAAGGAGTGATTCTTATGCTATTCGCAACCTTGATACTTGCGGATATGAGTGCCACGTCGCTGATCTGGTGGGTGATAGTAGGCCTGATTGCCGGTTTTCTGGCGAGTGTGGTGATGCGTGGTGGTGGCTACGGCATGCTCGGCGATATTATCGCTGGTATTGTCGGTGCCTTTATCGGTGGCTGGCTCTTCGGCCTGCTTGGCATCAGCGTGGGCGGCGGTGTCGTTGGCAGCATTATTGTTGCCTTTGTCGGCGCCTGCATCCTGATTGCCATCCTGCGCCTCTTCTCGCGCAGTTACCCACATCGTAGAGTCTAGCTAAAGAAGTACGGGAGATGCAGAAAGATGCCCGTGGCCAACGTCATGGGCATCTTTTCTGCATCTCCCGTACTTCGCAAAGGTTCCTCTGGCGTTCACTTCATCCGAGGAGAAGCCGCTTGCAGTATGTCACCTGGTGGACTTCTGGAGCAGCACTGCCTCCACTTGGCGGCCTCCACTGCTGTTGGGTTGGTTTCTCCACGCAAGAGCCAGGCTGCTCCCACTGCATGAGAGAGGCAGCTTGTGGCTGTTTTATGCCTGCCCTGCCGGTTGTCCTCCTACCTGGGAGGAGAGTCTTTCATAAATTTCCTCACTGAGCATCACACGTGCAGCAGCCACATTCTCTTCCAGGTGCTTCACTTTGCTGGTGCCAGGGATCGGCAGCATCACCGGACTGCGCTTGAGTAACCAGGCTAGCGCTATTGTCCCAGGGGCCACCTGGTGCTTTTTGGCAACCCTGTCGAGTAGTGAGCCTGGAGCCTCCAGATCTCCCGCAGCCAGTGGATACCAGGGAATAAATCCGATATGAGCGTTGGTGCAGTAGTCAAGCACCTGCTCGCTCTGACGCGCTGCCAGATTGTATTGATTCTGGACCGTCACCACAGGGAAAAATTTCTGTGCTGCCTGAATCTCTTCCACATTTACCTCGCTCAGCCCTGCGTGACGGATCAAGCCCTCCTGTTGCATCTGCCTGATAGCGTCGAACTGCTCCTCGCGTGGCACCTTCGGGTCGATGCGGTGCAATTGCCACAGGTCGATGCGCTCTACCCCCAGGCGTCGTAAACTCATCAAGACACACTGACGAAGATACTCCGGTCGTCCAACGGGTTCCCATAAGTCTGGTCCCTGGCGCGTGAATCCTCCTTTAGTGGCGATGACCAGACCGCTGTAGGGATAGAGAGCCTCGCGAATGAGATTCTCGCTGACCTCAGGACCATAGCTGTCTGCGGTATCGATCAGGTTGATACCCAGTTCTGGGACTCGTTTGAGTGTCCGCAGCGCCTCCTGGCGATCTTCCGGCTCGCCCCAGATGCCCCGCCCGGTGATCCGCATCGCGCCGAACCCCAGACGATTCACCGTGAAATCTCCCCCAATAGTGAATTGCCCACTGGCTGCTGCATTGAGATTGTTCATCACTTTCCCCCTCAAAGCATGTGGTAAAACGAGATGAAACATACGATGTATCAAGTCTATTTTCTTCCACGCGGGAATGTCAAACTGAGCGATGGTGCACAAACAATGCCGTTGCTTTTGACTTTGTGGTCGTGCTCATGAGGCAACGCCATTCAGTTCGGCCAGGTCATCCTCGGAAAGGGTCAGCGCGGCAGCGGTGACGTTGGCGCGTAAATGCGAGACGGATGAGGTACCTGGGATAAGCAGGATGTTCGGTGAGCGCTGGAGCAGCCATGCCAGCGCGACGGCCATCGGTGCGGCTCCGAGACGGGCGGCAACTGCCTCCAGCGTGTTGGACTGCAGAGGGGAAAAGCCACCAAGCGGGAAGTAAGGCACATAGGCGATGCCCTGTGTGACGAGGGCGTCAATCAGGTCGTCATCAGCCCGATGGGCGAGGTTGTAGAAGTTCTGCACGCACACAATCGGCGCGATGGACCGAGCCTCGGCAATCTGCTCAGCGTTCACAGTACTGAGGCCCAGGTGCTTGATCAGTCCTTCTTGCTGGAGTTGTGCGAGCACGGTGAACGGTTCAGCGATTGAGCCAGGAGTGGGACTGTCGAGCCCCACGACGCGCAGGTTGACGACGTCGAGCGCGTCGAGCCCGAGGTTGTTCAGGTTGTCGAAAACGGCCTGGCGCAGTTGCTCGGGAGCAAGCGCCTGGGGCCAACCGCCCTCGGCGTCTCGTAACGCTCCGACCTTGGTGACGATATGTAACGAATCGGGGTAGGGATGCAGGGCTTCTTTGATGATCTGATTGGTGATGTGGGGGCCGTAGAAGTCGCTGGTGTCGATGTGAGTGATCCCCAGCGCCAGCGCCTCGCGCAGGACAGCCACGGCAGCGTTGCGGTCAGCAGGTGGGCCAAACACATGCGGGCCAGCCAGTTGCATCGCGCCGTATCCCATGCGGGTTACCGTCAGATCCTCGGCCATGGTGAACATTCCTGCAACTGTGGCTGACAAATGATGATCTTTATTCGCTGAATGCGATACCATAGAAAATTTCCTCTTTCTTTCATTGAGACTACTGTCCCGCCAAGCTTCGTTTGAAGGGTAGGAAAGTGGGGAGTGCAGAGGGGCGCCAGCCCCTCTGTGTCTCTTCTCTCTCCGTTGCCGCAGGCAGCGCATTCCTCAAACGAAGTTTGACAAAGCACTACGACAATCACACCATGTGATACACTGAGGAGTATGACACGGGGGCTATTGTATAACCAGAGTCCTCTTATCATATGATTGAGACTCGCAGGATAAGGAGCAAAGAGGACGATGAGCGACGACCAACACAGACAGGACCTCGCGGATTTTCTCCGCACCCGACGGGTGCGCCTCTCGCCTGAGCAGGTCGGTTTGATAGGTGGCGGGAGGCGGCGCACCCCAGGATTGCGGCGCGAAGAAGTAGCGCAGCTCGCACATGTAGGCGTTTCCTGGTATACGTTGTTGGAGCAAGGACGCGCTATTCACCCTTCAAGCGAGGTGCTCCAAAGCATTGCTGGTGCGTTACAACTCACACCTGATGAACGGCAACATCTTTTCCTGCTTGCCGGCCAGCAACATCTCCTCGAGACAGAAATATCTCATGAAGAGGTAAGCCCTGCGTTACGCCGTGTGCTTGACGCGCTCACTCCTGTTCCAGCCTTCGTAGTTGGCCATCATTGGAACTTTCTCGCCTGGAACTCTACTGCTGAGCATGTCTTTTTGCTGGCGAGGTTGGTGCCGCCATATGAATACAATGCGGTCTGGCGTATGTTTGCTGATCCGGTGAGTCGTCTATACTACCCGAAGTGGGAGCAAGTAGCTCAGAAGGTGCTCGCGGAATTTCGCGCTGAGAGTGCACGTTATGCCAATGAAGAATGGTTCAGGTGCTTAATAGCTGATTTGCAACGCATAAGTCCTGAATTTCGCGCATGGTGGCCTCGTCACGATGTGCGCGGGAGAAGCGACGCGCTCAAAGAGATAACGCATCCATTGGTGGGAAGCCTGATGTTCGAGCATACCACCTTGCAGGTGCCTACGATGCCCGAACTCAAAATCATGATTTATACACCGCTCCCCGAAACGGATACACTGGAAAAGCTCCAGCAGTTAATGGATCAGAGTATAGCCATGAATGCTGTATAGGGACAGTCCTGACCACATTGCAAACCATCAGTGATGGTTGCACCGCTGGAAGCTATGCGCAAAAAGACATGAGACATTCCTGATGTTTCAGCTCCTGGCCAGCGCTTGCCTTTCCATGATCGCTGGTCCCACTCCTGAGAAAAGAATGGTTGGGTTGAATGGGCTCTGAGCGCCTATTCAACCCAACCATTCCCTGAATACATGGTTCTCTGTCCAGGAAAAGATCTTACCGGTTACGAGAGAAGCGGTACGAAAGACTACTCCAGAGAGCGACAATCATGGCGGCGGCAATAATCGTACTGATGATTGGGACGCCCTCGATAGTTGGTTCCCCTTTGATGCTAAAATGGAAAAAGCCAACAATCAGAAAAATGGCGAACAGTCCGACCATGATAGACCCAAGAATGCCGACCGGGGCGCGACGACCAGCGATCAGTTCGCCAAGCAAACCAATGATAGCAGCAACGATCAACCACACAAGGAATTGTCCGATGGTAACAGTCATAGGCTTTTTTCCTCCTTGAATACCAGAAGGACTGCTGTGAATACAACTGTTTTCTACACGGCTCAGTTCAAGCAAACGACTCAGAGATCGGCGAGCACAAGACCCTGCGTCTGGTTGCGCGCTATGCCGATGCCTGCAATCTGTGCCCTGGACCGGAGATCTCGAAGAAAAGGCTGGTTCTTCTCTTGGGAGTCGTGAAGCTATTCGTGCCTGCTTTTTTAATCCTCTTATTGGGAGAAGGATAAACCAAGATATGGTATAGTAGGAATGACAAAGAGTTGACAAGCCTGTCCAATGGAGAATAGTGTCCCACGTTGTACACATAAGGATGGTTCATATGCACTATCACTATATAGATTCACCCGTATCAGTCCTTCCCCATCAGCTCCAAGGTTTCTTTGTGGGCTGGTCTCAGAAACCCTCTCCTGAAAAACATCACGAAGTGCTCAGAAAAAGTGACTATTGCGTCCTCGCACTTGATGAAAATGAAAAGGTTGTTGGCTTTATTACCGCCATTACTGACCACGTACTGACAGCTTACATCAGCTTACTCGAAGTCTTGCCCGATCACCAGAACCAGGGCATCGGCGCACAACTCGTCCAACGGCTGCTGAAAAAACTGCATGGCATTTATACCATCGATATGTTGTGTGATCCTGAACTGGTCCCCTATTTTGAAAGCATCGGGATGACCAAAGCCGTCGGCGTGGCAAAAAGAAACGAGAAACGGCAATCAGGACTCTAGCAAGGGTTCTGTCAGAATTAAGAACACAGAAGCGCATCAAAGTTCTATGAAGTGATTCCATCTCGTCTTTTGCTATAATTATCAAATCTACACTGAAACACTTGTTCGATGAACCTCTTTTCCTGCATGCTTTTTTGCCTCCGCGTCGCAATGAACGTCCGGCACACCCATTCGACATCCACCATGGAGAATGCCGAAGCGGGTGCCATGCTCTTTAAGGAACAAAGTGTCCAGGAAAAAGACTCTCTGGGAAAAAGCCGCACGTCGTGTCACTTTTTCGCCCTTTCGTCCGTAAGTGAAGTGAATGCTTGATTGTTTGAGGGGGAAAAGAGCTTTCTCTTTTGTGAGACGCGCAGGCTTCTTCATAAGGCAAAAAAGAGGAGCCGGGGCATCTTTCTTCAGACACGCCACCGGAGAGACCTCACGGCGCACATCTAACACAGCCATAAAAACTCGGATCTCAGAAATGCACTTTTGCTCTCTGGCGGGAAAGCGAGCACGGCAATCAGCTATGCTCCGACGCGAGGAAAAACAGAGAGAGCAGGGTGTGCCTTTTTCAGGAGGTTAGTATGACCTATGCATTCGACTGTTCTACTACGCAGTTATTCATGCTCAAGGGAGTATCGTGTCGTTTGCTCGGTGATGGCTGCTGCACTTTGTCTTCGCTGAAAGCAGGTATATGAACGAGAGAGGCATACTTGTAGAGAAAGGAATGAACCCATGACTCCATCTTTCCCGCCAGATCAGCAGCCAGAGGCAGCGCAGCTTTACCTCGCCGCACTGGTCGCTTCCTCAGAAGATGCTATCCTCAGCAAAGATCTGGATGGCATCATTACCAGTTGGAACGCAGCAGCCGAACGCATGTATGGGTATCAGGCGCAGGAAATGATCGGCCAGCCGGTTTCGCTCCTCTTTCCGCCAGATCGCGCCCAGGAACTGGCTCAGATTATGGAACGCCTGCGGCAGGGAGAACGCATCGAGCCCTACGAGACGCTGCGGGTGCGCATGGATGGCAGTCTTGTGCCTGTTTCGGTGTCCATTTCTCCCATCAAAGATCGCCGCGGAACCATTATCGGCGCTTCTGCCATCGCCCGCGATATCAGCAAGCAAAAAGCCCTGGAGAAGCAGCGCGAAGCCTTCGTGGGGCTGGTCACACACGAGCTCAAAAATCCCCTGACAGCGGTGCAAGGCTCCATCCAGCTCACCCGCCGTTTGCTGACCAGGCTGCTCGACCAGACATCCCCCCAGCAACAGGAACAGCGGCTCCTCCTGGACAACGCGTTGAGTTTGCTTGGGCGCAGCCTGCATTCCTTGCGTGTCCAGAACCGGCTCGTGGATGATCTGTTGGATTTCTCTCGTCTCCAGGAGGACAAGCTTACGCTGCACCTGGCCGCATGCAATCTGGTTGAAGTTGTCGAAGAAACCATCCAGGATTATCAAGCCGCTTTTCCTTCTCGTTCTCTTCTCCTGGGCGTGCCTCCTGACATGCCCATCCTCGTACATGCCGATCGCGATCGCCTGCAACAGGTTCTGAGCAACTATCTCACCAATGCCTTGAAATTCTCCCTGGCCTCCGAACCCGTCCAGGTCGGGATCACGCTGGAACCGGAGACGGCACAAGTCTGGGTCCAGGATCATGGACCAGGGATTGCAGCAGAACAGCAGGCACACATCTGGCAGCGCCTCTACCAGGTGTCCCAGCCTCTTCTCCAGCAAGGGACATCAGAGGGACTGGGTTTGGGTCTCTATATCAGTCATCAACTCATCAGGAGACACCTTGGACACGTAGGGATGGAAAGTGCGCCAGGACAAGGCGCACGCTTCTGGTTCACGCTGCCCTTGCTCTCTTTCTCCTGTAACCAGCAGGATGCGCCATCCCAGGAGCCCACATGATGGCTTATTACATCATGAAAGATCTTTGTATGCATCCTTAGTATCGTCTCCGACAGCGTTTCCGAACATGATCGAAACCATCTTCTCTCCTCCGTGAACGCCCATTGGAGCATCTGAATCAGATCTTCTGCATGCCCAATCCAGTTCCCTTTGGACCCCAACGCGCTCGGCGTCTTTCCCAGATCGAGGGTGCGAAAGGGCATGGGGACTCCAGACGTCAGGTTCGTTTTCCATCAGATCAGACCGAGGATACTACAGCGCAGACCATGGCTGCCAGTTGCCATCGAACCAGATGCGCTGCAAGTTCTTGTTGGGATCGCGCGTCACAACGTCGATACGATTGGCGCCCCAGGAGACAGCGGTGGGCGCGACCGACATCTGGCCGCCCACGGAGGTCCAGGGCTGCCAGCCAGCACCAGTGCTGCTATCGTACCAGATATGCTGCAAGCTCGCGTCGGCGCCGCGGGCGAAGACATCAAGCCGGTTGGGACCCCAGGAGGTAACGGCGGGCGCCGATGTGAGGCTGTTTCCCAGAGGTTCCCAGGGGTGCCAGGCGCCATCATACCAGATGTGCCAGAGACCGTTATCGCCCCCGCGCGCGAACGCATCGAGCCGGTTGGGTGCCCAGGAGACAGCGGCAGGGCTGGCGTTAATCCCGCCACCGAGCGATCCCCAGGGGTGCCAGGTGCCATCGTACGAGATGATCCAGAGCGCGTTATCCGTCGCCTGTACGAAGACATCCAGGCGTCCAGGACCCCACGAGGCCACGGCTGGATCTGAGGCCAGGGAACCGCCCAGGGACTCCCACTCGTGCCAGGTGCCATCGTAGAAGCGGTGCTGGAGCGTGTTGTCCGCGCCGCGCATAAAAAGATCGACGCGCTGGCCATCCCAGGAAATCGCCACCGGGTCGTATGGGAAGGTGCCGCTCAGGGATGTCCAATCGTGCCAACTGCCATCGTAGCTCCTGCCCCAGAGCGTGTTCGCGTCGCTGCGCACAAAGAGGTCCAGGTGCCCGGTCCCAAGAGCAGCAAGGCTGGGCTGGCTCTCCACTGCGTTCACCAGGGTCCGGGCCGTAGCCTGGGCTGTGGCCTCGGCGTTTGGAGTTGGGGTTGGCGCGATGGTGGGCGAGGGTCTGAGATGAGTTGCTGGCGTGCTCCCGTTGTTGTGCGCGCGTGCGAAAAAGGTTGCACCGACTCCGAGTGCAGTCAGGCCACCTGCCACGCTCGCGACGCCAAGGATAACCTTGCGCCTGGAAATGGGACGCGGAGGTTGCACATTTGGGAACGCGGGCGTGCCACCCAGGGACGGTGGATATCCTGTACGCGAGTTCGGGGGAGTGTGCGCAAGCGTGCCGAGGGCAAAGGGATGGTCCGCGACTGTGGCGGAGGTATAGTCATGCAGGCGCGATCCAGCAGGCGTTGGGGACTGGGGGCCAGAGGGAACGGACGTCATAGGCGGCAGGATAAGTGGGCCGATGCCTGACCCATCCCTGGAGGCATCAGCCAGCGCGCTGGCGAAATCGGACACGCCGGGAAAACGCGCGCGTGGATCTTTGGCCAGCGCCCGCATCACCACGTGCTCAATCGCTGGCGAGAGTCCAGGCAACCTCTCACGCAAAGCGGGAGGAGGCGTCTGCATGTGCTGGACGGCCACGCCCAGAGCGCTCCCTCGGAAAGGTGGTGTTCCGCAGAACCATTCGTAGACTGCCACGGCCAGCGCGTACTGATCGCTGGCTGGCGATGGCGCGCCGTCGAACTGCTCCGGTGCCATGTATGTCGTTGTGCCAGCAATGCTCCCGGTGTGATGGACCGGCATGTTCCCCACACTCTGGCTCTGCTGCTGGACCGTTGTGGCGAGACCAAAGTCGCTCAACATCAGGGTAAAAGCCTCGCCAAGCAGCATGTTCTCCGGCTTGATATCGCGATGGATAATCATGCGTTCGTGGGCATAGTGCAGGGCCGAGGCGACCTGCTTGACATAAGAGAGGATTTGTGCGCTCGATAGGATACTGCCGGTGGGATGGCGCTGGCGCAGCGAACCATAGGGAGCGTAGTTCATCACCAGAAAAGGCGTATTCTCTTCAATACCGAACTCCAGCACATGGATGATATGGGGATGAGTGAGTCGCGCGATAGTCCGCGCCTCTTCAAGAAATGTGTTGAGCGCGTCATCCGTCAGATGAACCTGGAGGACCTTGATGGCGGCGGACGTCTTAAGATAGATGTGTTCAGACAGATACACATCGGCAAAGCCTCCCTGACCGAGAAGCCTGCTTAGCCGGTAATTCCCCAATTGTTTCCCTACGTGCGTGGCCATCGCAAAACGCCTTCTTCCTGATGCACTATTCCTTTTTATGTGATACGTCTAATATGTTGATGCTGTGTTCACTCCAGCATGCTGAACAACACCTATCTTACCATAAACGCTCAACCATTCTTCACGTACTGGCCAATCTGGGGTGTAAATTGGATCATTAGCTTCATCTCAGAAAAGTTGCCTTATGGCCATGCTAATCTGGGGCAAGCGGCGATCTCACCTGACGGTAGACTCCATCAATAACGCGTCTATTCGCATTTCAGGTCTTCAATGGCCCCCGATGGGTTGCTGTGTTCTCTCTTTCCAGAGAATCAGGTTGTTTCCCGCTTTCCAGGGTACCCAGATAACTCAGCATGGCAGCGCTGCTTTTGATGCCCATGAGAAAGCGCGCGATCTCCATCGGCGTATGCGACAACGTTGCGTAAATCAGGCACAGGTGAGGGTGTCATACATGCTTCTTTCGTGTGATACAGGATAGTTGCACAGGTGTTTTTTCTCCCATAGTATACCTCACTGTGGTAGGGTTCTTCTTCGGAGATGCATCAAATAAGAATATGAAGAATGATCGTATCCGAGTATACGATAAATCGCATGCCATCACGAATGATGATTCTGAAGAGGTTCCCCGTGAAGATGGAGTGGGCGTCGTCTAAATTTATCAGGGAATATTTTTTGCACATAGAAATTGCTTGACAAATCCTATATTGCCTGCTTATACTTATATTTGGTGCTATTCCTATCCCTTGGTTTGATGTCATGTGTCTGGGGGACATTCGGCATCGAACAACTTTCATTCCAAACCCTGGCGCTTCTTTTCGGACCCATGTTGAAGCTCGTTGTTTCGTTGGGGCGTTTTTTGCTGACTCCCACAACAGCGAACTTAGTATTGAAAGGAGGTATCCACACGCGCGTACGCTGGTGCATAACCTCATAATAGATCGCTTTGGCGCCTCGTAGAGGTTTCCTGCTACTATGTTTCCAGCACGAGCTTCCCGCTCTTCCTATAGCCATCTCTGCTATAGGAGAATTGGTAACGCAAAGTCCCTTCTTGCTCATTGGTGCCACTTTTAAGAGCGTTCTTCTGTGTCCTTTGAGGAGATATGCCCATGAAAGGCTTTTTGCGATCCAGAGTTATCCTGACGGGAGCGACGCTGCTCGTTGTTACCGCCCTTGTGTTCTCGCTCATGCTCGTCACCACCCTTCTGACCTACGCGTCGCCCCAGACCATGTATGCTCCGGCTCATCCCTCGGCTCAGGGTGGGTTGGACTGTAACGGCCATAGCAAAACCGGACAGCAACCGTTTATTTCCTCGGCGCTCTGTACCGATCTGCGCGGTTTCAACGGCGACCGAGGCGAAGACAACGGCTTCTATGTTGGCCACGACGAGCCCTCTGTCCAGTTCAACTCGCAGGTTCCCGGTTCCGGGAATAATGTTCAGTATGCAATGACCCTGCCGAAAGAGCGTCCATTGCCCGCAACCCAGACCTTCGAGAATCAGATCGCGTTCTGGCTCAGTATGGCGCTCTGCGATCCTGGTTCTTTCCCTCAGGCTCCTTGCACACCAGACACTGATCAGAATCCGAATACTGCGGGTTCTGCTTTCCTGGAGATGCAATTCTATCCGCCCGGTGATGCCCCCTTTATCACGCAGATTAGTTGCGATAAAACCCACTGGTGCGCTTCCCTGCATATCAACAGCCTGGAATGCACCGCCGGGTTCGCAATCTGCAACCCGAACTGTGAAGAGACCACCAACTTCGCGTTCATTCAGCGGGATGGCGTTCCTACCGGTCCCGCGGGACCTGATGTTCAGACCGTTGCCACCTTTACCCCCAACGCGGAGACACTGCTGATGAACCAGGGCGACAAGCTCAGAGTCACCATCAAGGATACTCCTGGTAATGTCACCGGGGGGGTCACTACTGTCATTGATGATCTGACCACCGGCCAGAGCGGCTTCATGATTGCTAGCGCAGCTAATCAGTACCAGAGCCTGAATATCACTGATTGTAGTGGAACCAACTTCAGCTTCCATCCAGAGTTCTCCACGGCCAAATTCGGCAACTTCGTGCCATGGGCAGCGCTGCAGGCCAACATCGGCTTCGCTTCCGAGATCGGCCACTGGCAGACCGGGGTCAACGGCGATGGAGATGCTGACGACGCTCCGTGCTTCCCCACTAGCCCCACCGCGATCCTGGCAGGCTGCCTCGGCTCTGATCTTGACTTTGATGGAGGGTCCTATCAAGCAGATTGGCCTGACGGGAGCTCGCACAACGCCACCTCACTCCAGTTCACTGCCCCACGCAGCGCAGCAAATGGGAGCTCTACCTATCGGACCCGGTTCCCCATCATGCAGTTGGAGACGGATGTGCTGGCCTCGGAGTCTGCCTGCAACCCAGACGGTTCCGGTTGTACCGTGCCACCGGCAGGAGCGCAGTTCTATCCCTTCTACAGTGTGAGAGGAAGCGATCCATCTACCCGCTCTGACCCGATGGATTCGGATCGCGGATGCGCATTCGAGTTTGGCAACCTCACCCATGGCGTGCAGACCTTTGGGCGAGATGCCCAGTATGGAACGCCAAACCTTCCCTGGTTCTTTGGCACGGCCAGTGGCGGTCCACAGGCCAATCCTTGCTTGAACAATTAATGCAGGAGTGCCACAATCCATTTGGAACAAGCACTCCTTAGGTCCAGCTCTTTAAGGACGAGCGGACGCGAAGGCCATGTGGCCTTCGCGTCCGCTCGTCCTTAAAGGCCCTGTCCGAGCCTTTCTTCGCTTCCGAGTATCTGCCCATCTCCCTGACGAACAACGTCCTGCTACACATCGGCAAGGGCGTCTTGAACTGCTGTGTTATCGGCTTCCACGGCACGCACGCGGCGGGCCAGGGACGCGGAAGTAACAACAGCAACGGCAATGCGGTAGTGCAGATGGTTGCATGGGCCTCGTGGATTTAGGTCAAAACGAGCAAAAAGGAAATTGAGATCTCATTGAGCGACAACCCCCGCTCTGTAAAAAAGGATGAGTATCTTCCTGATAGAAAGCGCCGTGATATAGAGGAAGAGGCAGTAGAGTGTATCTCTGGATGGTGTTATAGAAAAGCTCCCTGGTGCGGATTGCCAGGGAGCTTTTCTATTAAGAGTGTGCGGCACTTCACGAATTGCTGGTGAAAAATGACATTGACCTGTTTCATTCCCGTTGCCTATACTCTGTTCATACAGACACATTGTACTTGAATAAGCATGTGTCCAGGCGAAAATAAAAATCCCTTTGCCTTGACTTTTGCTTCCCTTCTCAAGTATACTGTTCGGTAGCGGTTCCGAAAGCGGTACCGCTACCGTTTCCATCATATGGTAGAGAAAGCCTCGCCAGTGTTGTAAAACACCCTGCTCGCGCACGTTTTTTGGGAAAAAGCGGGACCGGCAGGCACCAGCACGAAAGGAGTAATCAGGTAAAAGTCTGGTTTTGATCCCGGATAGATCAGATTGACGGAGAGACATGGAAGTTCTCTACCATTCATATGCAAGGAGTGCATCAAAAATGACAGGTAAGCAAAAATTACTGCTGAAAATCTCATTTCCTCTCCTCTTGATTTTGCTCATCGTGGTGAGCGTCGTACTGAACTATAGCAACCCGAACGCGCGTCCGCAAAGCGCGCACGCCGCGAGTATTCCGCTCAGCCAGAATAAGCCGGTGACCGTGTCGTCGGCAGGTGGAACAAACGCTGCCGGGACCTGCTGTGCCGCCAAAAACGCAGTTGATGGCACAACCACCACGCGCTGGGCCAGCGCGGCGAACATCGATCCCTCGTGGATCTACGTTGACCTGGGAACGGCTTCTCAGATCGATGATATCAAGTTGATCTGGGATCTCTCCTGCGCGACGGCGTACCAGCTTCAGACCTCGAATGATCACGCCACCTGGACACCCATCTACACTACCACGACCGGCAAAGGTGGAACCGAGGATATTCAGGTCAACGGCACTGGCCGCTATGTGCGCATGTATGGCACGCATCGCTGCCGTACCGGCACCGCGTACGGTTATTCACTCCAGGAGTTCCAGGTATTTGGTTCCACAGACACACAGCCACCCACGACGCCGGGCAATGTCCATTCTACCGCTGTAGATTCAACCAGCGTTACCTTGGCCTGGACCGCCTCGACGGATAATGTAGGCGTCGTAGCTTACGATATCTACAACGATGGCAATCTGGTGACGACTGCACCTGGCAACGTTACATCGTTCAAGGTTACCGGTTTGACCCCAAATACTACCTATCGGCTATCGCTGGATGCCCGCGACGCCGCCGGAAATGTCTCGATTGGCAGCAATCAAGCCATCGTGACCACGACCGCGAGCAGTGACACCACTCCGCCAATGGCTCCAACCAATCTGAAGGTCACCGGTACTACCTCTTCGACGGCCAGTCTGTCCTGGACCGCTTCAACGGATAACGTCGGCGTAACCAGCTATGATGTGCTCAACGCCGGGGTTGCGCTGAATGGCAACCCAATTACCGGCACTACCTACACCGTAACTGGTCTGGCCTCCAACACTACCTACCTGCTGGTCGTTGTAGCGCATGATGCCGCGGGTAACACCTCGCAGCCCAGTAATCAGGTTAGCGCGACTACAGCGGCGGGCAGCGGCGGGGTGCCCTCCTCGATTACCACTCTGTCAACTGGCTGGTCTGTGCCGTGGGGCATGAGCTGGTTGCCGGATGGCTCGATGCTGGTCACCGAACGCGATACCTTCAATCTCTACCACGAGTCTGCCACTGGTGGTACGCGCACCCTGATTGGCAAGATTCCCAATGTCGTGACCACTGGCGGCGAAGGTGGTCTGCTGGGTATCGCAGTAGACCCGAACTGGAGCACCAACCACTTCATCTATATCGACCACACCGCGAGCGAGGGCAACCGCATTGTGCGTATGGTCTATAATGGCAAGACCATTTCTAGCTACACCATCCTGGTCAAGGGTATTGCCAAGAACAAGTACCATAACGGCGGGCGCCTCGCCTTCGGCCCGGATGGGTACCTCTACGCGACCACCGGAGACGCGGAAAATGGCGCCAACGCGCAGAATAAGAGCTCGCTCAACGGTAAGATCCTGCGCATGAAAACCGATGGTACCCCGGCACCGGGCAACCCCTTTGGCACCCTGATTTATAGCTACGGGCACCGCAACCCGCAGGGTCTGGCCTGGGACTCTTCTGGCAACCTGTGGGAAGCAGAGTTCGGCAACAGTGCCTGGGACGAGCTGAACCTGATCAAGCCCGGTTTGAATTACGGCTGGCCCACCTGCGAAGGCAATTGCACAGTTTCCGGCATGACCAATCCCAAAGCCAAATGGCCAGTCAACCAGGCCTCCCCGAGCGCCATCGCAATCGTCAACAACGTCGTCTACATGGCAGCCCTGCGCGGCCAGCGCCTGTGGCGCATTCCGCTCAACGGCACCAGCGCTGGCACCCCCCAGGCCTACTACGTCAACCAGTATGGCCGCCTGCGCACCGTCATGGCAGTTCCAGGCAAAAACCAGCTCTGGCTCTCCACGACCAACTGCGATCTGAACGGCAATCAACCTCCTGGCTCTGATAAGGTCTTCCTGGTAACTATCAAGTAATCTGGTTCCAGTGCCTGGAAGCTCACAGAGCCGTGGGGGG